>JBEKKH010000925.1:0-2614 GCA_050010815.1 Streptosporangiaceae bacterium | reverse complement strand
AACGACCGCGGGATGATCGTGGTGCCCATGTTCCACGCCAACGCGTGGGGCTATCCGCACGCCACCTTCTGGTGCGGCGGGGACCTGATCCTGCCGCACCGGTTCCTCAAGCCGGACCAGCTGGTGCCGATGATGGAGCGGGAACGGCCGACCTTCGTCAACGGTGTGCCCACCATCTGGATCGACGTCCTGCGCTACCTGCGCGAGCATCCGGACGCCGACGTCTCCTCGATCTCCCGCGTGGTCGTCGGCGGGTCGGCGACGCCGCGGTCGCTGATGCAGGAGCTCCGCGACGAGTACGACATCGCGCTCATCCAGGGCTGGGGCATGACCGAGACCTCGCCTCTGGTCACGCTGGCCCGGCCGCGCCGCGGCCACATCGGCCGCGAGGCGCTGGAGGACTCGCTCAGCCAGGGCCGGATCCTGCCCGGGGTCGAGCTGCAGCTGGTCTCCCTGGAGGGCGGCAGCCGCGTGCCGCACGACGGCCGCAGCATCGGCGAGATCGAGCTGCGCGGCCCGTGGATCGCCGCCAGCTACCTGTCCGACGCCGACCCGGCCAAGTTCCACGACGGGTGGCTGCGCACCGGCGACATCGGCACCGTCGACCCGGACGGCTACGTCCGGCTGACCGACCGGGCCAAGGACGCGGTCAAGTCCGGCGGCGAGTGGATCTCCTCGATTGGCCTGGAGGCCGAGGTGGCGGCGCACCCTGAGGTCATCGAGGCGGTCGTCATCGGGGTCCCGGACGAGCGCTGGGGCGAGCGGCCCTGCGTGGTCGTGACCACGCAGGCGGGGGCCACGGTCACGGCCGAGGGGCTGCGGGACTGGCTCGACGGCCGGGTCGCCCGCTGGTGGCTGCCCGAGCGCTGGGTGTTCGCCGAGGCCATCCCGCGCACCAGCGTCGGCAAGTACGACAAGCGGCTGCTGCGCGCCCGGTACGCAGCGGGCGAGCTGGCCGTGGCGGAGCTCGGGCCGCGCCGGCCGGCCGCGCTCAGGACGGAAACGCGCCCGCGCGGCTGAGCATCCCCGGGACCTTCATCCGGCCCAGCAGGTACGCCAGGTCCTCGGTGGCGATGTTGCCGGTGGCCCGCGGGGCGAACGGGCAGCCGCCGATGCCGCCCAGGCTGGCGTCCAGCGAGGTGACCCCGGCGGCCACGGCCGCGGCCGCGTTGGCCATACCCGTCCGCCGGGTGTCGTGGAAGTGCGCGCGCAGCCCGGTGGCGGCCGGCACCACCGCCCGGATCGCGGCGAACCGCTCGGTCACGTCGGTGGGCCCGGCCACCCCGATGGTGTCGGCCAGCGCGATCTCGTCGGGTCCGGCCGCCGCGATGCCGGCCGCCAGGTCGCTCACCTGGGCCGGGTCGATCTCCCCGCTGAACGGGCAGCCGAAGGCGGTCCCGACGGTCACGGTGGTCCGCAGGCCCGCCGCCCGGCCCGCGGCCAGCAGGTCGGGCAGCTGGGCCATGGCCCCGGCCACGCTCATGCCCTGGTTACGCTGGCTGAACGGCTCGGAGACCACCACGATCACGTTGATCTCGTCAACCCCGGCGGCGGCGGCCCGCCCGACCCCGCGCTCGTTCACCACGAGCCCGATCATGGACAGCCCGGCCAGGTCGCGTTCCTTCAGGCCGGCCACGACGCGCTCGGCGTCGCTCAGCTTGGGCACGGCCCGCGGGCTGACGAAGCTGGTGACCTCGATGCGCCGCAGCCCGGCCTGGTAAGCCCGGGCGGCCAGCTCGATCTTCTGCTCGGTGGACAGCTCGCCGGGGTCGTTCTGCAGGCCGTCGCGCGGTGACACCTCGACGATGGTCACGCCGCCAGGTACCGGCTCGCCGCTCATATGATCCCCCTCGATCGCAGCTCCGCCAGCCGGTCGGGGTCGAGGCCGAGCAGGCTGCCGTAGATCTCCTGGTTGTGCTGCCCGAGTTCGGGCCCGAGCGTGCGCACCGTGCCCGGGGTGTCGGACAGCCGGGGCACCACGGCCTGGACCGGGAACGAGCCCAGCTTGTCGTGGGTCAGGTGCAAGATGGCCTGGCGCGCCCGGAACTGCGGGTCGTCGAACATGTCCCGGGTCTGGTAGATCCGGCTCCCGGGTCTGGTAGATCCGGCTGGCCGGCACGCCCGCCTCGGCCAGCACCTCGAGCAGCCGGTCGGTGTCCAGGGTCGAGGTCCAGTCCGAGATCAGCTGGTCCACCTCGGCCTGCCGCTCTCCCCGGGTCTCGTGGGTGGCATACCGAGGGTCGATGGCCAGGTCGGGCCGGCCCATGGCCGTGACCAGGCGGCTGAAGACGGTGTCGCGGTTCGCCCCGATCAGCACGTCGCCGCCGTCGGCCGCCGGGTACACGTTGGACGGCGACACACCGGGGAGCACCGAGCCGGTGCGCTGCCGCTGGTAGCCGGCCAGCTCCCACTCGGGCAGCACGGATTCCATCAGGGCCAGCACGGCCTCGTAGATGGCCGAGTCCACCACCTGTCCCCGTCCGGTCCGGTCGCGGGCGTAGAGGGCCAGGATCGTGCCCACGGCCGCGAACGTCGCGGCCAGCGAGTCGCCCAGCGAGATCCCGGTCCGGGACGGGGCCCGGTCCGGCTCGCCGGTCACGTACCGGATGCCGCC
>JBEKKH010000924.1:0-3458 GCA_050010815.1 Streptosporangiaceae bacterium | reverse complement strand
GGGGGCCGGCGGGGAGTTTCCCGCAGTGCCCGCAGCGGGTTTCGGCGTGGATGCCGGCTCGGACGAGGCCGAGCACGGCGGTGAACGGGATCAGGTCCGGGTCGATGCCGGCCAGGGCGGCGGCGCGGGCCGCAACGGCGGCGATCATGTTGTGCACGAGGAGGAATGCCGAGGCTTCCTGCCGGGCCAGGATCACGGACTTGCCGCGCAGGATACGGCGGGCGCCGCGGAGCGTTTTCTTCAGGTGCAGGAAAGCGGTTCCGTGACCAGCACGACACGCCGAGCCGGCTCACCAAAGATCAGAAACCAGCCTAACCCCGCGGCCCCGCCAGCCCTCTACGCCCGGTCACGCACCCCCAGGCACTCAGGCTGAATAGCTACTGGAACTTCCCTCCCCGCACGGCACAGACGTCCGCGCTCTCCCGCTACGGAGACGCGGAAGGGTGACCAGTGGTGTACGGAGGGTGCCAACCTGATGTGGGCCCTGTACGGGGCTACCGTCACGACCAGTGACGGGCCTTGAGGCTGCTTCGAGCCCAGCAGACACCGCTTAGCGGATTCGGGCGCGACCGGTGCCGGCCGCCAGGGGTGCGGGCCAGGCGGCGGGGTCGGCGGGGTCGGACGGCGCGGTGCGGCAGATGACGTAATAGCGCGGGGTGATGGCCGTCGGGTGGTGCGCGAGGACGGCCATGCAGCGGGCGTGCGCCTGTTCCGGCGTGCGGACGGCGCCGGTGGCGGCCAGGCAGGCCACCAGCGGGCGGCCGCCGGCCGACGCGAAGACACTGGCCGCCGCGGGCGCGACGGCGTCCTCCACCAAGCGCTGCACGTCGGCCGCCTCGACCCAGCAGTAGTCGACCAGCATCCGGTCCGGGGTGGCGAGAGGTTCCAGCCCGATGACTTCGGGTATCCGGCCGCCGGCCACGTCACCGTGCGCGGCCGCCACCAGCAGCCGTTCGACGGCCAGCAGCACCGACTCCAGTTCGGCCCGCGGCAGCAGGCCGGCGTCGGCGTTCCACACGTCCATCCGCAGGCAGCCGTCGATCTGGTTGAGACTGAACTGGATCGGATTTCCGCTGACTGGCATCGGGCGCCACCGCAGCTCAGTCCGGGCGAGCGCGACGTCGATCTCCTCGGGCCCGAACCCGACGCCCGCGGTCAGTCCGGACCACGACTCAGGGACAAGGCTGTTGAACATCGGGTCGTAGACCAAGCGCAGGCCCCGTTCGTGCTCGATCAGTTCGGCCATGGCGGCCCGCTTGACCGCGTCGTACCTGGCGTGCCGGCTCGCCTCCATCACCGTGGTCCAGGTGTGGCCGGCTAGCTCGTCGAAACTTCTCCCGGCGATCTCGACGGTGGCGATGGGGACCTCGGCCACGGAGCCGACGTAGTTCACCAGGTGGCGCTCGAAACGGTTGCTGGACACCAGGGGGAACACCAGCTCGCTGTAGCCTGTGCGGCGGGCGACCACGGCGCAGATGGCCGCGAGCACGATGCTGGACCGGCTGGTCCGGGTGCGCGCCGCCACCCGCCGCACGGCCATCGCGGCGGCCACCGATGACAGCTCCACCACCAGCGACTCACCGGCAGTCCGGGCGCCCGGCAACGCGTACAGGCAGTGCGGGATCCGCCGCGACTGCTCCCGCATGTGGTCCAGGGCCGCGTCGGCCCGGCGCCGCTCGGCCGGCGTCGCCTCCAGCCCGGCCTGGTCCAGCGGCTGGTGGCCGGGTCGGCCGGCCGGCCGTCGCGCGGGATCGCCAAGCAGCCCGGCGAAGTCGCGCTTGAGGATCTCGATTGCGCCGTGGTCCACCGCCAGGTGCGAGAACCGGGCGGCGCACGCGATGACCCGGTCGCCCGCGCCGGGAGCGATGGCCACCGCCATGCGCACCGGACGCCGTCCCGGATCGGGTGACTCGCGCAGCCACCGGACGAGCGCCTCGCCTACCGCGGCCTACCGCGGGGCGGTCCTGCGGTCCCCACTGTCCCTCGCCGAGCGAACAGACTTCCAGCAGCTGGACGCCGGCCGCCGCGACCCGCTGACGCGGCGGCTCGCCGGGCACAAAGCCGGGCACATAGGTGGTGCGCAGGCTCTCATGCCGCGCGATCAGCACCGCGGCCGCCCCGGCCACGTCATCGACAGAGACCACGCCCGGCCCCGGGAGTTCGGCGCGCAGGATCGCGTAGAGATCGTCCACCGTCCCGCTCACCCATGCGTAGACGTTGAGCTGGCCCAAGGTGAGCGGTCCCTCGCCGGCCCGCTCCCCGGTGAACTCGACCCGGACCGACCGCAACAGGGTCAGCCGCACGCGCCGCCGGCGGCGCTGACCGGTCTCGGTTCCGATGCTCATCACTAGTCAGCCAGCAGCTCGCGGAGCATGCCGGCCAGGCGCTCGTCCGTACCGCACTCGTGCCTGCGCTGGACAGCCGTCGCCGGCAGGGCCATGGCCGGCGGCAGGCCGAAGACGTCGGCCGGCCCGGTGTACGGCGATGGCCGCCAGTCGCGCACCGCGTCCTGGCTGGCCCGCCACACGCGCAGCGAGCGCGCGGCGAACCCGGGTGCCACGTCCCGCGGTACCAGGTCGCGCTCCTGCCAACTCGCCACGATCCATAGCAGGTCCGGCTGCCGGGGCCCCTGCTGCAACCAGGACCCGGTGCCGGCGTCCGGCGGTTCCAGCAGTCCGGTGTCGATCGCGGCCACGAGCGCCATAGACACCATATCGATCTCGCCCAGCTCTTTCACTTCGAAACGGAGGTCTGGTGACATCGCGGCGCGCCCGGCACACCCGCAGACCGTCGGTGACCATGCGTGCGCGCTCGCTGACCCGCTGCCGAAGATAACCATACGCAGACGGTCGCAGACAGCCCTCTCCGAGATTGCCGGAACCGGCGTCAGCGCACTTTCCGGCGCCGCTTCAGGCCGGTCACCCTCGCGCCCTGCCCCCTCTTCTACCGTCAAGCCGCCAGCTGGATTACCCAGCGCGAATTCCACGGCTTCGAACGCCGGGAGCCGGCGTCCGTTCTGGATTAAGCGCCGGCCTTCTGAACAATGGCTCGATTAATCGATCCAGCTGGCCGGCGGCTGAGATCCTCGCTGCGTGATCCTCCCGGTGGCCTCCTTGCATTTGACCAAGTGATGGCCGCACCACTTCGGCATTTGGGATATCTCACTTACATCGGCATGTGAGTAAACTGCCGTGACGTTGAGACCATCGGTTGAACCCACTCGGGCTCCGTAGAGAGGTTCTTGCGGCGTGCCCGATTGTCCCGTGGCAGCGAACATTCCTTTTTGTCATTGAAGATTGCTCAGCCTGGCTGCCTGGGGCTTGCCGGCTGTCGCGGAGCCGACGGCGATGGCCGCGCGACATCGAAGATTCGTCATTGCATGCCAGCGATTCTCTAGGGGTCAGAACTGGTACAAATAGCGCATCTTCACGGACCATCCGGGAGAGCCATGATCAACT
>JBEKKH010000923.1:0-3674 GCA_050010815.1 Streptosporangiaceae bacterium | reverse complement strand
TCGACGCCGATGACCGCGACGGCCTGGAACTCCAGGCCCTTCATCGCGTGCATCGTGCCGGCCCGGACTCCCTGTGTGCTACCGCGGCTGCTCAGCGAGCCCGTCGTGATCCCGTTGGCCTTCAGCGCCTCGCGTGCCTCGCGCACCAGGCTGGCCGACCGGGCCGCCACGCCGATGGCGGGTGGCTCGATGCCGGTGGCCAGCCAGGAGCGAAGCCGTTCGGCCAGAAGTTTGAATTCCTCGGCCCGGGTGGCCGTTACCCGTAGTTGCGGGCGAGAGCCGTGCATCGGGGACCGGTAGCCGAGCAGGGAATCCGCCTCACCGTCCAGGCCAGCCACCGGATCCGCCCCGACCAGCGGCACCGCCCAGGCCAGGATCTCCTGCGTGGTCCGGTAGTTCAGGGACAGCCGCCGGCTCCGTCCCCGTACGCTGATCCGCAGGCTGGCGAGGGAGACCTTGTTGTCGTAGATGCGCTGGTGCGGGTCGGCCGCGATGAACAGGTCGTCCGGGCCCGGTGCCACGGCGGCGCGGAGCAGCCGCCACTGGGATGGGTGCAGGTCCTGGGCCTCATCGACGAGGATGTGCCGGTATCGCGGTGCTCCCGCCTGCCGGAGCAGGTGGGTGGCCTCGTTGGCCAGCTGCAGGTGAGTGGACTCGTGAGCGGCGGCGAGCTCGGCGGTGACCCGCTGCGCGGCCTGCCAGAGGTGGCTGCGCTGGGCCTTGGTGAGCGGCCGGCCCCGGCCGGTCCGCAGGCAGGTCAGGTACGACTCCTCGGTGCGCAGGTCCTGAGCCAGGATGACCTGCTCCCACTCGTTCTTTCCGAACGCCGGGGTGAAAGTCAGCTGGGCGTCAGCGGCCGCCTCGGCCCAGCGCGTACGCAGCACCCGCTCGTCCGCGATGACGGGACTGCCGCGGGCTTGCTTGACGATGCTGTAGGCCAGCCGGTCCACGTTGACTACCTCGATCCGGCGGCGCACGTCGGCATCCCGGATCAACAGGTCGAGCTGGGCGTGGAGGGCCTCGGCCAGGTTGCCGTTAAAGGTGGTCAGCAGTAGCTGCGCGGCCGCGGGTGGTGGCGCGGCTGGGGCTGGTGGCGCGGCGCGTGCGGCGAGGAAGGCCGCGCGGTGCAGGACGGTCACCGTCTTGCCGGTTCCTGGACCTCCCGTCACCTGGGCTGGGCCGGAGTAACTTTCCCGGTAGGCGATCTTGCGCTGGCTCGGGTGCAGGAACGTACGCCACGCGGCGAACGGGTGGGCCAGGATGTGCTGCAGCTCATCCTGCCCGGACGCGAAGGCGACCTGGCCTGGCGTGCGCTCCATAGCGGAGACTAGATCGCCTGGATCCACCGGCCCGGACGGTGTGTCAGCCGGAAGAAGCTGGGCCACCTCAGCCCAGGCCTCGTCGACGGTCATCCCGCAGCCCAACGCGTACAGCGCGGCGTACTGAGCCTCGGGCACAGCCGTCTGCAGCGTCTCCAGATCTGCCTCGCTGATCAGCAGCCGAACCACCGGCAGGAGCTGCGGGTCGATGCCGAGCCGGGTCAGATCGGCGTCGCTGACGTCCGCGAACAGCCGCTTGTCCGCCGGGCGGACGACCGCCTGCAGGGACTGCTGCAGCCGCTGGAGAGCGGTCTCGTCGCGGACTTCCAGCACCCCGAGCGCCTGGTTGACGGTGAACCGGTGACTGGTGGCGTAGGCGTTTGCATCATCGCCCGGCAAGACCGTGACCAGGTAGTACGTGTCGCCGCCCTCGGGGGCCAGCACGACGCCGCGCCAGCAGCCGTCCACCGGGATGGTGCGGATCCTGTCGTCCCGCGCGTGCTCCGGCTTTTCTAGGAGCAGGTCGGCGGGGTGATACTCAGCGAACTTGGTTATTGCCGATTCGACAGCGTTTTGTATACCTTCTTCAAGCCTCGCGTATTCCGTCACGAAGCCTTTCGCGATTCGGGCGATAACGAATGAAAAATTCTTTTTAAATTAATTTGTCCGACTTTGCACACCGTAACTGTCCGATCCGCGTCAAGTAGATAGCGGGCACGATTTGCTATGTTACTGGTGTGCTCTTCTGGGACTCGAATGGGGATAAATTGTGACCAAGCTGGCCGCTATTCTTGATCAGATCGACTCGGGAAGCGTCCTGCTGCCCGAGTTCCAGCGGGGCTACGTATGGAACCGTGATCAAGTACGCGGGCTCATGCGTTCGGTCTACCGCGGCTACCCGGTGGGCGGCCTGCTCACCTGGGAGACGCAGGCTGACGGCTCGCTGGTCCGCGGCGAGGCCACGGCCACTCCTGCCCTCCGAGTGCTGATCCTCGATGGCCAGCAGCGGATTACATCCCTGTACGGGATCACACGCGGACGGCCGCCTGTCTTCTTCCAAGGCGACGAGAAGGCGTTCTCCGGGCTGCGCTTCAACGTGGAGGACGAGACCTTCGAGTTCTACGCGCCGGCCAAGATGCGGGACGATCCGAGGTGGGTCGACGTCACCTCCCTGTTTACCCGCGGGCTCGAATACCACATCGGCGTGCTGAACGCGCACCCGGAGACCCAGCCGCGGATCGTCGCTTATATGGAGCGACTGGCCCGGCTGCGGCAGGTGCTCGAGCGCGACTTTCATGAAGAGAAGATAACTGGCGAGGACAAAACCGTCGATGTGGTGGTGGACATCTTTAACCGGGTCAACTCCGGCGGTACGAAGCTGTCCAAAGGTGATCTTGCACTGGCCAAGAAGTGCGCACACTGGCCGGAAGCCCGGGCGGCGATGCGAATCCACCTGGACATGTGGGAGAAGGAAGGATTCTCCTTCAACCTGGACTGGCTACTGCGTAATATGACCGCGGTGGCGACCGGGCGGGCCGAATTCAGTTCGCTGGACAGCGTGCAGGTAACAGATTTCCAGCAGGCCCTGGACGCTTCCGCCAGGTATGTAGGCCAATTCCTCGACGTCGTGGCGGGACGCCTCGGGCTGGACCACAACCGCGTCCTGATGAGCCGGTATGCCTTCCCGGTCGTCTGCCGCCTCCTGCATCAGGGCGGTGGCCACTTCGCAGATTCCGCCGAGACCGACCGTGTCCTGTACTGGTACGTCCACTCCGCGCTGTGGGGGCGGTTCGCCGGCTCGACCGAGACCGTGCTCAATCAGGACTACGACACGGCCAGCCGGTCGGGTATCGGCGGCCTGATTACCTCACTCGAACGCTGGCGCGGCGGAAACCTGATCATCGATGGGCAGGACTTCGAAGGGTTCGGCCAGGGCTCGCGGTTCTATCCGTTGCTGTACCTGCTCACCCGGGTGCGGGGCGCCCGGGACTTCGGCAGTGGCCTGCCGCTGCGCAGTCATCTGCTCGGGCACCTCACCAGCCTTCAGATTCACCACATCTTCCCGAAGGCGGTGCTGTACGCGGCTGGGTACGGGCGGAGCCAGGTCAACGCGGTGGCCAACTTCTGCTTCCTTACGCAGGATGCCAACCTGGCCATCGGGAAGCGTAAGCCGGAGGATTACTTCCCGGCGGTCGAGGCGAAGCATCCTGGGGTGCTGGCTTCGCAGTGGATACCGGAGGACCCGGAGCTGTGGCGTATCGAGCGTTATCCCGATTTCCTGGCGGCTCGGCGGGAGCTGCTGGCGGAGGCGGCGAACGGCTTTCTGGATGAGCTGCGTTCGGGGCGGGGGGTGGG
>JBEKKH010000922.1:0-3939 GCA_050010815.1 Streptosporangiaceae bacterium | reverse complement strand
GCCTTGCGGATCCGGTACTGCACCGTGTTCTTATGCAGCACCAGCTGCTCCGCGGTCGCCTTGTAGCTGCCCCCGGATTGCAGGAAGACCAGCAGCGTGTCACGCAGCCGGGCGTGCGGCTCATCGTCGGTGGCCAGGCCGCCCAGCGTGGCCAGCACCCAGGCCCGCAGCAAGTCCGGCGAGCCGAGCATCATCGCCACCGGAGCGACTTCGCTGAACGTCACCAGCGGCGGCGGGGGCGATCCCGCGGCGAGGGCGACCGCCTGGGCGGCGACGGCCTGCCGGTGGGTCAGCCGGAAGCCCGTGACGCCCTTGACCGCGTCGCCGAAAGCGAGATGGATATCGCCGTCCGGGCCGGCCGTCCTGGCCCCGGCGGCGTCGAACGTGTCCCGGATCCCCAGCGGCAGCCAGGCCCACGCGCTGGATTCGTCACGGGGCAGGAACACCGGGTCGCCGGAGCAGGCCAGCTCCGCCGCGACGTGGCTGACCGCGCGCTCCAGCCGGGTGACGTTGTCGACGGCGGCCGCCGCGTCGCCCGCCCAGCACACCAGGCCCACGTGGTACTGGCGCAGCCGGTAGCCCAGGGTGGCCTCCGTCGCGCTCATGTTGACCCGCTCGCCCGACAGCAGATCCCGGATCCGGGCGGCCCGCGCGGCGCTTCGGTTCCGCAGCCAGTGCTCCCGTTCGCGCGTGTAGGCCGCGACGATCTCCTCGGAGGTCTGGTCGACGTACCCGGCCACGACCTTGGACATGCCCAGCGTGGCGGCGGTGATCATCGCGGCGTCGTCGGCCTGCCGGGCCAGTTCCACCAGGAGCCAGTCGGAGAAGCACGTGTGCCCGAGCCGGTAGGCACGCAGCAGCGCGGTCAGTGGCGTGCCGCGCTGGGCCCGCCTGCGCGCGTACTCCAGGGAGGCGGCCGGGGCATTGACGGCGCTCAGCTCTATCTGGTGCTGCAGGATCTGCAGGCAGGTGCCGACGTTGCTGTGGACGCTGGAGGACAGCAGGGCGAGCACCGGCTTGTCGTCGCGCAACTCCGGGATTTCCCGCAGCACGACCTCGTAGACATCCTCGGACACCACGGCGACCCGGCGGCTCACCGCTGCCGCGACGCCGGCCACCAGCTCGGCGACCGCGGGACTATCGATGTCCACCCGCGGATTCTTACACATTCCGGGCGAGCCCGTTTACGTCTGCGGGTGGACCTGGAACTGACCGCGCTTCTTCGCCAGACTAGTCAGGTCACGTTGCTGCGATATCGGAGGAGACGGCATGGCATCGGCTAGCGAAGGCAGCGAGCTCAGCTTCGCCCAGGACATCAGACCCCTGTTCCGCCAGAAGGACCGTGACTCGATGCTCAGGGCCTTTGATCTCTTCGAGTACCCAGATGTCGCCGAGCACGCCCAGGCCATAGTGGGCGCCCTGCGCAGCGGCAAGATGCCCTGTGATGGCGCGTGGCCTGCCGCACAGGTCGACCTCATCCAGCGCTGGATCGACCTGGGCACGCCGGCCTAGGTGCGGTGCGGCGAGAGGCTGGACAGCCGGGCCTGGATGTCGGCCGTGACGGAGTCCGGTGGCTGGTCGGCGTCGACCGCGACCAGGATGCCCCGCTCGGTGTAGTAGGGGACGAGCAAGCCTGTGGTCTCGGCGAACACCTGGAGCCTGTGCCTGATCACGTCGGCCTTGTCGTCGGAGCGCCCGCTCTGGCCGGCCCGGTCAAGCAGCCGCCGGGTCAGCACCTCGTCGGTCGCGTGCAGGTAGATCGCCGCGTCCAGCGTCACGCCGAGCCGGGCCGCGAGGTCGGCCGCGGCGGTGGCCTGCGGGAGGGTCCGCGGGAAGCCGTCCAGGATGTACCCGCCGCGGGCGGCCGCCTCGACCACGGCCGGGGTCAGCACGTCGAGCACGATCTGGTCCGGGACCAGATCGCCGCGGGCCTGGTAGGCGGCGATCTCACGGCCTACCAGGCCCCCGGCGCGGGCCTGGTCCCTGAGCAGGTCACCGGCGGCGATGTGCCGGGCCCCCGACCAGGCCTCGAGCCGCTCGCCCTGGCAGGTCGGCCGGGATGACGATATCCCGCTTCTGGATCTTGCCCGTCGCGCCCTTGGGCAGTGAATCCATGATCCACACGTGCCGGGGGTACTTGTAGGCCGCGACCTGACCCTTGACGTAGTCGCGCAGTTCCTCGGGCGTGGCGGCGGCCCCCGGCTTGAGCGCCACCGCGGCCCCGACCTCTTCCCCCAGGGACGAATGCGGCAGGCCGATGACGGCGGCCTCGGCGACCGCGGGATGCTCGTAGAGCACCTCCTCGATCTCCCGCGGGTAGATGTTGTAGCCGCCGCGGATAATCAGGTCCTTTTTCCTGTCGACGATGTAGAAGTAGCCGTCCTCGTCGACCCGGGCCAGGTCACCGGTGTGGAACCAGCCGTCGGCGAGCGCCTCGGCGGTGGCCTCGGGACGCTGCCAGTAGCCCTTCATCACGTTCGGCCCCTGGATCACGATCTCGCCCACCTCGCCGAGGCCGACCTCGTGGTCTTCTTTGTCCACGACGCGCATCCGGACGTCCCGGATGGGCGTGCCGATCGAGCCGGGCTTTTGCTCGCGGCCGGGGTGGTTGAACGAGGCGACCGGCGAGGTCTCCGACAGGCCGTATCCCTCAAGCACCGGGACGCCGTACGCCTCCTCGAACCCGTGCAGCACCTCGACCGGCAGGGCCGCGCCGCCGGAGATGCACATCCGCAGCGCGGAGGTGTCGTAGTCCGCGCGGTCGCCCTGGTGCAGCAGCGCCACGTACATGGTCGGCACGCCTTCGAAGACGGTGACCCGGTGACCGGAGACGATCCGCAGGGCGTGCTCGGCGTCGAACCGCGGCAGCAGGGTCAGGCACGCCCCGGCCGCCACCGCGACGTTGAGCGCGACCGTCTGGCCGAACACGTGGAACAGCGGGAGCCCGCCGAAGATCACGTCGTCCGGGCCGGCCTGGACGATGTCGGTGCGCGACACCTCGGTGTTGCTGATGAGGTTGCCGTGGGTGAGCTCGGCGCCCTTCGGGTGGCCGGTCGTGCCCGAGGTGTAGAGGATCACCGCGGTGTCGTCGTCGCCGGCGTCCGCGACCTGGTAGTCCGGGGTGGCGGAGGCCAGCAGGTCGGGGAAGCCGACCGCGTCCACCACGATGGATTCCGCCTCGGCCTGCTCCGCGCCGGCCCGGGCCTGATCGGCGAACGCGTGCCAGGCGAAGATCAGCCCGGCCCCGGAGTCGCCGAGGTAATAGGCGACCTCGCGGGCCTTCAGCAGCGGGTTCATCGGGACGACCACGCCGCCGGCCCGGAGCACGCCGTAGTACACCACGGGAACCTCGGCGACGTTGGGCATCATGAGGCCGACCCGGTCGCCCGGTTTGAGGCCACGATCGTGCAGCAGCCCGGCCACCCGCGCGCTCGCGTCGTCCAGGGCCCGGTAGGTCATCGCCGCGTTGTCCACCCGCACGGCCACCCGGCCGGCGTGCGCTCGGGTGGTGTCCGTCAGGTTCTTAGCCAGATTCGTCACGCTGCTCATTGTCTGGCGCGCCGCCTGGGCGGTCGTCGTTCCCCGGTATCAAGACTGCCCCCTGGTGTTGGTACGGCGGCACAACGATTGTGCCGCCGGGCCGAGGGACCGGCCCATCCTCGTGTCGCGAGCACGTTATCCGCGGGTCGGCTCCGGCTTAGCGTCGTGGGTCAAACCGCGAAAGGGGACTGGGATGGATACCGTCCGGCGCTACGCCATGCTGATCGACGGGGACTGGGTTGACACCGGCGACCGGTTCGAGATCCGCAGTCCGGCCACCGAGGAGCTGGTGGCCAGCGTGGCCAAGGGCGGCCGAGAGGACGCCGACCGGGCGATCGGCGCGCCCAAGGCCGCGCACGCCGACGGCCGCTGGCGCGCGAAGCCGCCGGCCGAGCGGGC
>JBEKKH010000921.1:0-2991 GCA_050010815.1 Streptosporangiaceae bacterium | reverse complement strand
CCCGGCGACGATGGCGGTGGACTTCACCGGGGTGCCAGCCGACGGTGCGGGTGCGAAGGACCTGATGCTGAAGCTGATCGCCCAGGTCGGCCCCAACGGCGCTCAGGGGCACCTCATCGAGTACCGGGGCGCGCCCGTGCGCGGGCTGTCGATGGAAGGCCGGATGACCCTGTGCAACATGAGCATTGAGGCCGGCGCCAGGGCGGGCATAATCGCTCCCGATGAGACCACTTATGCCTATCTTGCGTCGCGGCCGCACGCGCCGAGCGGTGCCGCATGGGATGATGCGCTCGCTGTCTGGCAGGAATTGCGCAGCGACGAGTCAGCAATGTTCGACGCGTCGGTCGTCGTTGACGTTTCCGGCCTGACGCCCATGGTCACGTGGGGGACCAATCCCGGCCAGGCTGTCCCGCTGGCCGACGCAGTGCCGGATCCTGACTCGTTCACCGATCCGGCCACGCGGGCTGCGGCGCTGCGCGCTCTGGAGTACATGGATCTCATGCCGGGCGTGCCCATGCGCAGCATCCGCGTCGATACCGTCTTCCTTGGCTCTTGTACCAACGGGCGGATCGAGGACCTGCGCGTGGCGGCAGCCGTACTGCTGGGGCAGCGGGTAGCCGCCGGGGTCCGCATGCTGGTGGTTCCGGGCTCAATGGCAGTGCGGCTGCAGGCGGAACAGGCCGTCAAGGGCCGCAGGCACGCACCCACCTGGTGTCGCCCGCCGTAGCCGCCGCGACGGCTGTGGCCGGTCACCTCGCGGCGCCTGGCGACCTGCAGTGAACAGAGGAGGCCTAGTGCGACCGCTGACATCGCACACCGGGCGCGCGGTTGCGCTGCGCCGGAGCAATGTTGACACTGATCAGATCGTCCCCAGCGAGTTCTGCAAACGGGTAACCAAGACGGGATATGCCGACGCTCTTTTTGCGCGCTGGCGGCTGGAGCCGGACTTCGTGCTCAACCGGGCGGCCAGCGTGGGTGCGACGGTGCTGCTCGCGGGTCCCGATTTCGGTATCGGCAGCTCGCGCGAGCACGCGGTGTGGGCGCTGCGCGATGGCGGCTTCAGCGTGGTGGCCTCGGCACGATTCGGGGACATATTCGCTCGTAATGCGCTGAAGAACGGGCTCCTCACGACGGTCCTGCCGGAGGAGGTGGTGAACGGGCTGATGGACGTCGTGGATGCCGATCCCGGGCTGGAGATCACCGTCGACCTGGAAGAGAAGCAGGTGCGGGCACCCAGCCCTGCGGGCGGCCTCAGGTGCTGGCCGTTCGAGATTGACGGCAGGGCCCGGTGGCTCATTCTGAACGGATATGACGACATCGCGGTGACATTGCAGCATGACGGTGATATCGCCAGGTACGAGCAGGCGCGGGACTACTGGCTGCCGGTCATCCGCAGAGGCGCCGCCGGCCACGGGCCCGCGGCGCGGACCTGTCGATGAGCGCTGGCGCCGGGCCGCCGACCAGGGACGCGGGATTCAGCTGCGCCGCGCGGGTGGGCCAGCTACCGCGAGGCGGGCTAGTGGCCCTGCTACGCGAGGGCCGGGCCAGGGGCGATGTTGTTGACCTCGCGGTAGGCACCCCCAGCGCGCCGGCCACGCCGGGCGCGCTTATCGAAGGAGCATGTGCCGCGCTGCGCGCGGGCGTCAACCAGTACGCCGACCCCGCCGGGGATCCAGAGCTGCGCGCCGGGCTCGCCCGCTTGCTCGCCGTACCAGCCGATCCGGACACAGAGATCACGGTCACCGTGGGCGCCAGCGAGGCGCTGGCTCTGGCCCTGCTCGCCACGGTGAACCCCGGTGATGAGGTGATCGTGCTCGAGCCGTTCTATGAGAACTTCATCGGGGCGGTCGCCCTGGCCGGAGGCCAGCCGCGGTTCGTTCGGATGCACCCGCCGCGCTGGCGGTTCGACGAGAACGAGCTGGCTCCGATGTTTGGCCCGCATACTCGGGCCATCATCGTGAACACGCCAGGCAACCCGACCGGCAGGGTGCTGGACCAGGGCGAATTCGCGGTCATCGCCAGGCTATGCGACCGGTGGAACGTCACGGTTATCAGCGACGAGACCTACGCGGCGCTCACCTTTGACGGGCAGGATCACCTGTCCGCCGCTGCTGTGCCTGGCCTGGCGCAGCGCTGCATCGTGATCGGCAGCCTGTCCAAGAGCCATGCGGTCAGCGGCTGGCGGCTGGGGTTCGCCTGGGCCGAGCCCCGGCGCACCGAGGCTATCCGGGCACTGCACATGGCGACCACAAGCGGTGCGGCAGCACCGCTGCAGCGTGCGGCGGCCACTTCGGGTGCCCTTGGCGCAGCCGGCCGGGAACCTGCCAGGCAGCTTCAGGAACTGCGTAACCTGACCGTCGAGATACTGTCCGGCATGGGGCTTGCCTGTACAGCCGCCGAAGGCGGCTGCTACATCATGGCCGATATCCGCCCTGTCACCAGCGAAGACAGTGAAGCGTACGCGCACCGGCTGATGACTGAAGCCGGAGTGCTGGTGACGCCAGGAACGCTGTTCTTCGACGACCCGCCTGCCGGCCGGCCCTATATCAGGGTGGCATTCAACCGGCCGCGCGGAACGCTTGAGGTAGCGGGGCGTCGGCTGGCTCGCTACTCCACGACGCCGATCCCTGCCCGCTTCCGGGCAGACGGGCCGCGGGCGCAGGCATAACAGGAACAGAGGAGATCTGCGATGCAGTCGATCGTGGTCATCCCCGGCGACGGGATAGGGCCCGAGGTCACTGACGAGGCGCTCACCACCCTCGAGGAACTCGGCCTCGGCCTCGGCTTCGATGTCCTCAGCCATGTCAACGCCGACCGGTATCTGCGCTCGGGCACGGCCATGACGGACAGCGACATGCAGCGAGTGCGGCAAGCCGGGGCGGTGCTCTTCGGAGCAGTGGGCGACCCCCGGGTGCGAACCGCGGACTACGCGCGCGGAGTGCTGCTTCGCCTGCGGGCTGAGCTGGATCTCTACGTCAACTCCCGGCCTGC
>JBEKKH010000920.1:0-3031 GCA_050010815.1 Streptosporangiaceae bacterium | reverse complement strand
CAGTCGTGGCGGATCCCCCGCTGCCTGTACGCGTTGCCGGGTGCCCGGGCCAGCGGTGAGTCGATGGCGGTGGAGCTGTCGTCGGTGGCCGCCGCGATGGCCGTGCGGCGGGTGGCGGCGCGCACCCGGACCAGCCGGTCCAGCATCGTGCTCGCGGCCATCTGCGCCGTGGTCGCCCGCCGCGCCAGCTACCGGGAGCTGGTGTTCCCCGTGTTGTCCAGCAACCGTTTCGTGCCCCATCTGGTGAACTACGTCGGCGCCCTGGCCCAGGTCCCTATAGCCACCGTCGAGATCGGCGGGAGAAGTTTCGACGAGCTGGCCGGCCACACCTGGACCACGGTGATGGAGGCGAGCCGGCACGGCAGGTACGACGCGGTCAGACGGGACGCCATGGCCGAACTGATCGAGCACGAACGGGGCCTGCGCTTGACCTACCACCCGATGTTCAACAGTCTCGTCCCTGAGTCGTGGTCCGGACTGACCGCGGGTGTCGGGTTCGGGCCCGAGGAGATCGACGTCGCGCTCGCCCGGACCGAGTTGCGGTGGCGCCCGGCGCCGGTCAACGCAAATCCGATCCAGTTCAGCCTCAACCAGATCGACGGCTGCCTGCGGCTGGACGTGTGGAACGCCGACGCCGGCCTGGTGCCGCGGGCCGAGCTGGAGTTGGTGCTGCTGGCCACCGAACGGCTGCTGGTGGCCGCCGCGCACGGTGATGTGGCCGGGGGCCGGATGCCCGAGGTCATCGGGCTGGAACCCATCGCGGGGACCCCGGACCGGATCCTGGTCGACTCCTGCTGGGTCGACGTGGCCGCCGTGCAGCACCTGGCGGACGAGGCCGTCGCGCCCGCGGTGGCCCGTGTCTTCGCGTCGGCCGGCGGCCGCCCGCTGGTGGCCTGCCTGGCTGCCACCGGCGCCGTCCGCACGCCGGAACAGGCGCACGCCCGCTGCATGGCCGTCCTCGCGGACCACCCGACGGCCATCACCCCGCGCTATTACGTCATCTGCCGCACCGCGCCGTCCGACCCGGCCGACCCCGCCGCCTGGCCCGCACCCCTGGCCGCCGGCACCGGCCGCGCCTCAAACCGCTAACCCCCTACCCGCGGTTTTCGTGCCGCGGGGCGGGACCGGCGAGCAGCCTCCAGTCCCGGTCGGGCTCGCGGACGGCGGCGGCCAGGATCCGCCGCAGGCCGGCGGCCCAGCCCGCCACGGTGCTCTCGTCGAATTCATCGAGGTTGAACAGGACGCCCCCGTTCAGCTCGCCGGACGGTTGCGTGCCCAGATTCCACACCGTGCCGCTCGGGATGTCGCGGACCTGTGACCCCTGCACCATCTGATCGTTTGCCCAGCGGGCGCCCTCGGCGATGGCGAGGGTGAGATCGTCGCCGAGCTGCCCCTGCTGATTGGCGATGATGAACTGTGATGTCCGCAGGTCCTCGCGTGATTTCGTGAAGTCAGGGAAGCTCTGCTCGATCACGTTGACCGGGAGCTCGTACGCCATGGCGTCCACGAAGGTCTCCCTGGTGGCCAGGACGATATCGCGGAAGGTCGCGCAGCCGGCGATGTCGGTGCGGAACGGCACGCAGTTCAGGAACAGCCCCATGGTGTTCTGGAACTGCTCCTCGTTCCGGCCCGCGGTGAAGGCCCGGATCGCCAGGTCGGTGTGGCCGGTCAGCTGGTGAGCCAGGACGTAGAAGGCCGAGAGCACGACCGTGAACGTGGTGCTGCGGGTCGCCGTGGCCAGGGCGGAAGCGGCGGTCATGACCTCGGGCTCGATGTCGTGGACGTGCTGGGAGTAGGGCCTGGAATAGCTGCCGGGGTGCCCGTGGTCGTTCGGGATGGTGAATTCACGCGCGCCGTCGAGCTTGCGCTGCCAGTAGGCCGGCGCGCCGTCCTCGGCGGTGCTGGTGGCGCCGGCCCGCTGCCACGCCGCGTACTCGCGGTACTGCCGCACCGGCGGCAGTTCCGCGGCGGTGCCGGTGCGCCGGGCCGTGTAGAAGGCGCCGAGGTCGCGCAGGATGACCTGGGTCGACCAGGCATCCGATGCTGAGTGGTGCACGGTCAGGAGCAGGGCGCTGTCGCGGTCATCGAACCTGCACAGGGCACGGCGGGAGCACCACCTGATACGGCGGATCGGCGTCCCTGACCACCAGGGTGCGGAGCAGTTCATGGCGCGCGACCACATCGTCCAGCGCGCCCTGCAGCACCGCGAGATCCACGTGGCCGGTCACGCGCACCGTGCAGACCGTCATGAACCGGGGGCCGAACGTGCCGCCGTCGTCCCCCTGGTCCAAGGTGATGAACCATTCCTGGGTAAACGACAGCGGGTACCGCGTCGGTTCCTGGTCCAGCGCGAGCGAGGATTCCGTCATGTCCGCCATTCCTTGGCGGGCGTCACCGATGCTTTCAGGGGGCATCGACGGCTCACCTTCCATCCGCGTATGCGCGCCGACCAGCGACCGGCTAGCTGCTGGCCGCCATCACGCTCGCATGAAGCAATAGCCACCGCACCTTCCCGGTTGCGCCGCCCCCGCGGGCACGGATCCGCCTGGGGTAGCGTCAGCGCGCCTGGCTCACTTCGAGCATTCACGGAGAAGCGTTCCACGCCGGCGGGCAGATACGGTCATCCGGAAGTCGACGCGCGTTGGTTCCTGCTCAGTCACGGCAGTGACAGCCTGACGCAGGGCTCGCTGATTTCGCACCCGACGAAGGGATTGCCGCTAGTGGCACCGAACTTGACTCGCGACGAGGCCGGGGAGCGTGCGGCTCTTATCACGGTCACCTCCTATCAGGTCGACCTCGACCTGACGGGAGGAGACGTCACCTTCGGATCGCAAAGCGTGGTCAGGTTCAGCTGTGCCATGCCGGGTGCCGGGACGTTCGTCAACCTGGTCGCTCCGGCGGTGAGCAGGATCATGCTGAACGGCGAGCCGGTCGCGGCTGGCGCGTTCGACGGTGAGCGGATCGCGCTGGCCGGCCTGGCCGCCGAGAACGTGCTGGTCGTCGAGGCCGAGTGCGCCTATTCGCGCAGCGG
>JBEKKH010000919.1:0-3748 GCA_050010815.1 Streptosporangiaceae bacterium | reverse complement strand
GGGTAACGGACGTGGTCGTCATCGGCCCGTCCCTTCTCCGGCGTTCACCGGATCCGCGCCGTGCGTGCCGAACTCCAGGCTGCCGGACGTCAGCTCCATGAACGCCTCTTCCAGCGAGGCCAACGGGGTCAGCTCGTGCAGCACGATCCCCCTGGCCGCCGCTAGCTCGCCGATCCGGGACGCCGGCAGGCCGGTGACCGTGAGCAGTCCCGCGCCCGGGCCGGCGGGGCCCGGTGCCGCCTTGCCGCCGGCCTCGGTGATCAGGCCGGCCAGCCGGTCCGCGTCGGGGGTGCGCACCCGGACCGACTGGTCCGTGCTGCGCGCGATCACGTCCTCGGTACTTGACTCGGTGATGAGCTTGCCCCGGCCGATGACGATCAGGTGGTCGGCGGTGACGGCCATCTCGTTCATCAGGTGACTGGACACCAAGATGGTGCGGCCCTCGCTGGCGAGCTGCTTCATCAGGTTCCTGATCCACAGCACGCCCTCGGGATCGAGCCCGTTGACCGGCTCGTCGAGCAGCAGGATCTCCGGATCGCCGAGCATGGCGGCGGCCATGCCCAGCCGCTGGCTCATGCCCAGCGAGAAGCCGCCTGCCCGCTTGCCCGCCACGGCCTGCAGGCCGACCAGGCTCAGCATCTCGTCGACCCGGCGGGCCGGCAAGCCCTGGGTCTGAGCCAGGAACAGCAGGTGGTTGCGGGCGGTCCGGCCGGTGTGCACGGACTTGGCCTCCAGCAGCGCGCCGACGGTGCGCAGCGGGGTCGGCAGGTCACGGTAGGGCTTGCCGTTGATCAGCGCGATGCCGCTCTGCGGCCGGTCCAGGCCAAGGATCAGCCGCATGGTGGTGGACTTGCCCGCGCCGTTGGGTCCAAGGAACCCGGTTACCCGGCCAGGCTCGACGGTGAAGCTCAGGTGGTCAACCGCCGCCTTTCCCCCGTAGAACTTGGTCAGATCACGCGCCTCGATCATGCCGCTGCTCCTTAGCCCATGAGCCTGCGTGCGCCGCCCGCCGGTCGCCGTGCGAATGACGGATGGCCTACGGTACCCCCGCCGAATGGCCTACGGTACCCCCGCCGGAGGGCCCACTGCGAACCGGCTCTCCGGCGTGTCCCGGCCAATGTATTCCGGCCCGCTGGGCCCGCTGGGCCCGCTGGGCCCGCTGGGGCGCCAGCGGGCGTGCGCGGTGCGCGGCGCTCCACCGCGGATCAGGTCGAGCCGCGGTCTCGGGCCGTCGGTGCGGCCGCCCTGCGGCCGCCGGCGCCCGGCCGCGAACGGGTCGGGCCAGCGGGCGCCCGGGCCTGCGTACCCCTGTTCGGCCGCGGCGTGCAGGGTCCACTGCGGGTCATACAGATGGGTCCGGCCCAGGGCGCATAGGTCAGCCCGGCCGGCCAGGATTGCGTATCCGGTCGGCGAACGGCGTCTGGTAGCTGCGGCCGAAGGCGGGCTCCTCCTCGCTGACGACCTGCCCGGTCGACACGTCGATACCGGCCGCGCCGTGCTCGGCGAACGCGCGGGCGATCTCGACGGCGTCCTCGATGTCCAGGCTGCCCTCGCACCAGTCGGTCGCCGAGATCCGCACCGTCATCGGCCGGTCCTGCGGCCAGGCCGCGCGGACCGCGTCGAAGACCTCCAGCGGGTAGCGGAGCCGGGCCCCCAGCGATCCGCCGTACCGGTCAGTGCGTCGGTTGGTCAGCGGAGACAGGAACGACGACAGCAGGTAGCCGTGCGCGCAGTGCAGCTCGAGCAGGTCAAAGCCGGCCCGGGCGGCCGCCCGGGCCGCCGCCGCGAACTGGTCCCTGATCTCGTCGAGTCCGTCCTGGGTAAGCTCGCGTGGCGTCTGGCTCCGGCCCGCGTAGGGCAGCGCGGAGGGACCGCACACCTCCCAGTTACCCTCGGGCAGCGGGACGTCCATGCCGTCCGACATGAGCCTGGTCGAGCCCTTGCGGCCGGAGTGCCCGAGCTGGATGCCGATCTTCGCCTCCGTATGGCCGTGCACGAAAGCGGTGATCTGACGCCAGGATTCCTCCTGCTCGCCGGTGTAGATCCCGGTGCAGCCGGGGGTGATCCGCCCGGCCGGGGAGACGCAGACCATCTCGGTCATCACCAGGCCGGCCCCGCCCAGGGCCTTGCTGCCCAGGTGCACCAGGTGGAGATGGCCGGGCACGCCGTCGCGGGCCGAGGCTCCCGGCGAACCACCGGTCCATGTCGGCGACGAACTCAGGGTCGCGCAGCCGCAGGTTGTCGTAGGTAACCCGGCGACTGCGGGTCACGATGTTAAACGCGAATTGGTGCGGATCCTGGCCGGCGTACTGGCCGATATTCTCGAACCACTCCAAGCTGGCCTGGGCGGCCCGCTGGGTGGATGTGACCACCGGCCTGCGTTTGGCTTCGTAGGCGGCTAGGCCGGCATCCAGGTCAGGCTGCTCGTGCAGGCAGGCGGCCAGGGCCAGCGCGTCCTCCATGGCGAGCTTGGTGCCCGAGCCGATGGAGAAGTGGGCGGTGTGCGCCGCGTCGCCGAGCAGGACCACGTTGCCGTGCCGCCAGGTCTGGCAGCGCACGGTACTGAAGGTGGTCCACCGCGAGTTGTTGGCCACCAGGCTGTGCTGGCCGCCACCGGGGCCGCCGAGCACGTCCGCGCGCAGGTCGCGGATGGCCTTGATGGAGACCTCGTCGCTCTGTCCGGGCGCCAGGCTCGCGGCGGCGCTGGCTGCGAAACCCGGCGCGCCGCCACACGTCCTCGTGCATCTCCAGGATGAAGGTGCTCGCCTTGTCGCTGTACGGGTAGCCATGTACCTGCATGATTCCGGCCGGGGTGTCCAGGATGTAGAACTTGAACGCGTCGAAGACCAGGTCGGTACCGAGCCAGATGTACTTGCAGCGGCGTCGTTCCAGGTCGGGCGCGTAACTCGAGGCGAACTCGGCGCGGGTTGCGGAGTTCATCCCGTCGGCTGCGACCACCAGGTCGTACTGGCCCGACAGCACGGCTGCGTCGGCCTCGGTGCGGAACAAGATTCGCACCCCGAGCTCGGCGCACCGGGCCTGCAAGATGGCCAGCAGGCGTTTGCGGCTCATCGCGGCGAAACCGTGCCCGCCTGAGGTCAAGGTCCTACCGTGGAAGTGCACGTCGATGTCATCCCACCGGGCAAACTCGCGGCGCATGGCCGCGAAGATCCCGGCGTCAGCATGCTCGATGCCACCGAGGGTCTCATCGGAGAACACCACGCCGAAACCGAAGGTGTCCGCGGCGGCGTTGCGCTCCCAGACGGTGACCTCGTGCCCGGCGTCCAGCTGTTTGGCCAGGGCCGCGAAGTACAGGCCGCCGGGCCCCCCGCCCAGGACAGCGATGCGCATCGCGGTCATCCTTTCTTCCCGCGCCCGATCGTATGCCGTAATTTCTACGATCGTCAACAGAACGCGATATCAGTTCTCGGCCGACATCGGCCTACGGGGAGAAGGCAGGCCCAGTGCCACGTCGGATCGGCCGCGTCGGGCCGACATCAAATCGGGTAGCGTGTCGGTTCGGTGGTGTACTGGCGGCCGGACGGTGCGGTCCACCGGAAGGTGCCCGGAGTGACCTGCTCGCAGTTCCAGCGGGGGTGCTGCTTGAGCCGGTGCTCGTGCCGGCACTTAGGGCCGCCATTACACAGGCACGTTATGCCGCCGTTTTCGAACGGGATATTGTGCTCGAAGACGCAGGTGGCCGCGGGACGCCGGCAGGTCGGGCCGGTGCAGGTCGCGTGCCGGATCT
>JBEKKH010000918.1:0-3587 GCA_050010815.1 Streptosporangiaceae bacterium | reverse complement strand
AAGCGCCTTGACCGTCATCGAGGTAATCGGCACCGCGTGCACGTTGTACTGCTCGAGCGAGGAGTCCTCCAGCGGGCTGACCGCATAGCCGACCTTGGTCAGGTTCCGTTTGGTGAACTCGTCGGTGTTGACGATCAGGTCACCGCCCCGCGGCAGGTCCTTGATGTTGGCCATCAAGGCGGCGGGGTTCATCGCGATGAGCACGTCCGGCGCGTCACCTGGCGTGAGGATGTCATGGTCAGCGAAATGCAGCTGGAAGCTCGATACGCCGGGGAGGGTACCTGCCGGAGCCCGGATCTCGGCCGGGAAGTTCGGCAAGGTGGACAGGTCGTTCCCGAAGACCGCCGTCTCCTGGGTGAACCTGTCTCCCGCGAGCTGCATGCCGTCACCAGAGTCGCCGGCGAACCTGATGATGACGTGATCGAGCTTCTGGACCTGCTTGGTCACAGTTGGAAGACCTCCTCGGCGCTCCGCGGCCGCTGTATTCTCCGCGCGCACTACCCCGCGGCCGGGAGGCATTGAGTTAAGACGGAACAAATTTTACGCCGGAACGACCGATCAAACGAACGTTCAACTGGTTCCGTCATATTCCCGGACCCAGGTCCGGTCAAGCGCCACCGCCATTGGTTGTGGCAGATTCCCTAGAAACCGCACCCCGTGAGAAAGCCGACCTCGCGTCAGGCGTTCCCAAGTCACCCGGTTCGGCGTACCCAGGCTATCAACGTATGTTACGCCTGCGGGGATCGTGTCATCATGCCATCGCCTGAACGTGGGCGTGGCGGCGGTGGGAGGTGGATGGCTGTGCGCGGTTACGCACTGCGGGCAGCCGAGCGGGCGGCCGCGATCGCCGGGCTGGCGACCGCGGTGGTCGTGCTCATGGCCGGGTGCGCCCTCATCGGGGTGGGCGTGGCCGGTGCGGGCGGTGCGGTCGCCGGGATCGCGGTCGCCGGGCTGCTGACCGTGGCCGTGCACGCCTGGGGTATCCGGCTGGCCCTGTCCGCGATGCTGGCCCGGCCGGTCAGCGAGGTGGAGCACCCGGAGCTTTACCGCCTGGTCCGGGAGCTGAGCACCGCGGGCCGGCTGCCGGTGCCGCGGCTGTACGTGTCCCCGGCCGAGCAGCCGAACTCCTTCACGGTCGGCCGCGGCCCGCGCACCGCGACGGTGTGCTGCACGCAGGGCCTGCTCCGGGTGCTTGACGAGGCCGAGCTCCGCGGCGTGCTCGGACATGAGCTGGCCCACGTGTCCGGCCGCGACGTCCTGGCCGCCACCATGTCCGCGGGCCTGGCCACCGTCATCACCTTCCCGGCCGGCCTGACCCGGCTGGCGCGTCCCGGCCTGATCGTGCTCGGGCCGGTTGCCGCGGTCCTCATCCGGCTCGCGGTAAGCCCGGAGCGCGAATACCGGGCCGACGCGACCGGTGCCCTGCTGGCCGGCGACCCGGTGGCCCTGTCCAGCGCGCTGCGCAAGCTCGAGGCCCAGGCGGCGGAGCTACCGCTGGTCGCGGACGGGCGGCGCCTCTCGGTCGGCCACCTCATGATCGCCAGCCCGTTCCGCGCCGAGGGCATCGCCCGGCTTTTCGGGACGCACCCGTCCGCGGCCGAGCGGGTCCGCAGGCTGGAAGCGCTGGCCGGCTACCGTCGCTGACCCGTCACCGGTAGTTGACGAATTGCACGGCGAAGTCGAACTCCTGCCCCTTCAGCAGCGAGATGACCGCCTGCAGGTCGTCCTTCTTCTTCGCCGAGACGCGGAGTTCCTCGCCCTGGACCTGTGCCTTGACGCCCTTCGGCCCCTCATCCCGGATGATCTTGGAGATCTTCTTGGCGTTGTCCTGGGTGATGCCTTCCTTCAGGCTCACCGCCATCTTGTACTCCCGCCCCGACGGCTTGGGGTCCTCCGGGTCCAGGGTCTTGAGCGATACCCCGCGTTTGACCAGCTTGTCCTTGAACACGTCGAGGACCGCCAGCGCGCGCTCCTCGCTGTTAGCGCGGATGTCGACGGCGTGCTCGCCGGACCACGTGATGGACGCGCCGACGCCGCGGAAGTCGAACCGGGTGCCGATCTCCTTGGCCGCCTGGTTGAGCGCGTTGTCAACTTCCTGGCGGTCAAGCTTGGACACGATGTCGAAAGAAGACTCTTGAGATGCCACGTCTCCAGGCTAGACCACCAAGGCGAGCTCAAGTCGTTACGTCGCGAAACCCGGTCGGCTATCCTTCTCTGTGCCGCCAGCGCTTGCGGCACGAGGCAGGTTGCCCGAGTGGCCAAAGGGAGCGGTCTGTAAAACCGTCGGCTCAGCCTACGTTGGTTCGAACCCAACACCTGCCACACCCTGGGGAAACGGCCCGCTCGCTGCGGAAACGCGGCCCGGCGGGCCGTTTCCTTCTTGTCGCGATTTGTATCAGCATGTGTCACTGCGGGTCGATGCATAGCAGTGGTTGCGTACATATGGTGTACAGCGTCCGGGCGGAAGGAGCGGTTCGCATAACCGCTACCTCTGCCGATTCGCGCCCGTTTTGTCCCGTGACTCACGCCCGATGGGGGACGGTCATCTGGTGTGCGCTGGGGAGGATCCGCCAGGCTCATCTCCTGTCCTGGGTGCAGCAGGAGGGAGGCGCGGGATCCTGCCTTCGGGCTCGTACAGGTAACCGGCCTCTTCGACTTGCGGTCCCGGCCAGATGCCCGGGCGCGGCGGAACTGGTTATATACCTCCCATGGACTTGCGATGTACCTGCCGTGTACGTGCGCCACGAGGCGCTGTTTGTCCGAATGGAGGTGGAAGACCTCGATCTCCCGGCCGTCGCAGCGGCGGGGTGAAGCTGGAGGCAGCCTGAGCCGCGGGTCGGCGGTGAGGGCG
The DNA here is from genome assembly GCA_050010815.1 of Streptosporangiaceae bacterium. GTDB lineage: Bacteria > Actinomycetota > Actinomycetes > Streptosporangiales > Streptosporangiaceae > Palsa-504. The sequence goes on along the minus strand of JBEKKH010000918.1, from coordinate 736 downwards.
GGAGCAGCCTCGACAAAGTCGCGTCGTCCCGGCACTGCCGGATGGGACGGGCGCGGTGAGCGAGACGGGAAGGTATACGAGAGAAACCGGCTGCGTTACGCCTCTTGAGCAGGTGCCAGCTCTAAACCCGGTGGATTCGGGCTGGTTGGCGGCGCGCACCCGCCCCTCATGACGGGCGGGGAACTCCAGGCTGGGTCTGTACAGCCTGGGTCTGGAGGCCACGGTGAAGTTGCTGCGGGGTAACCGTGGCGATGCCGCAGGGGCAGAGCCGGGTGCCTAACCCGTTGACCGGATGACAGTGAACGTGGGAACCGCCCGTGGCCGTTCCCGTGTCCTGCCCCCGCCAGGGGCGGGGGCGGGATAGGCGCGATGCCTGCCGAAGGCGCGGGCGGGACGGAGCCGCCGTAGTACTCCGAGGCCGGGAAAGCCGGTCACATGGGGAAGGGCGGCAGTGTGCCAGTCAATGGAAGGAGCTGTAATGCCCGAAGACGCGCCGGGGAATCCCGGCGCCGAGCGTGACGCCCCGCCGGTGCGGCAGGCGCGGATGCGCAAGGTACGGGAGATGCAGGCCAAGTTGCACCGCTGGGCGGGAGAAGATTCCTCCCGCCGGTTCGGTGACCTGTTCAACCTCGTATATGACCCGGAGTTCCTGGCCGAGGCGTGGTTTCGCGTGGCCGGGAACGACGGGAAACGGACCCCCGGTATCGACAAGGTCATGGTGGCCAGCATCGAGAAC
>JBEKKH010000917.1:0-2507 GCA_050010815.1 Streptosporangiaceae bacterium | reverse complement strand
AGGATCATCACGCCGATCACGACCGCGATCGACTGGCCGGCGCGGCGGATCAGGTACCAGGTCATGAGGCTGGCTTGACGTAATACCAGACCTCCGGATTCAGGGTGAAGTCGAACGGGCTCGCCGGGACGAAGCCGGCCAGGTTGTTCTTATACACGAATGGCACTGACGGGTCGGGCAGCCACAGCCACGGCAGCTGGTCCGCGGCGTAGTCCTCATAGGCATTGAACGCCGATTGGCTCGACCCGTACTCGGTCTGGTTGATGAGCTGGTCCATCTCCGGGCTGGAGTAGCCGCCGTAGTTGCTGACCGCGTTGGTGTTGAAGATGCCCGCTCCGCTCGGGTCCGGCTCGTACGGCTGGTAGCCGAACTGCTCAAGCTGCCAGCCGCAGGTCGAAGCCGGATGCGAGGCCGCGTCGCAGGTGCCGGTCGTGGCGACCAGCGTGTTGAACGGCTCGGCCTTCAGGGTGATATGGATGCCGGCCAGCGCCTCACTGGTCTGGATGGCCGCGTTCTGCTGGTCGAAATAGGCCGATCCGGACGCGTACAGCAGCTGGAACTGCAGCTTCTGGCCCGCGGCGACGCCCGCGCCGCAGTCGGACGCGCCGGTGCCTGGCTGCTGGCAGGTATCGGTGCCGTTCGGCGTCACCGTCCAGCCGTGGGCCTTGAGCAGCGCCTGCGCCTTGGCCGGCGAGTACGGGTACGGTCCGCCCGCCTTCTCCTGCGGCGAGTCCCACTGCTGGCCGTAGTTGACCGCGACCGGGCCGTTGCCTGGGTCGCCGTAACCATGGAACGCGTCGGACAGTATCTGCTTGCGGTTGATCAGGTACTCCATGGCCTGCCGGATGTAGAGCTGGCCCAGCAAGGGGCCGTTGACCGGGTTGTACAGGTTCGGCACGATCTCGGCGACTCCGGGGGTGGGCACCGACGCGACCGTGTAGCCCTCGTGATCCAGCGAGCTGATCTGGCCGACGTCGTTGAGCGGCAGCAGGCCCACGGTCAGGCTGGTTCCCGAGCGCAGCGTGTCCATCTCGGCGGCGTCGGTGGTGAAGGGGGTGAAGATGACCTTGGAAAGGGCCGGCTTGGCGGGGCCTGAGTAGTTGCTGTTCGGCGTCCACGCGTAGTAGCCGTCGTTCAGGAACTCGGACAGCTTCCACGGCCCGTCCACCACCTGCCACATCGGGTTGGTGGTAAAGGTGCCGATGTCCGAGCCCTGCTTCTGCAGGAAGTTCCATACCGCCCGGGCTCCCGCGGCGGTCTCGTCGTAGTTGCCGACCGCGCCGGTCAGCGAGGTCTTGTCCCAGGCGTGCTGCGGCAGCAGCGGCACGAACGTCAGCACGTCGTCGGTGTAGAACGCGGGATTGTAGGACCGGTTCAGGTCGATGACGATGGTATGCACGTTCGGCGTGGTCACCTTGGTCACGTCGGACGGGAACAGGCCAGGGTCGTACTCCTCCCAGTCGTTGTAGTTGGCCTTCAGCAGGTTGTAGACGAACGTGAAGTCACGGGCGGTGATCGGCGTCCCGTCGGACCACTTCCACGGCTTCAGCACGATGGTGATCACCGAGTCGTTGTCTGACCAGGTCAGCGAGCTGTACAGGCTCTCCTTCTGGTTGATCTCCGAGCTCGCGCCGACCCCGATGTTGACCAGGTACGGCCACTCGCCGATGGTCAGGTTCTCGTTGTAGCCGTCGCTGTTGGTGGAGGGCGGCAGCGGGAAGACGTCGTTGGGTGACGCGCCAGACGGCTGGGCGACGGTCACCGTGCCGCCGTGCTCGGGAGTCCCCTTGACGGCGCTGCCCGCGCCGATCTTCGCGGTCGTCCCGCCGCACGCCGCGACGGCGGCCGCCAGGGTCAGCGCCGCCACCGTCCTGGCCAGTGAATGCCTGATGCGCACGATTGCCTGCTCCCGTCCTCGCCGCGGTCCGCGTTCGTGCCGCGGACTCACCGAACGACCTTCAGGACCGAGCTGCCCGGATGGCAGCCAGCCCGGCAAACCCGCAGGCCGGTAAATCGAGCAATACGGTAGGTATTTAACCAAACGTGTCATGGTCCAAGCCACTGGCAAGTCCTGTCGATCAACAGTCGCCAAGCCGTGACGATGTCGTGACTCCCTCCCGTCAGCACCCGCAGGCGCCCTGGACCGCCGCGACGGCGAGCCCGCCGAGCGAGGGCAGGTCGTATCCGCCCTCCTGCACCAGCACGGCCGGGCCGAGCGCCGCGACCCGCCGGCCAGCGGCGAAGTACCCGGCCTCGGTGACCCGCAGCGGGCTCTCCGGGTCGGCGGCGGCCGCGTCCAGCCCGAGGGATACCACCACGGCGTCGACCCCGACTGTGCTCACTTCTCCGCACAGCAGGTCGAGGGCGGCGAGCCATTCGTCGTCCCCGGCCCCGGGGGCCAGCGGCAGGTTGCGGTTGAAGCCGGCGCCCGCTCCCGACCCGCGCTCGCTCGCGTACCCGGCGTAGTGCGGGAACCAGCCCGCCCCCGGGTCCACGTGCAGCGAGCC
>JBEKKH010000916.1:0-2532 GCA_050010815.1 Streptosporangiaceae bacterium | reverse complement strand
GCGAACAGGTCCAAGATCCACAACCCGAACGAGATCTACGTGGGTGAGTCCCTGACGATTCCCCACGCGGCGCCCAGCACGACGTCGTCCTACACCCCGAAGCACGCCAAGGCCAAGGCCAAGCCCAAGGCCACCGTGCTCACCTCCTCCACCAGCCTGAGCGGCAACCTCGGCTGCTCCGGCCTGGAGAAGCTCTGGGAAGAGGCGGGCGGACGATCCGGCGAGGCCTTCATGGCGGCCGAGATCGCGATGGCCGAATCCGGCGGCCGCCAGTACGCCCTCAGCCCGACCAACGATTACGGTTACTGGCAGATCAACGGCGTGCACGGGCCGGCCGAGGCCACGTTCAACCCGCTCGGCAACGCGAGGGCCGCGATCGCCATCTCGGACGACGGGTACAACTGGGGCGCGTGGACCACGTACACCAGCGGAGCCTACGAAGGACGCTGCTAGGCCTGCTCGCCAGTTCGCTGCCCGTAGCTGGCGAACTGGCCGGCGACCAGAGCGATCTCGGCCGCCGGCAGCAGGCGCGGGCTCCGGGGCCTGGCTCCGGGCTCGCACACCGCCAGCGCACGCAGGTACACCTCGCACAGCCACTCCAGGTAGCGGCTGCCGGTCAGGGCCGATCTCAGGTCCGGCCCGGTTGTCACCGCACCGTGGCTGGCCATGATGCAGGCGGTCCGGTCGCGCAGCGCCGTCACCACATGGCGAGCTAGCTCCTCGCTCCCGTACGTGGCGTACGGTGCCACCGCCAGCGGACCGCCGAACATCGCCACCTGATAGTGGATCGCGGGCAGTTCATCCGCCACCGTCGACAACGCCGTCGCGGCAACGGAGTGGGTATGCACGATCGCCGCCGCCCCGGTGGCGGCGTAGATCCCCAGGTGCAGCGGCAGCTCGCTGGTCGGCCGCAGCGGCGCCTCGACCGGGGTGCCGTCCAGCCGGTGCACACCGACCAGCCCGGCGGTCAGCTCCGCGTAGTCCACGCCGCTCGGGGACACGGCCACGAGGTCGCCGACCCGGGCGCTCACGTTGCCCGAGGTCCCCACCACCAGCCCCGATGAGGCCAGCTCCCGGCAGAGGTCGACCACATCGTCCCGCACGCGTTCGAGCAGCATAGGTTCAACGGTATGAACCCACCTGACGTGCTCGCGTGGCGGGACGGGAACATCGAGGCGCTGGACCAGACGGCGCTGCCGCACCAGGTCCGCGTGCTGCGCATCACCGGAGTCGACGAGCTGGTCGAGGCGATCACCCGGCTGGCGATCCGGGGCGCGCCTGTCCTTGGCGCGGCGGGCGCGCTCGGCGTGGCGCTGGCGGTCCGCCAGGCCGGCCGCGAGGGCTGGGACGGGGCCCGGCTCCAGACGCAGGTCCAGCGGATCGCCGACGCCCGCCCGACCGCGGTCAACCTCAGACGCGAGGTATCGGCGGTCGCGGCGCGCATTCCGGACGGCCGCGAGGCCGTCGAGGCCGCCGCCCTGGCCGTCGTCGAGTTCGCCGCCACGGCCAGCCACCAGATCAGTCAGCGTGGCGCCGCCTACCTCAGGCAGGCCTGCGGGCCGGAGGCGACGGGTCGGCGGCTCCGCGTGCACACCCACTGCAACACCGGCGCCCTGGCCTGCCTGGGCTGGGGCACGGGGCTCGGGGTCATCCGCGCGCTGCACGAGCAGGGCGCGCTCGAGCAGGTGATCGTGGACGAGACCCGGCCGCTGCTGCAGGGGGCCAGGCTGACCTGCTGGGAACTCGGCCAGCTTGGCATCGAGCACCGGCTGGTCTGCGACGGCGCCGGGCCGTTCCTGATCAGCCAGGGGCGGGCCGACGCGGTGGTGGTGGGCGCCGACCGGGTGGCCGCGAACGGCGACGTGGCCAACAAGATCGGCACCTATGGCCTGGCGCTGGCCGCCCGCCGGGCCGGTATCCCGTTCCTGGTCGCGGTGCCCGAATCGACCATCGACGAGGCGACCCCGACCGGCGCGGCGATCCCGATCGAGCTGCGAGCGGACGCCGAGGTCACCGTCCCGGCCGCCCCGGCCGGCACCAAGGCGCTCAACTACGCGTTCGACATCACCCCGGCCGACCTTGTCTCGGCGGTGGTCACGGAAAACCGACTGATCCCGAACGGACAGTGGCTCGCCGTCACCGCCCCGTGAACGCTCGCCGCAGGCCGCGCGGTCCGCTACTGAGCCGATGCGGGAGCTTAAATGCGGGGGCCTTATTTGTCTTGGCTGACGGAACCGGATTTGTCTGCGGCTGCGACAGAGAGGGCATGGGAGCCCCGGCTGTGCTGAAATGACCGTGACCGTGAGCACCGCGGCCGTCCGGGTCGAAGGCTTGTCCCGCCGGTACGGCGCCATCCGTGCGCTAGACGGGGTCGACCTGATCCTGGAGCCGGGGATTACCGGGCTGCTGGGCCCGAACGGAGCGGGAAAGACCACGCTGCTGTCCATCCTGGCCACGGTCAGCGAGCCGGACGCGGGCCGGGTGACGGTGTTCGGCCTGGACCCGGCGGACGCGGCGGAGCGGGTGGAGATC
>JBEKKH010000915.1:0-4375 GCA_050010815.1 Streptosporangiaceae bacterium | reverse complement strand
CGGACCACCGCATCAGCGCCCCGCCAGCCGATCTGCCCTGACGGCTCGCCGGGCCGGGACGCGCAGTCCGGCTAGGACGCGAGGTAACCGCGGTACGGCTCCTGCCGGGCGAGCTCGGCCCGGCGCTCCCCTTCCTTGATCCACCGCGGGATCAGGCCCGGGTCAGCGCCGGCCGCCCGGCAGTACCGGGCGGCGGTGCTGGCCCTGGCCGCCTCGGCCGTCCCCCGGTAGAAGCCGGTGAGCAGGCCCGCCACCTGAGCCAGCAGGTCCCCGCGTGGGCCGGCTAGCTCCCGCAGCTCAGCCACGGCGGCGCCCAGCTCGTCCAGCGTGGGTTCCCGCCGGGCGGCGTGCCGCCGGGCCGCGCCGGTCAGCTGGGCCACCGTGAGCTGATCGCGCTCGTATGAACCGTCCCTATGTCCAGTTATCGATGAAATCATAGGCTCATTATCAAACACTTGTGCGATAATGGCAATGACAAAATAGCCGGACCGGGTGGAAAATCAGTCCTCAGTCCTCAGTCCTCAGGCTTCTTGCGGTAGCTCTCGGCCACGGTGAACGCCAGGTCCAGTGACTGACTGCGGTTGAGCCGCGGATCACAGGCGGTCTCGTACCGCTGGTGCAGGTCGCCCTCGGCGATCTGGTGACTGCCGCCGACGCACTCGGTCACGTTGTCGCCGGTGAACTCGATATGGATGCCGCCCGGGTGGGTGCCGAGCGCCCGGTGCACGTCGAAGAAGCCGTGTACCTCGGCCAGGACGTCGTCGAACCGCCGCGTCTTGTGCCCGCTGGGCGCCTCGAAGGTGTTGCCGTGCATCGGATCGCAGACCCACGCGACCGGCATCCCGGCCCGGGTGACCGCCTGGATCAGCGGCGGAAGGAGCTCGCGGACCCGGCCGGCGCCCATCCGGCTGATGAACGTGAGCCGCCCGGGCTCGCCGGAAGGGTTGAGGGCCTCGGCGAGCGCGAGGACCTCCGCGGGGGTGGCCGAGGGGCCGAGCTTGACTCCGACCGGGTTGCGGATATCCCGGGCGAAGCTGACGTGCGCGCCGTCGAGGGCGCGGGTGCGCTCGCCGATCCACAGGAAGTGCGCGGAGGCGTCATACCGGCCGCCGGTGCCAGGATCGGACCTGGTCAAGGCCTGCTCGTAGTCCAGCAGCAGGGCCTCGTGAGAGGTGTAAAGCTCCACCGAGCGCAGCTCGGCCGGGTTGGCGCCGCAGGCGCGCATGAACGCCAGGGCCCGGTCTATCTCCTCGGCCAGCTGCTCGTACTGCTGTCCGGCCGGGCTTTCCCTGACGAAGTCCTGGTTCCAGCCGTGCGCCTGGTTCAGGTCCGCGTAGCCGCCGGCGGTGAAGGCGCGGCACAGGTTCAGCGTGGCCGCCGAGCAGTTGTAGGCGCGGAGCAGCCGCCCGGGATCGGGTGTCCTGTCCTGGCGGGTGAACCCGAATCCGTTGACCGCGTCGCCGCGGTAGGCCGGCAGTTCCACGCCGTCGCGCACCTCGGTCGGACGGGACCGCGGCTTGGCGAACTGGCCGGCCATCCTGGCTATCTTGACGACGGGCACGCTCGCGCCGTAGGTGAGCACCAGGGCCATCTGCAGCAACGTCTGCAGCTTGGCGCGGACCGCCGCGGCGGTGGCGCCCTCGAACGTCTCCGCGCAGTCGCCGCCCTGCAGGACGAACGCCTCGCCCCGCGTCACCGCGGCCAGCCGCTCGCGCAGCCGTTCGCACTCCGCGGCGATGACCAGCGGCGGCAGCGCGGCCAGCTCGCCGGTCACCGCGTGCAGACGGCCGCCGTCTGGCCACTCGGGCTGCTGAACCGCGGCCACTCGGGCTGCTGAACCGCGGGCAGGGTCACGGTCTCACCGTACCGGCCGCCACCGCTCAGTCCGCGTGGCCGACGACCCGGAGCGCGAACTCGCCGTACGCGCGGGCCACGTAGGTGTCGGTGTACCGGCCGCCGGGCTTGAACCAGGACTTCGCGCCGTTACCCATCTCCAGCACGGCGAAGGCCGCGATCTGCGGTGCCGGCGTCCGGAACCGGCCGGTGCGGCAGCCGTGTTCGATGACGCGGCGCACCCGCGCCGCGTACCGGTCCCGCTTGGCCACGATCGCGAGGCGGAAACCCGGGTCCAGGCTGCGGACCTCGACGTTGCAGACCGTCACCTCGGCCGGGTAGCGCAGGAAGTCGAGCACCAGGGACTCGGTGGCCCGGCGCAGCTGGTCAGCCACGTCGTCCACTCCGTCCAGCGCCTCGTCCAGGGCGGCCAGGGCGCGGTCCATGGCCGTGTCCATGATCGCGTACAGGATCTCCTGCTTGGACGACACGTGGTTGTACAGGCTCGGCGCGCGCACCCCGAGCGCGGTGGCGATGTCCTTCATCGAGGTGGCCCGGTAGCCGCGATCGGCGAAGAGCAGGCACGCCGCGTCGAGCACGGTGCCGCGGTTCGCCGTGGTTGACCTCTCCACGTGCAGCAGCCTACGGTACTAATGAACATTCATTAGTATGCTGGGCGCCGACCGGGCACGGCCGCCGGGTCACGCGAGGAGGCTAGCCATGACCGCAGCGATGAGCTGGGAGCTTGACGACGAGCACGAGGAGTTCCGGGCCAGCGTACGAAGCTTCGTCGACCGTCACGTGCGCCCGGTCGTGGACGAATCCGAGGAGGCCGGCCGTCCCCCCGCGGCGCTGCTGAAGGAGATGGGCAGCGCCGGCCTGCTCGGGCTGGCCGTGCCGGAATCCAGCGGGGGCGGCGGGGGCGACTCCCTGGCCATCGTCGTGCTCGCCGAGGAGCTGACCCGGGCCAGCGGCGGCATCGCCGTCACCGCGCTGGTGACCGGGTACATGTCGACGCCGCACATCGCGCACTTCGGCTCGGACGAGCAGCGCGCCCGCTACCTACCGGGCCTGATCGCCGGGGAGAAGATCGCCTCGATCGCGGTCACAGAACCGGGCACCGGGTCCGACGTGGGCGGCATCACCACCCGGGCGACCGCCGTCGATGGAGGGTTTCGCCTCGATGGCACCAAGATGTTCATCACCAACGCCGGGATCGCCGACGTGTTCGTGGTCGCCGCCCGCACCTCGCCGGACGGGCACCGCGGCATCACCACATTCATCGTGGAGGCCGACAACCCGGGCCTGTCCGTGGGCCGCCCGCTGCGCAAGATGGGCTGGCACGCCTCGGACACGCGCGAGGTCATCCTGTCCGATTGCCTGGTCGCGGGCGACGCGGTGCTCGGCGAGCAGAACCGGGGCTTTCACCAGATCATGTCGGCCTTCCAGCTGGAACGGCTGACGCTGGCCGCCATGGGGGTCGGCCACGCGGAGGAGTGCCTGCAGGCCGCGACCACGTACGCCCGTGACCGTAAGGTGTTCGGCGGCCCGCTGATTCAGCTCCAGACGATCCGGCACCGCCTGGCCGCCATGTCGGTCGAGCTTGAAGCGGCCCGCCTGCTCACCTATCAGGCGGCGGCGCGCCTGGACGCCGGTCACCCGGAGGCGGCCAACTCGGTCGCCCGGGCCAAATACCACGCGGCGATAGCGGCGAACCACATCGTGGACGAGTGTGTCCAGCTCTTCGGCGGCAGCGGCTTCCTCGAGGAAACCCCGGTGGCCCGCCACTACCGTGACGCCCGGGTGCTGCGGATCGGCGGCGGGACGGACGAGATCCAGCTCGAGATCCTGGCCAAGGGACTGCCGGCGTGACCGCGCCGGACACGGCAGCGGTCCGCGCGGAGGGTGCCGACGCGGAGGGTGCCGAGCCGGCCCGCGCGGAGGGAGCCGACGCGGTCCGGGCGGCCATCGCCGTGGCGCGCCGGGGGAACGACCCGGGTCGCTGGCCGGACAAGCTGCCGGTGGCCGACCGGCTGGCGGTGCTGCTCGACCCGGATAGCTGGCGGGAGGACGGGCTGCTCGCGAACGCAACCGCCCCAGGCCTGCCCGCCGACGGTGTCCGGACCGGAGTGGGCCGCATCAACGGCAGGCCGGTGGCGGTGATCGCGCACGACTTCGCGGTCAAGGCCGGCTCCTGGGGGGCGCTGACCTGCGAGAAGCAGGTACGGATCCTGGAGCGGGCGGACCGGGACCTGCTGCCCGTGATCTACCTGGTGGACTCGGCGGGCGGCCGGCTCACCGATCAGCTCGGTTTCTTCTCCGACCGTCGCGGCGCCTCGCGCATCTTCCAGCTGCAGATCGCGCTGTCGGGCCGGGTGCCGCAGCTCTGCTGCCTGCTCGGCCCGTCCGCGGCCGGCGGGGCCTACATGCCCGCCTTCACCGACTGGGTCGGCATGGTCGAGGGCAACGCCTCGATGTACCTGGCCTCACCGCGGGTCGCGGAGAAGGTGACCGGCGAGCTGACCACGCTGGAGGAGATGGG
>JBEKKH010000914.1:0-2560 GCA_050010815.1 Streptosporangiaceae bacterium | reverse complement strand
AGGCAGCCGGGGCTGCGGATCGGACTGATGCCGCCCCTGCGCGACCGCCCATCCCTCCATTGCCGAGTCGTTTGCGAACTCCGACGCCAACCTGGTCTTACCCTGACCGCCCGGCCCGAAGACAAGGATCACGGAAAGCTGACCGGGCGCGTCCCGCCACGACCTAAGCTGTGATAGTTCCGCCGTCCGCCCGATAAAGGGCACCACCCGGTCGGCGGCGCGCAAAAGAGTACTCAGCCCGAACTGCTGCGGGTCGACCCGGGAAGCGGATGCCGCACGAGGAAATTCCTCTAGCCGGAACGCTTCGGCCGCCGGGACCATGTCGGGCTCACCGGGCCGGGCCGTCGACCGTGGCCCGTAGTAATTGACTGTCAGATCACGCCCGGCGACGTTCGCGTCTCGCCCAGCGTGCACTCCTCGCGACATCCAGGCGCCCTGGTCGGCTTGGTCGCCGGATACCATCCCGCTAACCCTATTCCGAGGGGCGGTTGATGGTCATGTCCCGGCCGGCGACATAGGCGTCCCGCCCCGCGCGAACATTCTGCTTGACGATCACGCCTTGAGCGGATGCGAGCATCGACCTGACCTCTTCAAGCATCACGGCGTCGGCCTCAAGCGCCTGCCGCATCGTCCACCGCACCATTCCGAGCGCGTCAGCATCGCCTGGTTCGGCGGCTAGGGCGGCAAGCGGCGCGGGCAGCGGCTCATCCGCTGCCCGGTGCCCGTACACCCGCTGCAGCAATCGCCGTCCTACCCCAACCGTCGCTTCGGCGGCGTCGTCCCGCACCTTCGCCAGCACCGCACCGCCGTAAGCGCCGACGGCAGCTGTTACATACGGCGTCGCATCAGCAACAAGCATCGCAACTTCGCCAGCCATCGCCCCTCCCGCAGCACAGCCCGATTCTCCAGAAACGCCGTCGTAGTCAAAGGTACGCGCTTCAGTCTCTACCTCGCTGCGCCATCATTGGCATCTCGAACAACCTGAGCCTGAGCGTTCAGCATTCGTGCCGACGAGTGCCGAAAAGTGCTGTCTTATCTGCGGGATTCTTGGGGACGTCACTGCGGACCCGAGCTTGTGGGATCTCTGCGGGAAGCGGACCGGCATGAACCGGAGATTCTAGAGTGCGGCGCAGAGGTTGAGCACCTTCCCCCTAACGGCTGCGTCCGCCGCCTCCCGCCCGACGACGGCGACCCGCAAGTCCTCGCTGGCCGCCCTTGCTGCCGTCACCAGAAGTAACCGCAGGCCGGTCGCGTTGCTCGAAGAAGGCGTGCCTACCGCCGAATACGGACGGGTTGCTCGTACGTAAGATATCGAGCGTCGAGCGCACAGATCGCCCATTTCTGGGTTATGAGAAAGCGCCGGATAAACCGGCATGGAGGAGATGAAAGAGCTCCACGTCGAAGGGCTACACTGGGATTCTGGCTGTCTCGGGTATCTGCTGCAATCGATCGACATGAAGCGTGTCCTCTCGGACATAGGAGAGGAAGGCGCGTCTCGCGATCTCGTTCGGTCCCTCCACGGCTCGCCAGCCTATGAAAAGGTTGGTCGGCAGCCTCATTCATGAGAATTTCAACCTGGCCCAGATGACAAGACTGCAGCCGCACTTCCGGATAGTCAGTTTTGGCGGGATCACGCACCATTTCGGCATATTTCGCTAGACACTGGCAATAGGGCACACTACCAGGCTGACTATCGGAGGTGTTTAGTGTCTGCGCGATGGGTCAGCCGAAAAAGGTTTCCCTCCTGGCGGGAGTAACGAAGGCAGGGACCAATCGTGGAGAGGCCTCTACCGCAACCGTGGCCAGGTGGGCATTCCGTCCGAGAATGGGTCGCCGGATTCTGCAATAAAATCGCATCGACCATGCAAGCAAGTGCACGCGGACCACATGTTACGGGCGCCGCAGGCGCCTTCACTTGCCTGATACCGGTCGTCTATGGCTGGATCCTTGTCTGGCCACTGCGACCAGGACCCTACCCGGCGTAGAGTGGTTTCTCACCTGGCCACTCGGTCGGGCCTGGAGGGAGGCGCAGGCTCCGTCGACGCGGTGGTGAGGACTTGACAGGGCATGAAAGCGAACCCGATGGTTGGAGCATGGCGGCAATCCAGGAGGATGCGGACGCAGATCCCGTAAAAGGTCGGCGCGAAGTTCCATCGAGTGTGCGCCCTCCGGCTGCAGCGCTTGAAGGGCATGAGGAGACGCTCGCCCTCATTAACGACGAGATCTCTGCAAGCCTTGAGCGGCAGAACAACATGGCCGTCAGGGTCGACACGAAGGCGATCTTCCTCGCCGGCTTCGTTGCTGCAGCAGCACAGTTCCTTGCGACGCAACGGCATCTACCGGCGTTTTTTGCAGGAATCGCCTTTGCTGTGTACGCAACTGCTTTCGCCCTCGCGATCAGCGCAATCGCTGTAACGAAGTACCAAGATCTTGGTCCTAGTACGGCAGCCGTACTTCCGGTTGTGACCTGCGGCTGAGCGTGCCGGGTTGGCGGTTTGGCCGGACATGGGGCAGCCGCTTCGTGATCATGTGCTTGTGAGAACAACAGAATCAGAAGCGG
>JBEKKH010000913.1:0-2566 GCA_050010815.1 Streptosporangiaceae bacterium | reverse complement strand
GCAGCTGTCTTGGCGGCCGCGGCCAGGTAACGTTCGTGCAGCTCCTGGGCCTGTCCCTGGATCCTCGACACGGCTGTGGCCGACGACTCAAGGCTGGCCGTAGTCCGCAGCGCGGGCGGGAAGGTGGCCTGCAGCGCCCGCATCGCCGCTCCGGCCTGACCCTGCCAGGCACTCAGGTTGAGCCGTTCGACCACGGCGAGGGCCTGCCGCGCTTCTTTCCCGACCTGATAATGACGCCGGGCCAGGCCCTGGGTCAGGCCGACATCCCCGGGGGCCGGATCAAAGCCCAGGTGAGGCAGGGAGCGAGCGTAGCCGGTCACCGCAGTGCCCTGGCCCGCCCGCTCAAGGTCTGGTCAACCTCACCGAAGGCGGCATAGATCTGGCTGGCGTGCGCGGCCAGCTCGGCCAGGGCCTGCCCGATGATCCCCAGCTCCGCCGCCAGGATGCCGTCCGCATCCTGAAGCTTCCCGGCCAGCGGAGATGCGCCGACCACCCCGCAGTCCAGGCCCTTCACGGCCCAGACGACAGGCCCCAGACGATTACCTGCCGCGCGGAAGGCTGATTGCGCGGCCGCCAGAGTCGCGTCCTCGACCCTCAGGTCCGCCACGGCCACTCCCGTTGCGCTCCGAGGTAGGCGCCCGGCACGCCCGCCCGTCCGCCAGATGCCCGGACCGCCCGCGCGCGGGATCGGCTCAGGCAGGAACCATGTTCATCTGGCACCTGATCCGGCACACCGGTGGAACGGGCCCGGTGCCAGGCAGGTTCGGCGCGTAAGACGGACGTAAGACATTCCGTGACAGATGAGTAACTGTGTGACTGATCAAGTCCGGCTTGACGGACGACTGCTGGTAGAGCACAGCCATAAGAGCACCGCGCGAACGGCGGGCCCCCGGCTGCCGAGCTAGCCCCCGTCGCTGACAATCACTCCTAGTAACCGGCAGAACGAACTGAACTCCTTGGTGGAAGACGTCCAGCTGCCCCACCTCGATGTACGCGGGCGGCAAGCCGGCAGCGTCCGCAAGTCGTCCAGGCGCGGCGGACGGGTCGATCTCGCGGTGCTCGTGTCCTGACCCAAGCAGGGCGTTCCAGCCCGTGGCATTGTCGTCATAGGACCACCCGGCCATCGGCGCTATGTACGGGTCGGGCGTCGTCGTGCGATCGTCGAGCATCGGGTAGATGAGCAGCTGCCGCGCCACCGCCGGGCCCTTCCGGTCGCGGCTGAGGATGGCGGCCACCTGAGCGTCCAGCGTGAAGGTCATCTCGGCGCGCGTCCTTTACTCCGCGCCGGGCGGCGGAAGCAGCTCGGTCTTGTACTCGGGGGTGAGCGCCTTCGACTTGGCGATGAAGGCCGCCCGCGCGCCGGCGTCGAGCGGCGGCGGCGCCTCGGTCCGGGTAGCGACGGGCTGGCCGACCAGGGTGAAGAACTCCTCCTGCCCGGAGGGCGCGCACATGCACAGCAACCGCGACGGGGTGTCTGCGGCGTTGGTGAACGCGTGCGGGGCGTTGGCCGGCACGTTGATGGTCTCCCCGGCGCGGGCCACGAGCGTCTCGCCGCGGAAGGTCACCCTGACCTCGCCGTCAAGGACGGTGAACATCTCCTCGAAGTCGTGCCGGTGCGGCGGCGGGCCGCCGCCCGGCGGCACGTGCATGTCGATCAGCGTGTACTTCCCGGCGGTGTCCTCGCCGGTGACCAGGATCGTGTAGGTATCACCGACGAGCCCGATGTGCGGGAGGCTCTGGTCGTGGTCCGGCCGGGCGACGGTGAGTTTGCGTGACAGATCGTCGGGCGGGACGGGCGCGGGCTGGCTGGGCATGTGTCTCCTCGCGGATTGACGGGGTGCGGATCTGCCGGGAGTTCCCGGGTCCGGCGGGGTGATCGTGGTGGTTACCAGCGGTCTCGTTTCGACCATCCGGTAGGTCGGTCCGGCGCGGTGAACGCCGCAGTGATGCCACCGTCTACGGGAAAAGCAGCGCCGGTCACGAAGTCGGCGTCGTCACCCGCGGGGTACGCACGGATGATCGCGGAGCGCACAAGGGCACGCACCAATTCGTGACGGAACTGGTGTTGAGGGGCGGAAGCCTGTCTGCGCCATCGCGATCTCCCGGTGAGCCGGTGCTTGCTGAGCACCAAGGGCTGCCGGGGTCTGGAGCGGCACCTGTCCATAGATTTGCCGAGGATGACAGGAGCCATCACAGGTAAGACGATCGTGCCATAAGCGGAGCATTTTGTCCATTTTGGCGTGCCTTACCTGACGGACCTGTACCGGCTCCGCGCGCCCGGCCTGCGGAGCGTCATGATTGGCCGGTGGGTGCGGCGGTGCCATGATTGGCCGGTGGCCATGGAACACGACACGCCCGCGGGCGGCAGCGGGACGCGCCGCGTGCGCAGTGATGCGCAGGCCAACCGGGAACGCGTGCTCGCCGCGGCGGTGACGGCGGTCCTTCGCGAGGGCCGCCAGGTCCCGATGGGGACCATCGCAGCGGACGCCGGGGTCGGCATCGGCACGCTCTACCGGCGCTACCCGAACCGTGAAGCCCTGCTCGAAGCCCTGACGCTGCGCGCCTT
>JBEKKH010000912.1:0-2590 GCA_050010815.1 Streptosporangiaceae bacterium | reverse complement strand
GTCGAGGTGCCCGCCGTGGTCGGGGTCCCGGTGATCAGCCCGGTGCCGGAGTTGATGGACAGCCCGGCGGGCAGCCCGGTGGCGGTGTAGGTCAGGGTCTGCCCCGGCGCGGAGTCGCTCGCGCTGATCTGCAGGCTGGCGGCGGTCCCCACGGTGCCGCTCTGGTTACCCGGGCCGGTGACCGTGACGGTATTGCCGCTGCCGCTCCCGGTAGGCAAGGTCCATAGCTGCTCGGCAGAAGCGGCACAGGTCTCGATGTCGAGCCGGGAGCTGGTATTACCGCCGGGGTCGGTAAGGCACAATCCGGAGTTCGGATTGACCAGCTCATTGTTGGACTCGTGAGTCCAGTCCTGTGCGGCGGTGCCGTTACAGGGATACCAGTCGACGAGAGTGCCGCTGGTCGTCCCTGCGCTCTGGACATCTAGGCAGCCGCCCTGTACCCGCACCGTGCTGTCCGTGTAAGGCGACCACTGCTGGCCAGCGCTGCCGTTGCACGTGCTCACGCCGATCGGGTTGCCTTCGGTGTTCAGCGAGTTCTCGTTGCCCAGGCACAGCGCGTCGATCCCGGTGACCTTCCCGGTCGCCGTGGCGGTCCCGGTGGGGGTGGAGTTGCCGCCCTCTTCGTAGACCGCTACATAGGCCACGCTCATCGACGCCCCTGAGGTGGTGGCCGATGTCGGGGTGGTGCAGTTGCATATGCCGTTCGGGTAATTACCGCCCATGGCCAGGTCCCAGATGATGTAGAAGCCATGGTCGATGGCCTCCTGCCAGGCCGTCGTGCCCACCGAAGCCTCGGTGATCGTGCTCTCGACGGTGCCGTCCATCAGGAATTCCAGGGTCTCCGCGCTGGTGTTCGTCCGGTTGATGAGTACCGAGTACGTGTTGTAACCGGTCTGGCAGCCCGTGGTGGGACAGGCGATTAGCGCGTGGCCGGGGCTGTTCGACGCGTCATGCAACGTTTGCGACGCCTCGTTCAGGCCGTTGACGTCCTCCATCATGTCTATCTCGCCCTCGGTGGGCCAGGTGCCGCCCGTTCGCCCCGGGGAGCCGAGAGCCCAGAACGCCGGCCAGTAGCCGAGGCCGTTGGCGGGATCCGGCTGCTCGATCGACGCGGTCATCTCGAGTTCCCCGCCCGGCGGAGCCTCGAAGTCATCCCGGGTGCTCTCCAGCCGTGCGGAGGTCCATGTCCCGCCGTTGTCGATCGCCTTCAGCACCAGGTGACCGTTGCCGTCCAGGTAGGCGTTGCTGGTCGAGCTGGTGGTGTTCTCGATCTCTCCTGTGCCGAATCCGCTGCCGATGTCGTAGAACCAGTTCGCCGACGACGGTGCGGACCCGGCCGCCCCGGCGAAGTCGTCGCCGAATACGGTGGTAAAGCCCGCTGGCGGAGGTGGCACGGTGTCGGCGTGTGCCGCGGGGACGCCGACCACCGTGGTGATCGCGGCGGTGATCAGGCAGCCGGCCAGTAGCACGCCTGCGTTGAGGACGGAGAGGTACCTTCGTGACCGTTGTTTCCGGTTATTCATCTGCCCAATTTTCCTTGCCGGGAGTCGCGGCTCTACCAGCCGACAGCGACGACCATGTATTGCGGGTTGGCGACCGAGATGTCAGAGGACTGCCCGGCGTCATCGTCGTACGGGAAGCCGTACTGCTTGCCATTGATGGCGTTCTCGTGCCAGAACTCGGCGTAGTAGTTGGCCGGGGCGGCCTGGTAGAAGTTGGCCGGGTTGGATTGCTCCGAGGCCGGGAGCTGCGCGACGTGCCGGTTGAGCCCGGCGCACAGTGTCGGGTTGTTGGCCAGGGTGCCGCCGCAGCCGAAGATCTGCGCGGTGGAGTCGGTGGTGTCACCGTTGGCCGCCGCATAGGCGGTGAAGTAGTTCGCGTAGGCGCCACCGGTCTGGAACGCGGGGTCGTTGCCGGGTGACGGGATGCCGTAGGGGGCGTCGTCGGTGGCGAGTTCCTTGAACTGGGTCGGCACGAAGTTCTCGAACCGCTGGAAGGTCGCCGCGCGGCTCTCCTGGAAGGTGGCGTAGTTTTCGCCGACTTCCTGGTTGGATCCGTCGTGGCCGTGCAGCAGCAGGGCCAGCTTGAGGCCGAACCTGTCTACCCGGGTCGTGTCGACGTTGATGGAGGAGGCGCCGACGGTGAACTCGATGAAGTCGTAGTACGGGCCGTTCGGCGTGCCGAGGTAGAAGTACATCCGGCCAGCTGAGTTCGCCGGCATGTCGATGTAGGGCTGCTGCGCGATCGACTCGGTCTGCCCGTTGAAGCTCCAGTAGACCTCGCTGTCGGGGTACTGGCCGTTGGTCTGGTTGACCACCGAGATTTCCAGGACATCCGTGGCGGCGGGGATGGCGCTGGTGTCGCCCCAGAACGCTGCGGGCGGCTCACCGGAGCCGCCCGCATTGACTGTCCAGCTGAACGAGGCGGACCCGCTGGCGCCGGTGGTGTCGGTGGCGGTCACGGTGACCGTCGAGGTGCCCGCCGTGGTCGGGGTCCCGGTGATCAGCCCGGTGCCGGAGTTGATGGACAGCCCGGCGGGCAGCCCGGTGGCGGTGTAGGTCAGGGTCTGCCCCGGCGCGGAGTCGCTCGC
>JBEKKH010000911.1:0-3232 GCA_050010815.1 Streptosporangiaceae bacterium | reverse complement strand
AGATCAAGCAGGCCCAGGCGCAGCAGACCGCTGCCTCCAATAACCTGGGCTCGGTCAAGCAGTACGTGACCGCCACGGTGGTGAGCACGAAGGCGACCACGCAGCAACAGATCTCCGGCAGTCAGGTCGTATCTCCCGCCACCGCGGGCGGGCGCTCGGTCAAGAAGACCCTGGCGACCTACGCGATCGCCGGGCTGCTCGCCGGCCTGGCCATCGGCATGGTCATCGTCATCATCGGGGCCATTACCTCCGATCGCCTTCGCCGCCGAGATGACATCGCCTACGCCATCGACGCGCCGGTCAGGCTCAGCGTGGGTGCGCTGCGCTCCGGTCGGCTGCCGCACGTGCGGGGCCGCGCCCGACGGAAGCGTAAGCGCGACATGGAACGAGTCGTCCGGCACCTGCACAGTGCCGTAACCGGCAGGTCAAAGGGCCCGTCCGGCTTGGCCGTGATCGCGGTTGATGACGTCGCCACCGTGGCCCGGGCGGTCGTCGCGCTGGCAATTGCGGAGTCGAAGCAGCAGTTGCGGATCGTCCTGGCCGACCTGTCCGCGGGGATTCCCGCGGCCCGCCAGCTTGGCGTGAGAGATCCTGGCATCACCACGGTGACCGTCGAGGGCGTCCCCATCGTGGTGGCCGTTCCCGCTCACGGGGAGATCGCTCCCATCGGCCCGCTGCGGGCGGTCACCGCAGCCAGCGACCAGGCCCGGGTGAGCGAGCAGTTTGGCGACGCGTTCTCCGCCGCCGACCTGGTCGTCTCGCTCGTCACCCTGGACCCGACCGTCGGCGGGGATTACCTGGCGACTTGGGCGGCCAAGGCGGTCGCGGTGGTCACCGCTGGGCGGTCGACCGCAACCCGGATCCGTGCCGTCGGTGAGATGGTCAGGCTCGCCGGGGCGCATCTGGACTCGGTGGTCGTGGTGGACGCGGATCGCGCCGATGAGAGCCTCGGAGCGGTCAGCAGGGGGTATTAGGCGGTTGCCGGGGGCTACCCGGACAGGTCTGCGTCGGCTCATCCGCCGATGGCGGATCGTCCTCACCGCAGCGCTGGTCCTGTTCCTGGCGTTCGTCGTGGCGACCGGAGCATTGCTCGTCTGGCCCGCGCAGGGGATGCCCAGCCACGTCAGCGCGATCGTCATGCTGGCCGGCCCGGGTGATCGCCTGCCGGTGGCACTAGACCTCGCGGACTCCCGCCGTGCCCCGGTGCTTGTCGTATCACAGGGCTACGAGGGCTACAGCGGACCTTGTCCACCTAGGCCATCGGAGGTGACGCTCATCTGCTTCGATCCGAATCCCCCGACCACCCAGGGCGAGGCGGAGTACGTCGGGCGGCTGGCGAAGCAGTATCACTGGACGTCAGTGGTCGTCGTGGCCTCGCGACCACAGGCCACCCGCGCGCGGCTGCTCGTGGAGCGGTGTTTCGCCGGTCAGGTCTACCTCGCGACTGCACCTCTCGCGCCGAACTCCTGGCCATACCAGTTGGCCTACGGATGGGGAGCACTGCTCAAGGCACTTGTCTGGTCCCGGACCTGCTAACAGCGCGCTAGGAGCTTCAGGGCCGCGGCGAGCGACTGCGCGGCCCGGTCCCGCCCGGACATCAGGGTGACGGGCAGCGGCCACGGGATGGCCAGCTCCGGGTCGTCGAACGCGATGGACACGTCCTCGGACGGGTCGTGCGGCCGGTCGATCCGGTAAGAAACATCCGCCGGGTCGGTGCGGGCCTGGAAGCCATGTGCGCACCCGGACGGGATGTAGAGCGACGTCTGCTCGGTATCCCGCAGTTCGAAGCTCACCCAGTTGAGGTAGGTCGGCGAGCCCGGGCGCAGGTCAACGATCACGTCGTAGATGGCGCCATACGAGCACCGCACGAGCTTGGACTCGCCGGCGCCACGGCGCACATGCAAGCCGCGCACGACCCCGCGGATGGAACGAGACAGGCTGTCCTGGGCGAAGGCGGCAGGATCGATGCCCACGCGCCGCGCCACCTGCGCGTCGAAGGTGCGGGAGAAGAAGCCGCGCTCGTCCACGTGCGGGGCCGACTGGAACAGCAGGGCGCCGTCAACGCGCTCGACGGCGCTGACCCTCACGAGGCCTAGAGCCCGGCCGTGGCCGAATCGGCCGAGGTGGCGGCCTTGCCTGCCGACGTCGAGGTGGTGGTCCTGCCGACCGGGGACAGGTGCGCCCATAGGTGCCAGCCCATGACGCTCCCGCCGGGCAGGCCGTGCACGGGCAGCGGCGGAGCGTGCATGAAGCGCTTGTAGGTGCGGGTGACCCGGAAGGACGGGAACTCCCGCTCGATGCGCTTGCGGTCCCACACCGAGGAATACGGGTTGCCCGGGCCGTCGGTGTTGTAGTGGATGAATTCCTTGAGCCGCAGGTACCGGCCCAGTCCGATCTTGTGGGAACGCGGCGAGCAGCGCGGCGCGGCGCACCAGGCCGATGGCCACCAGGTAGTTCAGTGACCAGCGGGCGTACATCATGATGACGAGCTCGCCGCCCGGGCGCAGGACCCGGTAGATCTCCTTCTCCGCCTGGCCGATGTCCGGAACAACGAGCAGCACGCCGTGGCTGAAGACCATGTCGAAGCTGTTGTCCTCGAACGGCAGGTCCAGCACACTGCCCTGCTTCAGGTCATCGAAGGGCAGCTCCCGCAGCGTCAGCCGGGTCCGGACGCGCTCGACGGACTCGCCCGTGAGGTCGACACCGGACCAGCGGGCGCCCCGCCGGATCAGGCTCTCGGAGTCCGCTCCCTGGCCCAGCCCGATCTCCAGCACCCGCTTGCCGGAGACGCCCAAGGCGTCAAGGCACGCCGGAATGTGGCTCTCCATGCCGTAGCGGAACTTGTCATAGTCGGAGAAGAACTTCTCGTAGTCACCGCCGAAGCGGTCCCGCAGGCCACCCACCAGGGCGTCTCCGCAGGAGTGGTTCTGCCAGAAGTCCTGAACCGTCGTCTCGTCCATCAGCTCCACAGCCAATCCCTTATTCGGGCCCCCTCCAGGGGCCTCGAATAAGACCGTCCCGGAGTGCGCGTTGATACACAATCCCGTATCTTGCTAGGTGACCATATCGGGGCGTTCCCGGAACGCGCCGGTGGCCGAGTCGGCCGGGGCGGCGGCCTTGCCGACCGGGGACAGGTGCGCCCATAGGTGCCAGCCCATGACGCTCCCGCCGGGCAGGCCGTGCACGGGCAGCGGCGGGGCGTGCATGAAGCGCTTGTAGGTGCGGGTGACCC
>JBEKKH010000910.1:0-2595 GCA_050010815.1 Streptosporangiaceae bacterium | reverse complement strand
GCGGCTGGGGATCGGCCAGGTCATGACCGCGATGCTGGGCGGGACCCGCCGCGACGCGGCGACGGAGCGGGTGCTGTTCGCGCTGGTCGCCAACCGGGCACTGGATCCCTCCTCCAAGCTCGCAGCGGCGCACTGGGCCGGCCGCAAGGCCCATATCGACCGGCTGCCGGCGACCACCGACGACGCCTGCTACCGGGCGATGGACTGGCTGCACGAGGTCCGCCATGCCCTGGAGCGGCAGGTGTTCAGCCGGGTCGCGGCCGCCCTGGACCTTGAGGTGGACCTGCTTTTCTTCGACACGACCTCCACCTACTTCGAGGTGGGCGCGGAAGACGAGCCGCTCCTGCGGGAAAAGGACGGCAGTCCCGTCCCCGGCAGCGAGGACAGGAGCGAGGCCGCAGGAGATGGCGGGGACGAGGGCACGGCCGGCGGGGAGGCCCGGAAGATGGCCGGGTTCCGCGTGCTCGGCAACTCCAAGGACCACCGCGACGACCTGCCCCAGATCGTGATCGGGATGGCCGTCACCCGGAACGGGATCCCCGTCCGGATCTGGTCCTGGCCCGGGAACACCGCCGACTCCGCGCTGATCCGCCAGGTCAAGGACGACATGCGGGACTGGACCCTGGCCAGGATCATCTGGGTCGCCGACCGCGGGTTCACCTCCCGGGCCAACCGCCGCTACCTGCGCCGCGGCGACTGCCACTACATCATCGGGGAGAAGCTCCGCTCCGGCTCCGCCGAGGCGACCGCCGCGCTGTCCCGGCAGGGCCGCTACCAGGAAATCACCGGGAACCTGCGGGTCAAAGAAGTCAAGATCTCCGACGACGAGCGGTTCGTGATCTGCCACAACCCCGCAGGAGCCGAGCGCGACGCCGCCATCCGCGCCCGGCTGCTGGCCCGGCTCAGGGAGAAGATCGACGGCACCGGCAAGCTCACCGCCACGAAACGGGCCGAGCTGCGCGGCGTCATCTCCACCAGGCCCGGCCTGAACCGCTACCTGCGAGTCACCCCCGGCGGGCTGCTCCGCATCGACGCCGGGGCCGTCAAGGCCGAGGAGAACCTCGACGGCAAGTACCTGCTCCGCGCCTCCGACCCCAGGCTCTCCGCCGCCGACATCGCCCTCGGCTACAGGCAGCTCCTCGAAGTAGAACGCGGCTGGCGCGACATGAAGCAGGTCATCGACCTGCGGCCCGTCTACCACCGCAAGGAAGAGCGCATCCGCGCCCACGTCATCCTCTGCTGGCTCGCCCTGCTCCTCATCCGGATCGCCGAGACCACCGCCGGCGCCACCTGGAACAAGATCACCGACGAGCTCGGCCTGCTCACCCTCGGCACCTTCACCGGCCCCGCCGGCACCTTCCGCCAGACCGCCGACCTCACCCCCGCCCAGCACGCCATCCTCAGCAGCCTCCAGATCCCCTCCCCGAAGAAGATCATCCAGGCCGCGCCGGCAGGCCCTGACCAGGACCACGCCAGAGCCTAGTGACACGCCCCATCACCGCGGAACCGCCCATTCCAGCAGGTCAAACCACAGATCCGCATACCAGGCCCGGCTCACATCTGCGGAACGCAGGTCCCGTGACGATACGCTAACCAAGGTCGGCCAGGCTTCCCGGCCCAGCCTCGGTGCGGGACACGAGATTAGCCCGTATACAACACCACGTCCCTGACTTGCAGAATCGGCCGAGATTCCCCAAGACAGAGGCAACGGAGCACCGCGCGTCGCGGCAAATGACGGTCCAGATGGAGCCGTACCCCCGACGCCGGAAATGGCAGAGATGACGGCACCACGAGCATCACCCGCAAAGGCAGGCTGAAATGGCCGGTCGTCCCGATCTACCAGCCGTGGATGGCGCAGACCCGTCCCGTCGGCCACGTCTCACCTGACGGAACCCGGCGGGCCGCGCTGGCTGATGCGCCCGTTCAAGCCCACTCCGGCCGCGTCCGCGCTGCCCGGTTCCGGCCCCGGAGCCGACCGCGTGACAGGCGGCCGGTGGGAGCTCTGCGCGCGCTGGGCGCCGGCATGCCCGCGACCGCCGTAATGTCAGGATCCGCTGCCGCCTGCGCGCCGCTGCCGCCGTCAGCGTGCTTGTGCTAGCCGAGGATCTCACCCGTGCAGATAGGGGGCAAACCGCCAGGTCATCGCGGAGCAGGATCATGTCCGCGGCGCAGATGGGTAAGCGGCTGGCCGGGAGCGAGGCACCTCACCTGGTTGATGCGGCCAGCCGCCCACCGAACCTCGCGGACATGGCCCGGGCCAGGTTACTTGGAGGCTGCCGAGGTCAGGTCAAGGGGTGCCCGGAGCGGTGACGGTGGCGTTGATGGTGAGGGTGCCGCCGTTGCGGAACGTGAGGATCAGCGGGACGGTGCCTGTGGTCTCGAAGGGGGCGGGATCCTGCAGGACCAGGTCGTTGCCGAGGGGGCTCAGGGTCAGGGTGCCGTGGGCGGGGACGGCCAGGCCGGTCACGACCGTCCGGGCGGCGGCGAGGCCGGCCCGGGTGGTCAGGACGACGCGGCGGGCGATCGGGCTGCGGGCGGCGATGAGCTCGTCGGGGGTGTCGCTGAGGTTACGGATAGTGAGGAACGTGGTGGCGG
>JBEKKH010000909.1:0-2602 GCA_050010815.1 Streptosporangiaceae bacterium | reverse complement strand
CCCCGGCGGGGTGCACGCGTCGCGGTCGGCCGAACCCGCCGGCGTTCCTCCCGATCGTGATCCGGGCGATGTCGAGGTCGAGGCGGCCGCTCCGACTCCGGGGTGAGAGCGCCCATGCGGGGCCCGCGGAAACACGGAAGGAGTGCGCCGGTGAAGCACCTGCTAGGAGCCAAAAGATAGCGTGTCACAGCAGCCGGTCTGGCTGCCTGGTACCGCTGTCGTCGCCGGTCTCCACTGGTGCTCCTTACGGCCAGGTCACGGTGACGGTGGGGGATGTCGCCTGGACGTCGGTGCCATCGCTATCAGCGATGCTTGCCTGGTAGGTGTGGCGGCCGGACATGCTGGATACCCACACGTGGCACTTGTTCCCGTCGGCGCAGGACCCGACGATCGTGCCGGTCGTGAGATCGGTGATGATGATCCTCCACGGTGTGCGGCCGACGTTCTCGTTCGCGGTCGCGGTCAGCAGGACTCCGCTACGCGCGGCCGGGTTGGAGTTGCTCGCGCTGAGCGTGACCGTTGACGGTGCCCAGGTGACGGTGACGGTCGCCGAGGACGCCTGGGCGTTGCTGCCTGCGGAGGTTCCGATGATGGCCTTGTACCCGTGGCTGCCCGGCTGGTTCCGGACCCATGTGGAACAGCTCGGCCCGTGAGCGCAGGACGCCACCACAGCGCCGGTGGTGGTATCGACAATGTCGATGGCGTAGCCGGTCGCTGCGACGTTTTCGTTGGCGTGGGCGCTGAGCAGGACGGGCAGGCCGTCGATGGTCGAGGTAGCCGAGACCCTCAATGTGACGGTCGACGGTATCCAGGTGACGCTCAGCGGCGTCGACGAGGCTTGCGTGCTGGTCCCGGTCGGTGTGGCGATGACCGCCTGGTAGGTGTGGGTGCCGGCGCCGTTCGCGACGGTCGCCTGGCACCTGTGCCCGGTCAGGCAGGAGGTGATGACGGTGCCGGTGGCCTGGTCGATGATGTCGATCGCCAACCCGGACGCCAGCGCCCGATTGGTGACCGCAGTCAGGGTGACCGGCTCGTCGCTCACCGTCGATGTGCGGCTCGACCGCAGCAGCACCGCCAAGCCCTTCGGGGCGGCCACCGTGAGGGTGTAACTCTGCGTCGCCGCCGGGCTGACGCCGTTGGACGCCGTGATCTGGAACGTGGTGACGGACGCCGCGTTGGCGGTGGCCCCGATCGTCGCCGTCCCGTCGCCATTGTCGGTGAACGTCACCCCGGCCGGGAGCGGCCCGGTCTCGGTCAGTTTCGGCGCCGGGAAGCCGCTGGTGGTGACGGTCACGGTGTCGCCTAGGGCGCCCATCAGCGTCGCGCTCGCCGGGCTGGTGATCGCGGGCGCCTCGTCCACCGTCAGCGTGAACGACTGGGTGGCGTCCGGGGTGACCCCGTTGTGGGCGGTGATCGTCAGCGGGTACGTCCCGCCCGTTCCCGCCGCCGGCGTCCCGGCCAGGGTAGCTGTCCCGTCACCATTGTCGGTGAAGGTGACCCCGCTGGGCAGCGTGCCGGTCTCGGTGAGCGCCGGGGCCGGGGAGCCGCTCGTCGTCACCGTGAACGACCCGGCGGTACCGGCAGTCAGCGTGGTGCTGGCGGCGCTGGTGATCGCGGGCGCCGCACTGTAGGTGTACTGGTCGGCCGGGCTTTGCGCACTGCCCCCGGCCGGGGTCACGACGTCGACGTCCACAGTGCCGGGCATCGCCGGCGGCGCGACCGCCTGAATCTTGGTGTCTGACACGACGGTGAACGAGCTGGCGGGCAGACCCCCGAAGCTGACCGCGGTCGCCCCGGTGAAGCCCGTGCCCGAGATCGTGGTCGCCGTACCCCCGGTCGCCGGGCCGCTGGTGACGCTCAAGCCGGTCACGGTCGGCGCAGAACCGTAGAAGAATTGATCGGCCGCAGACGTGGCGCTGCTACTACCGGCGGTCTGCACGACCACATCGACCAAGCCGCTTCCCGGCGGCGAGGTTGCTGCCAACGCGTCCGGCGACAGGTAGGTGACCGCCGTGGCCGCTGTCCCGCCGAACATGACGGTGCTCGACGGCGTGAACCCGCTGCCCGACACCATGATGGTCGTGCCGCCGCCCGGCGGCCCGGTGCTCTCGCTCAAGCCACTCACGGACGGTACCGGTGGTGGCGCCTCGCCGGTGCAGGCCAGCGTGATGGTGAGGCCGACCTGGGGGGGTGGTACGGGATACGGCCCGACCGTCTCCGACGACTGACCCGGGTCGCCCGGAGCGGTGCAGCCCGGTGCCGAAGCCTGGACCTCGTACCAGCCGGTGTCGACGTCCCAGTGGAAGACGCCGTCACTGCCCGTGGTTTCGGGGTTAGTCGTCGGTTCGATTCCCGGAGACGACACGTCGACCGGCGTGAACGGGCCAGCCGACGTGTCGGAGCGCAGGATGGTGACCGTGGCGCCGCTGACCGGGTTACCGTTCGTGTCGAGCACTGTCCCGCTCGGGTCAACTAGTGCATCGGTGTGGGCACAAGTCGGATTGTGCGCTGCCTCCCACGCGTTGAATGCTCCGTCAATATAGGAGGTCAGCTCGTATCCAAGATAAAGACTCGTGGCAAGAACAGCGATCGGGCCGAGGGT
>JBEKKH010000908.1:0-2618 GCA_050010815.1 Streptosporangiaceae bacterium | reverse complement strand
GGAGGCCGCCGGGCATCGCTGCGATACCTCGACGGCCATCTATACGCACGTCAGCGGCGACTTCATGAATACTGCGCTGCGGAAGGCACTGGAACCGGCGCTCGGCAAGCCGGGCTGAGGAACGGGAGAAGGCTCATGACGCGCAAGCTCGACTACCGGTGGAACCTGCGGCAGGTGATGGCGAGCCGCGGGATGTTCCAGACCACCGACCTGACCGGGCCGCTGAAGGACAGGGAGATCCGGCTGTCGTCCAGCCAGGTCTACCGGCTGGTTACCGAGCGGCCCGAGCGGCTGAGCCTGAAAGTGCTGATGGCGCTGCTGGACATCCTGGAATGCACGATGGAAGACCTGATCGAGCCGGCCGCCGCCGGCAAGCCCGCCCGCAAGGCGAGGACCGCGAGCGGCGAGGAAGCCGGCGTCGGGAGCCTGCGGCCCCGAAGAGCGAGAATCACCGGCACGAAGGAGTGAACAGTGACAGGCGTGACCAGCCCGGACGCGCTGGCCGACCCGATCGGGGTTATCGTGGGGCTGGTCGCAGGGCGGGAACCCGCACTCGACCGCGCCGTGATCGCCAGGGCCGCGGAAGACGTGGCCGGCGGACGTTCCAAGCGCCGCCGGCTCGCTCAGGCACTGCTGGACAACCCCGGAGTGCTCGCCGACGGGCGGTCGCCGGCACCCCGGGCGGTCGCCGACCTTCTTATCTCCCTGCGCAACGCCGGCGCGGTGAACATCTCGCCGCCGGCCTGTGCTGAGTGCGGAAAGCACCTGCGCAGCTTCCAGCGCCGCGGCGAGGACTGGTACTGCAGCGTCTGCGGCCCGGCCCGGGAACCGTGCTCGGCATGCGGCCACGTCCGCTGCGTCAACAGCCGCGACCGGGACGGGAAGCCCCGCTGCTCCCAGTGCCCTCCCGGCGACGGCGACCCCCTCGCCCTCATCACGGAGATCGTCACCAGCGCCGACCCGTCGCTGACTGCCAAGACGGTGACGGCAGCGGTGCTGGCAGCCGTGCCGCGGCCCGGGCAGCGCCGGGCCCTCGCCTGGGCGCTTCAGGACCGGCCCGGGCTGCTCACCGGGGACGGGGCGGAGGCACCCGTTCCCGCGGTCCTGCGCCTGATCGACCGGCTCTGCGATGCCGGCGCGCAGGCGGTCACCCATCCCGCCTGCCCCGGCTGCGGGCGCGTCATGCACCTGCACCGGCCGATCGGCGGGAAATGGCTCTGCCGCAACTGCACCGCCAGGTCCAGGGCGCAGCCGTGCTCCCGCTGCGGAGCCGTCCGCGAGGCCGCCACCCGCGACGAGCACGGCCGGCCGCTGTGTCCGGACTGCCTGAGCACCGACCCGGCCAACCAGGAAGACTGCATCAGGTGCGGCCGGCGCCGGCCGGTCGCGGTCCGGTCACCCGGCGGGCCGGTATGCCCGAGCTGCCGGACCGTCCCGGTCGCGACGTGCGCAATCTGCGGCCGCGAGGCACCGTGCGAGACCTCTATGGCCACTAGCCGGCCATGGTGCCGGGCCTGCCAGCAGCGATGGGCGCAATGCTCAGCCTGCGGGAAGACCAGGCCGGTCCACGGCGGCAACCTGGACCAGCCGCTCTGCCTGGCCTGCACATGCCCGGACGCCTCATCCTGGCACGCCTGCTCCGAATGCGGAGAGGAAGCAGGAATCCGGCCCGGCGTTCCCTGCCCGCGATGCGCGCTGCGGAGGAAACTGGGCGTGCTGCCCGCCGACGGTTCCGGGAACGTCCGTCCCGGACTGAGGGCCTTCCGCGACAGCCTGGCCGGTACCGACCGCCCGGCGACCGTGCTGAGATGGCTGGACAAGAACAAGGACTCCACCGTGCTCCGCGAGCTCGCCGCCGGCGAGCGGCCCCTCGCCCACGAAGCCCTCGACGAACTGCCCGACAGCAAGCCGCTGCGGCACCTGCGCACGATCCTCGTCGCCACCAGGGCCCTGCCGGCCCGCGACGAGCAGCTGGCCCGGCTGGAGGCATGGACCGCCCGGGCCGTCGCCGGCCGGCCCGACCCCGGCCAGCGCCAGATGCTGCACCGGTATGCGGTCTGGCACGTCGTCCGCCGGCTCCGCGTCCGCCTGGCCGGGAAGTACGCCACGAACGGCCAGGCACTGGCCGCCCAGAGATACGTCAGGGCCGCTATCGCCCTGCTCGACTGGCTCGCCTCCCGCGGCCTGTCCCTCGAGACCGCCCGGCAGGGCGACCTCGACACGTGGATGAACGAGGCACAGCCCTGCCACCGCACCGACGCCGGCAACTTCGTCCGGTGGGCCCGCCGCAACAAGCTCACCAGGCTGGACTTCGCAGCCACCCGGTGGGGCGGCCCGTCCGGCATGATCGACACCGAGGCCCGCTGGGAACAGGCCCGCCGGCTGCTGCACGACGACAGCATCAGGCCCGAAGACCGCGTCGCCGGACTGCTCGTCCTCCTTTACGCCCAGCGGGCGACGGTGATCAGCCGCCTGACCCTGGGCCAGGTCACCGCCACCGGCGGGCAGGTGCTCATCCGGCTCGGTCACGAGCCCGTCGCGCTCCCCGAACCGCTCGGCGCCCTCGTCCTGCAGCTCGCGGCGACCCGCCGCGGCCACGCCGCCCTCGGCGACGACGG
>JBEKKH010000907.1:0-2633 GCA_050010815.1 Streptosporangiaceae bacterium | reverse complement strand
GGTGCGGGGGGAGTGGCGGTGGCGGCGGCAGGGGTGCGGTGCGGGGCCCTCAGAGCGTGACCGTCGCTTCGATCGTGAGCCGTCGCGCGGGCCGGTGTTCACAGTCGGCATACGGCACTGGGGCAACCACGTTGGACCATCGGTGTGGCTCGAGAGCGGGAACGCCCCAGCACGGGTGTGCCGGGTGAGGCGGGTGGTGTTCGCGGGGTGCTGAGCCTTCGCCGGGCGTGCCCTTTCCCGCATCGAGCAACCCGGTGAACGCCGGTTGCTGAGGCACTAGCCACCGCGGTCGGCTACCCGTGGCTCGCAGATCTCATGCTCCCGGGTGTGATGCCCCGCAGCCGCCGCGTAATTTGTCACCGCTGGTGTCGTGGTCCTGACCGGCCCGACCCTTCCCCGGCGCAGTTCCCTGCGGCCATCCTGTTCGTCACCGGATTCCCGGGCTTAGCCGTCGGCTACGCCGCCCGGACGCGGCAGGCGCTGCTTCGCCGCGGCTAGGTGGGCGCGCTCGGCCGCGTTCAGGGACTGGGCGATCGCGGCCTGGTAGGCGGCCGTCGCGTCCGCCGCACGGCCCAGCCGCTCGAGCAGGTTGGCGCGGATGGCCTGGAACAGGTAGTAGCCGCTCAGGTTCAGCTCGTCCACGAGCGTCAGCGCGGCGGCCGGGCCCTCGACCTCCGCCACCGCTACCGCGCGATTCAGCGCCACCACCGGGCTCGGCGCGACCGCGAGCAGCTGATCGTACAACCGCAGGATCTGATTCCAGTCGGCGGCGGCCGCGGTGGGCGCGTCACTGTGTACGGCGCTGATCGCCGCCTGGATCTGATAAGGGCCCGGCTGGTCACGGCGTAGGCAGCGACGGACCATGGCCTGGCCCTCGGCGATGAGCGCGTGGTCCCAGCGGGTCCGGTCCTGGTCGGCGAGCAGGACGAGAGCGCCGTCTGGCCCGGTCCGGGCGGCTCGCCGTGACTCGGTGAGCAGCATCAGCGCGAGCAGACCCGTTACCTCGGGTTCGTCCGGCATGAGCTGACCGAGTAGCCGGCCGAGCCTGATCGCCTCGGCGCACAGGTCCGCCCGGGCCAGTGTCTCACCCGAACTTGCCGTGTAGCCCTCGTTGAAGATCAGGTAGACGACGGCGAGCACCGCCGCCAGGCGGCCGGGCAGATCGGCCTCCGCCGGGACGCGGTACGGGATGCCCGCGTCCCGGATCTTGCCCTTGGCCCGGACCAGCCGCTGGGCCATGGTCGGCTCGGGCACCAGGAACGCGTGCGCGATCTCGGTGGTGGTGAGCCCGCCGAGCAGGCGGAGGGTGAGCGCCACCTGAGCGCCCGGGGCCAGGGCCGGGTGGCAGCACGTGAAGATGAGCCGGAGCCGGTCGTCGTGCACGGCGCCCCTTCCGTCGTCCGCCGGCTGGTCGTCCTGCGCATGCAGCAGCGCGGCCTGGGCGTGCTTGTCCGCGCGAGCCGCCTCACGGCGCAGCCGGTCGATGGCCCGGTGGCGCGCGGTGGTAATGATCCATCCGGCCGGACTCGGCGGACGTCCGGCCTGCGGCCACCGCCTGACCGCCTCGGCGAACGCGTCCTGCACCGCGTCTTCGGCGGTGTCGATGTCACCGAAGACGCGGGTCAGGATGGCCACCGCCCGGCCGTATTCCGCCCGGAAGACGTGCTCGATGTCGGCGGGCGCTGGCGGGACCAACCTCAGGCCCCGGCCAGGTCCACTATCGGCCGCACCTCGATCGGCAGCCGGCACGCCCGGGTGGCCTTGCGGGCCCAGCCGAGCGCCTCGTCCAGGTCGGCGGCCCGGATGATCCAGAACCCGCCGATGTGCTCCTTGCCCTCAGGATAAGGTCCGTCGGTGACGATCACGTCGCCGTCGCTGGCCCGGACCACCGTGGCCGTGTCTGGTGGGTGCAGCCCGCCGGTGAACACCCAGGCTCCCGCGGCCCGGAGTTCGGAGTTGACGGCCGTGACATCCCGCATGATCGGCTCGAGGACCTCGGGCGGCGGCGGATCTCCGTCCGGCTGGTAGATGCTGAGCAGGTATTGCCTCATTCTCGGTCATCCCCTTTCCGTTCTGACGCTACGCCGGGCCGTGGGGGCCGGGCGGGGCTGCTGTCACCCTTGACACGAATTCGCCGGCCGCGAATCGACACCGGCCGGGGCCACCGGTGCCGCGCTGCGGCGGATCCGGGACACGCGCCATGCTCCGTTCGGAAATATGTCCGTCTTTTTGATAAGGTCTAGACCTTAGGAGCCTGCCCCTGAGGCCCTGGTAACCAGGGGCCTCAGGGGCCCCTGGCGCGCGGGTCTGGCGCCGAAACCTGGCTATCCTTCCAGACGGCGTCCGATAGTCTCGAAACGCTGGCGATCACGGGGATCGACTGAGGAGATCAGTACTGTGACAATTCGCGTGGGAATCAATGGCTTTGGCCGCATTGGCCGTAACTTCTGGCGGGCGGCTAACGCCTCGGACGGCGACCGTGGCATCGAGATCGTGGCCGCTAACGACCTCGGTGACATCGCCACGATGGCGCACCTGCTCAAGTACGACACCGTGCTCGGCACCCTGCCGCACGACGTCTCGGTTTCCGGCGACACGATCCAGGTCGGCGCTAAGTCGATCAAGATCCTGGC
>JBEKKH010000906.1:0-2643 GCA_050010815.1 Streptosporangiaceae bacterium | reverse complement strand
CTGAACATGCTCCGGATGGAGCAGATGATCGACACGCTCAACCCCGATCGCACCAAGCGCTACATGCACAACTACAACTTCCCGCCGTACTCGACCGGTGAGACCGGCCGGGTCGGCTCGCCTAAGCGCCGCGAGATCGGTCACGGTGCGCTGGCCGAGCGGGCCCTGCTTCCGGTGCTGCCGACGCGGGAGGAGTTCCCCTACGCCATCCGGCAGGTGTCCGAGGCGCTTGGCTCCAACGGGTCGACCTCGATGGGCTCGGTCTGCGCCTCGACGATGTCGCTGCTTGACGCGGGCGTACCACTGAAGGACATGGTGTCCGGCGTGGCCATGGGCCTGATCCACGAGGGCGGGCAGTACGTCACGCTCACCGACATCCTGGGGGCCGAGGACGCGTTCGGCGACATGGACTTCAAGGTGGCGGGTACCGAGCAGGTCATCACCGCGCTTCAGCTCGATACCAAGCTCGACGGCATCCCTGCCTCCGTCCTCGCGGCCGCGCTGAAGCAGGCCCGCGGGGCCAGGATGACCATCCTGGACGTCATGCGCGGCGCCATCACCGAGGTGGGCGAGATGTCCGTCTACGCCCCGCGGATCATCACGATCAAGGTCCCGGTGGACAAGATCGGCGAGGTCATCGGGCCGAAGGGCAAGATGATCAACTCGATCCAGGACGACACAGGCGCCGAGATCACGATCGAGGACGACGGCACGATCTACATCGGGGCCACCGACGGGACGTCGGCTGAGGCAGCCCGGGCCACGATCAACGCGATCGCCAACCCGCACATGCCCGAGGTCGGCGAGCGGTTCCTCGGCACGGTGGTGAAGACCACCACGTTCGGCGCGTTCGTGTCGCTGCTGCCGGGCAAGGACGGCCTGCTGCACATCACCCAGATCCGCAAGCTGCACGGCGGCAGGCGGATCGAGAACATCGACGAGGTCGTGCACATCGGCGACAAGATCCAGGTCGAGATCCGTGAGATTGACGACCGCGGCAAGCTGTCGCTCGTTCCGGTCGAGGTGGTCGAGCGCGAAGCGGCCGGGGAAGACCTAGGCGGCGGCGGCGAGCGCCCGGCCGGCGGGGCCAGGACCGGTGACCGTGACCACGGCGGTGACCGGGGGGGCGATCGCGATGGCCCGGACGGAAGTCGCCGGACCAGGCACCGTACCCGCGGGCACCACGCCTAGATGGCCACCGAACGGTCTGAAGGTGTCAGCCGCACCGTCCTGGATGGTGGGCTGCGGGTCGTTACCGAGTTCTTGCCCGCGGTCCGCTCGGTCGCGCTCGGCATCTGGGTCGGCATCGGCTCCCGCGATGAGGATTCCGCGCACGAGGGCGCCACGCACTACCTGGAGCACCTGCTGTTCAAGGGCACCGGGCGGCGCACCGCGCTGGAGATCTCCTCGGAGATGGACGCGGTCGGCGGTGAAATGAACGCGTTCACCGCTAAGGAGTACACGTGCTACTACGCACGGGTGCTCGACGCAGACTTGCCGCTGGCCGTGGACGTCCTGTCCGACATGGTGACCAGTTCGCTGATCACGCCGAAGGACGTGGACGCCGAGCGCAACGTGGTGCTCGAAGAGATCGCGATGAACGAGGACGATCCCTCCGACACCGTGCACGAGGCGTTCACCGCCAAGCTGTTCGGCGACACGCCGCTGGGCCGGCCGATCCTGGGCACCGCGGATTCGATCAAACGGATCACCAGGGAGCAGATCTTCGAGCACTACCAGGCCAGGTACACCCCTGAACACCTGGTCGTGGCCGCGGCGGGCAACCTCGACCACGACATGGTGACGGGGCTGGTCGCCGAGGCGTTCGGCCCGGTCCTGGGCTCCCCGGCCGATCCTGCTCCACCCCGGCTGGCCGGGGACCGGCAGCATGGTCAGGCGGGGGTCGCCGGGGTGGGCACCACGCTGATCTCTCGCGGCATCGAGCAGGCCAACCTGGTGCTTGGCTGTGAGGCGCTGGCCAGGACCGATGAGCGCAGGTTCGCGCTCGGTGTGCTCAACGCGGCGTTCGGCGGCGGCATGTCCTCCCGGCTGTTCCAGGAGGTGCGGGAGAAGCGTGGCCTGGCGTACTCGGTGTACAGCTTCTCCGGGCAGCACGCCGACACCGGCATGTGGGGGATCTACGTCGGCTGCCTGCCGTCGAAGGCCGATGACGTGCTGGCCATCTGCGCCGAGGAGATCACCCGGCTGGTCGAAGGCGGCCTGACCGACGCCGAGCTCGAGCGCGGTAAGGGCCAGGTGCGCGGCTCGATCGTGCTCAGCCTGGAAGACCCGTCCTCGCGGATGAGCCGGCTGGGTAAGTCCGAGCTGGTTTACCCCAAGCTGGAGCCGGTCGACGAGGTGCTCGCCGCCATCGACTCCGTCACTCACGACGACATTCGCGCGGTCGCCGCCGAGATCCTCACCCGTCCCAAAGCCCTGGCCGTCGTCGGCCCCTTCGACGACGCCAGCGCGTTCCAGCTCTGAACCGCATGATCGTGGATCGTTACCTCCCGTATAGCGGGGGTAACGATCCACGATCATTTGAGTAGTCCGGAGGGCAGCGATGGCGAAGGTCGGGGTGCTGGGGGCGCGGGGGCGGATGGGGCGTGAGGTTGTCCGGGTGGTGGGCGAGACCGCCGACCT
>JBEKKH010000905.1:0-2652 GCA_050010815.1 Streptosporangiaceae bacterium | reverse complement strand
AGCAGTGCCGCGGACCAGTCATATGCGCCGATTATGCGCGCCCAGGATTCATCCCGCGATCTCGCCCATGTTCTGGTGTCAGGGTTTCGCTTTGCCAGCGGGGATGCCAGCTGCTCGCGGCGGTCACCGGGCGGCCTTCTGGCTTGGTGCGAGTGCTTGCTGTGGCTGGTCGCTGGCCCAGCGGACTGGCAGGTTGCGCATGACGAGGGCGCAGTCCAGCGAGCATGTTCCCGGGGGGAAGATCGTTATGTCATCGAACAGGCTGGAGTGCATGTCCCTGACCGTCATGGGCTCGGCGGCCCAGCTTGCGCTGTGCAGGCGCACTGCGTCCAGGCAGCCGGTGTTTTGCGCCGGGGAGAAGCCCAGCGCGCCCCGGCGGAAGAAATCCACAGCGTCGTCAAGCGTTGCGAATAGCTCGCTGGCCAGAGCGCCGGCCGGGGCGGCTATGGCCGTGAGCTGCGTGCCGCCGTCGCGGGACGTGACGTCGATGTGCACCTCGCCGCCGGGTTCGCTGACCTCGAAACGGGCGAACTGGTACCGGCCGGGGAAGACTGTGCCCCCGGCGGCAGAGGTGATCCTGGAGTTGGTGTCGCGGCGGGGAACATACACCCCGGTTTGCGGCTGGCCGGGGTCGCCCCATTCGACAGCGAAGCGGTGGGCGGCATTTTCAGTGGTGAGCCCTGGCACCCGCGGCAGATGACCCGGCCGGAAGCGGCCCAGCCGGATAAAACACACGCCGCCGACAGCCTGCCCCGAGACGAGCTGCGGGCGAAACGGCGGCGGCAGCAGCGGGGCGACGACCTCGGGTTCGATCCGGTAGTTGACGAGCAGACGGCGCTCAATCGTGCAATCCAGTGTCCTGGCAATCATGGTGGCCCTTTCGTGGCTCCGGGTGCCCCGCGGCGACGGCGGAGCACGATTTGTTCCGGGCATACCGCGGACAGGAAGTTCCCCAGGCAGACAGCGAGCCTGTCCTCCGCGACCGCGTACAGGATGCGGTTGGCTGCGCGGCGCTCGGTGACCAGCCCGGCTGCCTTGAGCACGCTCAGGTGCCGGGAGATGGACGGGGCACTGATCGGGAACCGGGCCGCGATCTCCCCGGCCGCGAGTTCACCATCTCGCAAGTCCTGGAGGATCTGGCGGCGGGTCGGATCGGCCAGTGCCCTGAATACCCGGGTGTCGTCGCTCACTTGAGAATATTAGCTATTTAGCTAAATACATGTCAAGCGCAAGCTCCCGCGCTAGCTCCCGCAGCTGGGAACGGCCGACGCTAGCCGTCATAGCCACGACAGGCAGATCACCCCGATCTGCGCTCACCGCAAACCGCGTCGTCAGACGCCCGGTGCCGTCCAATCAGGCGGATAAGGTGTGCCGGCTCAGGCGCCCAGTAACGTTTCGTGATTGAGCTGGCCGTCTCCGGGTAGTCGCCATGAAGGCCACCATCCGACAGTTCTCCGGTCACCCGAGCGAGTAGGGCTACAAGCCGGATGCCACGCTCCTACGTGCGGAACGGCAGCCGCTGTCGAGCCGCTATTCAGCTGCCTGGCGCGCTCGTTGGCTGCTGCGGCGGGGGCGGCACAGAGCGAACGTCATCCGATACCGTCCGCGTCGCAGTGCTGCGCTAGCGGAGCTTGCCGCGGACGTGGGAGCGGGGCCGAGCGGGCGAGCGCCGCGGTCAGGCGACGGCCGCCGCCACCCGGTCCAAGCTGCCTTCCATCTGTTCCTTTGACACCCGCGGGTACAGGCCCAGGGCATTCTGGTCGCGGACGCCGCTCCAGTCGTAGGTGTGGGTGACCTTGGTCCGGCCGTCCCCTGCGGGTTCCAGCTCCCAGGCGTAGGTATGGCCGCTCGGGTCGAGCTCGCCGATGATGTGGGCCAGCGCCCCCGGCGGATGAATGGCCGGCGCCCAGCCGATCCGGCGGCCGGCTTCGTAGATCACGATCTCGCTGCGCATCTGGTAGTCGCCGATGCCGTCTTGGTTCATGTTCATCACGAACGCCTGGCCGGCGGCGGTGATCGGGGCGTCACCGGAGTCCAGGCCGCGCAGCATGCCGGCGCCGTCGAGTTCGCGGTGGCGGGCCGGGTCGGCCAGCACGGCGAAGATTCGCTCGGGGAGAGCGTTGATGATGCGGCTGACCTGCAGCTGGCGGGTGCCGTCCACAGGGGTCTCCCTCCTCGGCCCGCAGCCGGTGCCGAAACCGAAACGCAAAGAGTCTATTCGAGCGACCTGGCGGCCCGGCAGCAACTCGCCGAAACGATGGCGTCATCGCGCTAGAACCCACCCCTGCCCTGCGGCCGTGACCCGCTAACGGTGGCCGAGCACGCCCGGCGCAGGTCGCCGTGCACGCGGTGTCCACCACAATCCTTCACGGCCGCTGAGCCGACCCACCAGCCGGGTGCGCCGTGAGGGCGCCGGACCACCATTGCGGCAGCGCGCACGCCGCGCGCGCCTCAAGGCGTGCTGGACGTTGCCGAGCAGTGGCTCTCGGCCCCGACCCGCGGCCTCCTGCGGCATATCAGCCAGCGAAGATCGGCTTGGCCGTCGCGCAGAAGAACCAATATCGACGGTTGTTCTCCACCTGTACTCCGACGCCCAAGGCGACCATAACGGATCTCGTGTGCTGACCGTAACCAACGATCGTGACGTAGCGT
>JBEKKH010000904.1:0-2657 GCA_050010815.1 Streptosporangiaceae bacterium | reverse complement strand
TGTCTGTTCTGGCCGTGTCCGCCGCCGCGTGCGCCGTACTCGGCGGTGTGCCCGCGCTCGTGATCGCGACCACGGCAGGCGGGGCGGGCGCGACCAACACCCCGATGTTCGCGCCGTTGTCGCCGACGCAGGCCGCGCAGCTATCGCAGAACGCCGACCAGCCGGTCATCGTGGTGCTCAAGGACCAGTTCGGCGCGGCTGCCGCGGGCACCACGGCGTCCGGCGTCAGGTCGGCCGCGGTGTCCCTCAGCCAGACGTCGCTGCTGAGCCAGCTGAGCCAGCTCCACGCGACCGCCGTCAAGCAGTTCACGCTGGTCAACGCGGTCTCCGCGACAGTGTCGGCGCTTGAGGAGCAGCGGCTGGAGGCGAGCCCGGCGGTGGCCGAGGTGATCCCCAACGCCACGGTCACGCTGCCCTCGTCGGCGCTGAGCCCGACGACGGCCACTCCCGCCACGCCGGACCGCACGGTCTCCAAGGCGCTGAACAACGTGGCCGGCGCCTGCGCGCCCAAGGGCCAGAGCTCCCTAGCCCCCGAGGGCCTGGCGCTGACGGGCACGGCGTCCCAGAACTCCAGGCAGGCGACCGCGCGGTCGCTCGGCTTCACCGGGGCCGGGGTGAAGGTGGCGTTCATCGCCGACGGCACCGACCCCAAGAACGTCAACTTCCTTAACAAGAACGGCAAGTCGGTCTTCGTCGACTACCAGGACTTCACCGGCAACGGCGCGGGCGCGCCGACCACCGGCGGCGAGGCGTTCCTCGACGCCAACACGATCGCCGGCCAGGGTCTGCACGTGTACAACCTGAGCGGGTTCACGAACGACAACTACAAGAACGGCTGCTACATCCGGATCGAGGGCGTCGCCCCGGGCGCGTCGCTGGTGGGCCTGGACGTGTTCTCGAGCGAGCCCAACCACACCTACGCCGTCACCAACTCGGCCATCGCCGAGGCGATCGACTGGGCCGTCGAGCACGACCACGTGAACGTGATCAAGCTCTTCGACAACGCCGCCACCAAGGCGGGCGTCGTGGTCACCGCCTCGACCGGCGACTCGGGCACCACGTCCACCATCGGCTCGCCCGCCACCGACCCCAGCGTGATCTCGGCCGGCGCCACCACCCAGTTCCAGATGTACGAGCAGTCGAACTACGGGCTCGCGCGGTACTTCTCCACCGGCTGGCTGTCGGACAACATCAGCGGCCTTTCCTCCAGCGGGTACAACGAGGAGGGCGGCACGGTCGACGTGGTCGCCCCCGGCGACCTGAGCTGGGCCTCCTGCGACGCCAACACCGCCAAGTTCGCCGAGTGCACCAACCTGCTCGGCCAGGCGTCGGCGGTCGAGATCTCCGGCGGCACCAGCGAGTCGTCCCCGTTCGTGGCGGGCGCGGCGGCGCTGGTGATCCAGGCCTACCGCAAGACCCACGGCGGCAGCACCCCGTCGCCGGCGCTGGTCAAGCAGATCATCCTCTCCACCGCGACCGACCTGAACATCCCGGCCCAGGAGCAGGGCGCGGGGCTGCTCAACAGCTACAAGGCGGTCGAGCTGGCCGAGTCGATCAACCGCGGCAAGCGGGTCGGATCGACGCTGCTCGAGTCGGCCACCCAGCTGAACGACCAGGGCCTGCCCGGCTCGAAGAAGAGCTGGACGGTCACGCTCACCAACGACGGCGCGAAGACGCAGTCGGTCAGCCTGCACGGCCGGACTCTCGGCCCGGACAAGAACACCCAGTCCGGCACGGTGGCGCTGGAGGACTCCACCAGCAACCAGCTCCTGGACTTCGCCGACTTCCCCAACAACTACGCGGCCTTCCACATCACGGTGCCGGCCGGCCAGTCCCGGCTCGACGTCTCGATCGCCTACCCGGGGGACACCAGCACCCTGCTGGCGCCGGTGACGCTCTCGCTGATCGACCCGAAGGGCCGCTACGCGGCGAACTCGGACCCGCAGGGCTTCGGCAACTACGGCAACGTGGACGTGCGCACCCCGGCCGCGGGCACCTGGACGGTGGTCGTCAACGACATCACCCACGCGGACGGCGGCTACCAGGGCGCCGTGAGCTGGCAGGCGGTGACGCAGCAGTACCAGAACTTCGGCTCGGTCTCGCCGTCGTCGTTCTCGCTCGCCCCCGGCGGGTCGAAGAAGGTCACCTACACCGCCACCGCGCCCGCCGCCCCCGGTGACTACGCGGCCTCGCTCGCGGTCAGCTCCAACCTGGGCGGGCAGACCTCCATCCCGGTAGTCGTGCGCTCGCTGGTCAACGTCGCGGCCGGCGGCGCGTTCAGCGGGGTCCTCACCGGCGGCAACGGACGCCCCGGCAACATCGCGCAGAACAACTACTACGCGTTCAACGTCCCGGCCGGCACCAAGGCGATCTCCGCCGCGCTGGCGCTCTCCAACGACGCGACCGGCTCGACCGGCGGCGTGGTCGTCGGCGCCTACCTGGTCAGCCCGGACGGGAACGTCAACGGCACCGCGCAGAACTACGACATCTCCTCGGCCGGAGCGCCCACGCCCCACAGCCTGCCGACCATGGACGCGACCGTCCTCAACCCCGACAAGGGCACCTGGACGCTGGCGGTGGCCTTCGAGGGGCCGGTGCCGGGCGTCGAGGTGGCCGACCCGTTCACCGGCACGGTGTCGTTCGCCACGGCCGGGACC
>JBEKKH010000903.1:0-2657 GCA_050010815.1 Streptosporangiaceae bacterium | reverse complement strand
GCCAGCGCCAGCACCGCTTCGCACCCGGCACGCTCCGCCGCGGCGCGCAGCCACACGGCGCGCTCCGCGTCAGCGCCTTTGAGCCGGTTCCAGCTCAGGCCCCGCTGGGTGTACTCGTGATCGAGCAGGTAGACGAGCCGGTTCGGCGGATCGAGGTCGGTGCGGCCGTAGCGTGGCGTGGCGGGCGCGGCGAAATGCTCGAACAGGCAGCGCGTCAGATCGGCGGCAGGCCCAGACCCTTGTGTATCGGCCTCGCCGTCCGCGAGCAGGTTGAACGTCAGCGTCACCCGGTACCCCGACGTCACGGGCTTGACCTCATGGCGGCAGTCGGCGTAGAACGCGACGAAAGACAGGTCCTGCTTCGACGTCCGGTACGTGACGCTCTCGCCGCCGTGCTCGACGATCAGTTCCCCGCCCGTGTGTGCCGACGGCAACGACACGACCAGCGTGCCCACCATTGCGTCGTCCTTCTCCGAGTCCTGGTGCGGCAGGAAGAACTGTCCCTTGCCATATATCAGCATCGCGTGCAGCTCGGCCAGCAGCGTTGTCGTGGGCGGCAGCCCCAGCTCGTCCCGGACGCCGTCCAGCACCACGCCGAGCGTTGCCTCCCAGGCAGGGCCGTCCAGCGTGACGAGGTCCGGCGTGATCTCCCACGTGTCACGCACGCTGGTGTCGGTCAGCGTCTGCTCCGCGCGCCCGAACGTCGCCGGCCTGCCCACCGCGATCAGCTTCTTCGCCAGCGGACCGCGCACGGGAGTCTGCACGGCCCCGAGCCCGACGACCTCGACCTGCAGCGCGTCCGCGGGCGCCAGGATCTGCGCGCTGAAGGACCCCGGCGCCTCGGCGTCACCGAGCAGGCTGGCTAGCCGTTCCCGTGCGGTGCGACCCATGAATACCCCTCCAGCCCGGACCCTCAACGGCAGCGACTGTACCGCCGGACACCGCGCTCCGCTGCCCGATCCCCGGCCGCGGCATGGTTTTCGGCACCAGCGGAGTGTCTTTACCCGATGGTGGTAAAGGGGAGGGTGGCGTAGCGGCGGGTGCAATGCCCGCCGGCCAAGGTGCCTGCTGCCGCGTCTCCGGCGCGAACACCAGGCAGCGGCCGCGTCGGCCACTGCTGGAGTGCCCGGACGAGCCCTAGCCGCGCGTGCATGTCGCGGGCAGCGATCGACAGTGATCTTCCCGACCCGGGGCCGATTTTGTACAAGTTTTAGTACACTATGGGTATGACCGATCCGGTGGTCCTCCAGGTGCACCCGCTCTCGGAGGTGCGGCAGCGGCTCTCCGGGATCCTCGCACGGTTCCGGCGGGAGGGCGCTGCAGCGGAGCCGGTCGCGTTCGGGTCGCACCGCAAGCCCGAGGCTATCCTCCTCCCGTACGAGGTCTATGAACGGTACGAGGCACTGTCGCGGCAGCGTGCGCGGCTGGATTCCGCCCTCGCCTCGGCACAGTCGGTACAGGCAGAGCTGCCGGGTCCGTTCAGTTTGAACCACAACCGGGAAGTCGCGGCGTACGTGGACGGGGAGATCGGCGCGGCCGAACTGTACCGCAGGACGGTCGCGCGCTACCGGCAGCCGTGAGTGCCAGAGGACCCGTACAGTGATCCGGTCACCGGGGTCCTGTACAACATGCTTGGGCTCCGATCTGCCGCCGCGCTCGAAGCGGCGGAACGGGAGATCACTCACGCGGCGCTGATACTGCTGGATGAATCGCCCGTCTCGCCCAGTTATGACCTGCCCCACCTGCGGGAGATCCACAGGCGGATTTTCGGCGACATCTACGAGTGGGCGGGGCAGATCCGGACGGTAGCCAGCGGGATCTGCTTCAGCTGGTAGCTGCCGCGTCCTGGCTCGCCGAACTCTGGTCCGGTACGCGATGTGAAGTCCCATGACGTGATCCGGCCGACGTAGAAGTACTGGCGTTCGTCTCCTGCCCCGGACTCCAGCACCTGCACCAGGCTGGTGATTTCCGCCTCGCCGGCGATCTCTTCGCTGATCTCCCGGCTGAGTGCGGCTTCCAGGCTCTGGTCTCCGGGATCGACGTGCCCGCCCGGCAGCACCCAATATGTGGCACGACCGGGCCGGTCCCGGCGTATCGCCAGTAGGCAGCCATCGGGAGTGACCAGAACGGCGCGGACGCGCTCGATCATCCTTCCTCCCAGGTCATGGTCAGTGCAGCAGCCAGCCCGTGGAGACTGGCCGATGAGAAGCGATGCGGTCGGACTCACCACGAAGGCTACGGCCGCCGCCACGTCCTCCGGCTGGCCCTGCCACCGCCGCGCCAAGGCCCCTGAGGCTGTTTCCGCAGCTCAGGGCCTTCATCTGCGCATTCAGCCGCAGTCCGCCGTGCAAACAATAACGACACACATGTTGACCGCGCGGTGCGCGCAGGTCCTTCAGATCGCGATCAGCCGGACGGCCGGGTCAAGAAGACGGAGATCGCCGGGATCGGAGGTGACAACTTGCTGCCCCGTGCGGCGCGCGCAGATCACCACATGGGCATCGACGATGTCAGATGTTCCGCTTGCGGCGAGCAGCCTGCCGACATTGGTCGCGTCCACCCGGCCGAGGTCGATAACGTCGGTTGTCGGCTGCCGGACCAGGCGCGCCAGCCGGGCCTGCCGGTCCGGCCGGCGGATCGCCTGGGCCAGTGCGGTC
>JBEKKH010000902.1:0-2667 GCA_050010815.1 Streptosporangiaceae bacterium | reverse complement strand
CCGCAGGAGCTGGCGGTGCTGCGGGAAACGCTGCGGGCGGACCCGCGCGGCTGGATGGCCCAGCGGCCGGTCGCGCTGTCCACCTCGCCGGTGCTGATCGGCGAGGGCCTGGCGCCCCGCCACATCGACCTGCGGCCGTTCGCGGTCAACGACGGCGATGACGTGTGGCTGCTGCCCGGCGGCCTGACCCGGGTCGCGCTGCCCGAGGGGGAGCTCAAGGTCAATTCCAGCCAGGGCGGCGGCTCGAAGGACACCTGGGTGCTTGTCGGCCCGCGATCGGTGGAACCGCCCGCGCCCGCCGCCGCCTTCCCGCTGCTGACGCCCCGGTCGACCGCGACGCTGGCGGCCGCCATCGAACGCCAGAGCGGTCCCGACCAGTGAACGACGACCAGTGAACGACGACCAATGAACGATGAGCTGCTCAGCCGGATGGCGGAGACCCTGTTCTGGACCGGCCGCTACGTCGAGCGGGCCGACGACACCGCCCGCCTCGTCGACGTCTACGTACACCGGCTGCTCGGCAATTCCGGGGGACAAGGGGCGAGCGCGGACTGCGGCCCGCTGTTCGGCATCCTCGGGGTCAAGCCCGCCGACGACGCCGAGCCCGACGTCGGGATGGCGTTGTTCCGGCTGGCGTACGACGCGGGGAGCCCGAGCGCGATCTCCGGCTCGGTGCTGGCGGCGCGGGCCGGGGCCCGCGGCATCCGCGAGGTGATCTCGAGTGAGATGTGGGAGTGCCTGAACGTGGCGGGCCACAGCCTGGCGGGCCAGCGCCGGGCCGCGGAACGGCTCGGCCCGCACGTGTTCCTCCGGTTCATCAGGGAACGGGCGGCGCTGTTCTTCGGCCTGGCCGACTCGACCATGAGCCACGATGACGCCTGGCGGTTCCTGGTGCTCGGCCGGTCGCTGGAGCGGGCCGACATGACGGCCCGGCTGCTGCTGGCCCGGCTGCCCGGCCCGGCCGAGCTCAGCTGGCCGCTGCTGCTGCACGCGTGCGGCGCGTACGAGTCGTTCATCCGCACCCACGGCTGGGCCGCGGAGCCCACCCGGGTGGCCGAGTTCCTGCTGCTCGACCGCCTGTTCCCGCGATCCGTGCTGCATTCGCTGGTGACCGCGGAGGAATGCCTGATGGCCCTGAATCCCGGCCCGGTCCGGATGGGCATGGACGACCCGGCCCGCCGCCCGGTCGGCCAGCTGCGCACCCGGCTCGAGTACGCCGACCCGGCCGAGCTGCCCGATGAGCTGCCCGACCTGCTCGGCCAGCTTCAGCAGGCGTGCGTGGAGGCGTGTGACGCGATCAGCAGGCGGTACTTCCAGTACGAGGCGCCCGTCCTGTGGGAAAGGGACGGCTGAGGATGGGCTGGCGGCTGCGGGTAGCGCATACCACCCAGGTCACCTACTCGGCGTCGGTCCGCACCTCGTTCAACGAGGCCCGGATGACGCCGCTGACGCTGCCCTCCCAGATCACCCTGGAAAGCCGGGTCTCGGCCGGCCCGGGCGTGCCGGTCTGGACCTACTGCGATTACTGGGGCACGTTCGTCAGCGTGTTCGACATCACCGAACCGCACGAGTCGCTCACGATCAAGGCCCAGGCCACGGTCGAGACCGGCCAGGGACTCGACGGCGCGGACCAGGAGGGGCCGTCCTGGGACGAGTTGCGGGCCCGGACGGCGAAGGGCCGCCTGCTCGAGTTCTTGCTGCCGACCCCGCTGACCACGGTTACGTCCGGCGTCGCGGCCGCGACCCAGGACGCGGTGCGCGACGCGGATCCGGTTCAGGCCGCCA
The DNA here is from genome assembly GCA_050010815.1 of Streptosporangiaceae bacterium. GTDB lineage: Bacteria > Actinomycetota > Actinomycetes > Streptosporangiales > Streptosporangiaceae > Palsa-504. Next base: position 882 of record JBEKKH010000902.1, on the reverse strand, counting down.
CCGACATCGCCGCGCAGGTCCGCGCGCAGGTCAGCTACATGGCCGGCGCCACCGGGGTGCGGACCAACGCCCAGCAGGCCTGGGACCAGGGCCAGGGCGTCTGCCAGGACATGGCGCACGTCACCGTGGCGCTGCTGCGCGAGGCGGGGCTGCCGGCCAGGTACGTGTCCGGCTACCTGCACGCCGACCCGTCCGCCGAGCCGGGGCAGACCGTGGTGGGGGAGAGCCACGCCTGGGTCGAGTACTGGGCCGGTACCTGGCGGCCGCTCGACCCGACCAGCGGCGCGCAGGTGCGCGAACGGCACGTGGTGGTGGCCCGCGGCCGGGACTACGCCGACATCCCCCCGCTCAAGGGCATCTACCACGGCGCCCCCACCAGCGCCCTCGACGTGACCGTCGAAGTCACCCGCCTAGCCTGAAAAACCCCTTTTAGGCGCCGAACGGACCGTGGTGCGTGCCCCCACCTCCCCGCCTGCGGCACGAGCCGAAGCCGCGGTGACGGCACTGCCGCGCCCAGATGACCGCGCCCGAGCGCCCCTCGCCCTAGACTCTCTGTAGTTATATAACTACTATTTGTATATCGGGGAGCGGTCATCAGTGCGGACGCCACAGGGTCTAGGAAAAACACAGGTCGGCGCGATCATGGCGGGAGGCCTGATCGCGATGCCCATGGCGATGCTTTCTGGCCACAACCCCGCGACCTCGGCGACGGCGACGGCGACGGCGACGGCCAGCGCCAGCCGGCCGGCCGCGACGGCGACGGCCAGCGCCGCCCGGCCGGCCGCGACGGCGACCGCGACCGCCCGCCGGCCCGCCGGGCCCGACCTGAGCATCAGCGTGACCGACGGCAGGACGGCCGTAAAGCCTGGCGACCAGCTTACG
>JBEKKH010000901.1:0-2670 GCA_050010815.1 Streptosporangiaceae bacterium | reverse complement strand
CGGCAAATGCCTCGACGACCCCGGCTTCAACACCGCCAACGGCACCCAACTCGACCTGTGGACCTGCAACGGCGGCTCCAACCAGCAATGGACCGCCCCCTAGCTGAGGTAGGGACGAACCAGGCTGGCCAGCCGCCTCATCAGCGGCTGCCCAGCGGTTCGACGTCTGGCTGGGCGAGGACGGCCCGCGAGCCGCGACGACAGCGGGCATCTTCCGACCTATGGTAAGCGTGTTCGCCGACGGCCAGGTGCGGATGCACCCCGACAGCGCGCTCGTCACAGGGTGCGTCCGGAACTTCATGCGGCGCCAGTACATGCGGCAGGTGCTTCTCTGCGAGCTCAGGGACGGAGCAGATCAAGCAGCCGGCGCTCACGTCGGCGGTAGCGAAGCTGGAACGCGACGGGCTTATCGTTCGCCGGCCTGATCCGGGTGACGGGCGGGCCTCGATGTTGTCCCTCACCGCGGATGGTCTTTCGATTGTGTCCCGGCGCCATGCCGATCGTGCGGAGCGGCTGCGCAGTCTCATTGACCGGCTCTCGCCTGCTGACCGCACGCGGCTGCTGAGCATCGCGGGCGTACTCGACCGAGTCGTTCAGCTCGCCAGCGAGCACGACGAGAAGCCTGATGAAAGGAGCGGGAAGTGAGCACCAGCGTGGATGCCCTGTCGCCGGCGCCGATCGCCGTTGAGGAGCGGGTTCTGGAGGATCTGCGGTCGCGGCTGCGGGCCGCGATCTGACCGGAAGATGACGGGAACGAGGACGGGCGCTACGGCGTCCCCAGGGCCTTGCTCCAGGAACTGGCGCGGTACTGGGCGCAGGAGTACGACTGGCGAGCCGCCGAACGGGCGATGAATACCTACGAGCACTACCTGGTTGACGTGTCCGGCACCCGCGTTCACTTCATGCGCAAGCCGGGCGCCGGGCCCGATCCCACCCCGCTGATCCTCAGCCACGGGTGGCCCTGGACCTTCTGGCACTGGTCGAAAGTCATCGACCGGCTCGCAGACCCGGCCGCATTCGGCGGCGACCCGGCGGACGCCTTCGAGGTGATCGTCCCGTCATCCTCATCACGGGACAGCTCGGCCACAAGTACGCCGGCGAGCTGTACGGCATCCACATCGGATCAGCCCTGAAACTCGACCTGTTCACCGGCGACCGTGCCTGGGATTTCTCCGGTGGCAGGCCCATCCCGCCCGGGCTGCCCGGTGACCAGCGGCACAGACTGGTCGAAATCGAGCGACGGTTCGCTGTGCACCTCGCCGCGCACGTACTCGCTCCGAGCACACTGGGGTACGCACTGGCCGGCTCCCCGGCCGGCATGCTGGCCTGGATCCTGGAGCGATGGATGAAATGGTCCGACAACGGCGGAAACATCTACACCGTGTTCACCCGCGACGACCTGCTCACCCACGCAACGATCTACTGGACCGGCAACGCCATCGCCAGCTCGATCCGCACGTACGCCAACAACAACAGGTACCCCTGGGCACCCTCCCACGACCGGACGCCAGTCATCGAGGCGCCGACCGGGATCACGTTCGTCGACTACGAGAACCCCCCGGGAGTCAACAGCCCGGAGGAGCGCATCGAGTCGTTCCTGGCCAGCGACCGCGCCGCTTGGTACAACAACGTCAACATCGCCGTCCACCCCCACGGCGGTCACTTCATCCCCTGGGAGATCCCCGAACAATGGACCACCGACCTGGTCCAGACCTTCAAGCAGGCGAGGTAACCGCGCTCGCTGGCGAAAGCGATCCCCACGCCGAGGCCGCCATGTAACTTTCGCCGACCTAGGCGGGTTTCCGCAGGCTGGCATAGCCAGCAACGGCACGGCCAGCACGTTGCCTGTACACCCTGCCGGCTCAGGCCTATGGTCACGGCAGTCAAGCCCACCGCGGATACCGCCGTGGTTAAGGGCGCCATGACACCTGGAGGTGTGCTGACATGAGACTGCGAGCGCGACCCGCAATGCGGCGGTTGCGCAGGACGATCATGGTGGCCGGGGCGGCCTTGCTGGCCGCCTTCGGCCTGGCCGTGGCCGGCGGCGCGAGCGGCGTCACCGCCCTGGCCGCCACCTCGTCGTGCGCCGCCGTCTACAGCGTGCCGACCGACTGGGGCAGCGGCTTCACCGCGAACCTGAACATCACCGACAACGGCACCGCGGCCATCACCGGCTGGACGGTGACCTACGCCTACGCCGGCAACCAGACCCTGTCCAACGGCTGGAACGGGGCCTGGGCCCAGTCCGGCAAGACGGTCACCGTCGCCAGCTTGTCCTACAACGGCAGCCTGGCCGCCGGCGCCTCCACCACGGCCGGGGCCAACTTCAACTACTCCGGCGCCAACGCCGCGCCCACCTCGGTCACCTGCACCCCGGCCGGGTCCACCACCCCGCCGCCCGCCGGCTCCATCACCGCGACCCCGGCCAGCCTGAACGTGACCCAGGGCGGCACCGGCACGTTCACCCTGGCCCTGTCACAGGCGCCCACCGCGAACGTCACCGTGACCGTCTCCGGCAGCGGCAACGCCGGGCTGACCGCCTCCCCCGCCAGCCTGACCTTCACCCCGGCCAACTTCGCCACCGCGCAGACGGTCACCGTGACCGCCAACGCCACCGGCACCGGGACCACCACCTTCACCGCCAGCGGCGGCGGCTACACCTCCGCCGTC
>JBEKKH010000900.1:0-2671 GCA_050010815.1 Streptosporangiaceae bacterium | reverse complement strand
GGCTGCCGGCCGGAGACGCGTGGGTGCTGGGATATGAGGTGTACTTGTCGGTCGCGCGGGCCTGGCTGACGGCGGGCCGGCCAGAACGAGCCCGTGCCGTCCTTGCCCCGTTGCTGGGCGCAGCGGACCGGGTGCCGTGGGTGGCTGCGCTCGCGGCGGCCCTGGTTGTGGACGGAGCGGCGCTGGGCCGTCTCGGCGAGCGTACGCAGGCGCGGGCCGCGCTGAACCGGGGCACCACCCTGGCCAGGGACCACGGCCTGGTTCACGTCCTAGCCGAAGCGCGTACCGCGGCGAGCCGCCTCAGATGAGCTCGGCCAGGCAGGCGGCGGCCCGCGCCGCCCCGTCCGTTTCCACCGGCCGGTAGCTGACGGCGCGGCCCGCTTCCTCGGCTATGGCCTGCGCCAGCGATTCCGGCCCGGTGTCCTGGTAGTCCAGGCAGCGGCCCGCGCGGTACCTGCCCAGCCGGTGCCTGACGTGGAAGTTCTGCTCGAAGTGGTGCCGCAGCGGCACGTAGATGAAGGGCCGCCGGGCCGCGGTGAGTTCCATCGTGGTGGTCAGGCCGCCCTGCACCACGGCCAGATCGCATGCCGCCAGCTGCCGGTAGAGGTCATGGACGTAGCCATGCAGCTCAAGGCCGTCATGGGCGGGCAGCGTGGCCTGGTCGATCCGCGGCCCGGCCACCACGATCATCCTCAGCGCCGGCACCAGTTGTTTCGCGGCCGGATAGGCGGCTATGGCGCGGTGCAGCAGGTCGGCACCGACACCGGAGCCGCCCACGGTGACCAGGCAGATCTTCTCATCGAGCCGGTAGCCAAGCTCGGCGCGGATCGCGGCCCGGTCGGCGACGGCCGCCGGATCGTAGCCGGAGATGTAGCCGGAGAACTGGTAGTGCTGTTTGACCCAGTCCCGGATGGGCGGCAGGTCCGCGCCGAAGCTGTCCGGCACCACGTCACCGGAGTTGCCCACGAACACCGCCCGGTCCCGGAGCCGGGGAAACCGACCGATCTGCTCGATCATCTCGGCGTTGTAATCGGCGGTCAGCGCCGCTTCCCCGGCGCCGCCGTCGGGCATCGGCAGCCAGCCCACGAAGTCGGTCAGCCAGGCGTAGGGCGCCCGCTTGAGCTCGGGGTTCTCGTGCAGGAAGTAATCCACTTCCCACGCCTCGTCGCCCACCCAGAGGTCGTAATGCTCGCTGGCGACCAGGTCGGAGAAGACCATGAAGTTGCTGATCATGATTTCGTCCATGCGCCGGGCCGCGGCGAACATGTGCAGGTCGTGTTCGGCGCATTCGTCCTCGAGATGCCGTGATTCGCTGGCCAGGAACGCCGACGCCGGGTGGATGCGCTCGCCCCGCCTGGCCAGCAGTTCGGTGACCGGATGCTGGGTCAGCCAGTCCACCTGCAGGTCGGGGTGCAGCTTGCGCAGCTCGTCGGCGATGGCCAGATCTCGGCGGGCGTGCCCGAGCCCGATCGGGGACGACAGGTACAGGACGCGGCGCCGGCGGTTCAGCGGCCTGGTCCACCGGCGCGGGGAGGCTGGTCCGGGGCGGAACCGGTCGGCGAAATCGCGGATCGCGTGGTTGACGACCACCGGCTCGCGCCCGTTCGGGCAGTGCCCCGCCCCCTCAAGCACGAGCAGGTCGGCCCCGGTCAGTTCGGCGATCCGCTCGCTCCATGACAGCGGGATGCAGCGGTCCTGGTCCCCGTGGATCGCGAGCACCGGGCAGCGAATGTCATGCAGCAGCCGTTCGGTATCCTCCGGGCCCGATACCGTCGGCGGGGCGTCTTCGCGGGCCAGGTTCGTCTCCGGGCTGGTTTCCATGGCCCAGCCGACGGCATCCTCGCGCTGCTTGGTCGAGTGCGGCTCGCAGAACAACTCGCCGAAGAAGAACTCGTTGAAGCCCGGCCAGTCCCGGAGCAAGTAATGCCGGTTCTCCTTCGCCCAGCCCTCCTCGGTGTCGAGCACCTCGTCGAAGTCGTACGCGGTGCGGGCGGCCGGCAGTGGCCCGAGCCCCGGTCCCCCCGCGGCGATGGCCACCACGCCGAGGACACGCTCGGGGTGCAAGGCGGCCGTCAGCAGGGAAATCCAGCCGCTGGTTGATATCCCGACGATCACGGCGCGGTCGACGCCGCAGGCGTCCATCACCGCGACTGTGTCGGCCACGAACTCGGTGTCGGCGTACGCGGCGGGTGACTGCGGCCGGTCAGAACGTCCGTTGCCGCGTGGGTCGATGGTGATGACCCGAGACCGGCGGGCGAGGTAGGGCACCTGGGCCTTCCACGCGCGGGAGTGAACGATCGGGTCAAGGGGGGCGAATACCACTGCTGGCTCACCCTCGCCGAATACCTCGTAACCGACCTTGACGCCGCCGCGATCGACGAATCCCTCGGCGTCCGGATACCTGGCCCGCATGGTCCCTCCCCGGTTCTGGCTGATGTACCAGTTCTAGCGGCCCCCATTGCAACGCCGTTGCCACGCCATGGCAATAGCCCGGCCGACCATGGCCTGAGCACACCAGAATCAGGAGGGAAACGACATGGCCATCGACACCGACAAGCTGCAAGAGTTCCTGGGCCGGTTCATCGCCGACCTCGGGGCGACCGTCGCCGCGGGAAACGTGGTGATCGGCCACCGGCTGGGCCTGTACCAGGCGCTGGCGGCCGGGCCCGCC
>JBEKKH010000899.1:0-2673 GCA_050010815.1 Streptosporangiaceae bacterium | reverse complement strand
GGACCTGTCGGGCACCGAGGTGATCGCGGCCACGGACGTGGATAACCCGCTGCTCGGCGAAAGGGGCGCGGCGGCGGTGTACGGACCGCAAAAAGGCGCGTCGGCGCAGGATGTTGCCATCCTGGAGGATGGCCTCCGCCGCTGGGCGGATGTGGCCGAGCGGACGCTCGGGCGTGGGGTCCGGGACGAGCCAGGGGCGGGTGCGGCGGGCGGACTCGGCTTCGCGGCGCTGGCGTTCCTCGGCGCGACGACGCGGCCCGGTATCGAGCTGCTGCTTGACGTGCTGTCCTTCGCGGGTCACCTGCACGGCGCCCGGCTGGTCATCACCGGGGAAGGCGCGCTGGACCGGCAGACCCTGCACGGCAAGGCCCCGGTCGGGGTGGCCCGCGCGACCGCCGCGGCGGCACCAGGCGTACCGGTGGTGGCGGTAGCCGGGATCTGCTCGCTGACCCCTGAGCAGCTTCGCCCCGCGGGCATCTCGGCGGCCTACGCGCTCACCGACATTGAGCCTGACCTAGTCCGGTGCCGCGAGCAGGCCGGCCCGCTGCTCGAAAACCTAGCGGTCAACGTGGCCCGCGACTGGATCGTGACATAGCCTCTGCAGGTACTGCGCCACGGCCGGTGCTGGCCGCCGGCGGTTCGAATTGGTGGCCGACCTCAGCCATGATGGAAGGCTTTGTCTTTGAGTCATCTTCTCGACACCGCTGGCCATTGGGCTCGCGGCAGCGGGCTGGAGATCATCCTGCTGCTGACCGGCGCGATCTTGCTGACCCGGTTCGCGACCTGGCTGGGCGGGAAGATCACGACCCGGATCGACGCCAACGCCCGCGAGACGGACACCCTGGTCGCCACAGAAGCCTCCAAGCACCGGCACGCGGTGGCGTCGGTGATCACCTGGGCCACCCTGGTGATCATCTACTGCGCAACCGGTTTGGCTGTCCTGGCCCGACTCGGTATCCCCGTGACCAATCTGGTCGCCCCGGCCGCCGTGGCGGCCGTGGCGCTGGGGTTCGGGGCTCAGCGCATCGTGCAGGACCTGCTGGCCGGCTTCTTCATCATCACCGAGCGCCAGTACGGCTTCGGCGACCTTATCCGTCTGTCGGTGCCGGGCATCGGTGAGCCGGCTATCGGGACCGTCGAGGACGTCAACCTCCGGGTGACCACGGTGCGCACCATCGACGGCGAGGTGGTCATGACACCCAACGGGCAGATCAGCCAGGTGACCAACCTGTCCCGCGACTGGGCCCGGGCCGTGGTGGACGTGCCCGTCCCCGCCACCGCGGACGTCACCCGGGTCAGCAGCCTGCTGCGGGCAATCGGAGAGGAGGCCTACAAGGATCTGGAGATGCGCGATTATCTGTTTGATGCCCCGGCGGTCATGGGCGTGCAGAGCCTGGACGTGGACCACTTCCAGCTTCGGGTGGTGGCCAGGACGCTGCCAGGTGAGCAGTTCAGGGTCGGGCGGATGCTGCGCGTCCGGATCGCAGCGGGGCTCCGCCGCGAGGGCATCTACCTGCCGCCCAGCCTGGAAACCGCAGAACCAGATGGCGTATCCAACCCCTCCAATGCCTCCGGTGCTTCCGGTCCCCCCGACCCCTTCAGCCCCGCCGGGCCGGCGGGAAGTGACTGATGCAGCAGATACGACGGATACGGACCTCCACCTGGGCGCTGATCGGCGTCTTCCTGGTCACCCTGGTTGTCTACCTCTGGGTCAAGCCGCCGTCAACGCCGAAACCCTCCTACTCCTACGTGCCCGTCACCACCCCGGCCACGTCAACGCCGGCCACCTCGGCGCCGACGGTTACGCCCACGAGCCCGAGACCAACGATCAGCTCGCCGCGCCCGTCGCTTAAGGCCGGCCCGACCGTCAGCGCGACCCCGACCCCGACCCCCACCTCGTCGCCGTCCTCGGTCGTGTCGCCCGCTCCGTCGGCCACGCTCCCGCCGACACCTTAGCGGCGAGTACCTGGGGCCTGCCCGGCTGTCCCGATGGCTTGTCGGTGGTGGGGCCTAGCATGCCACCATGACTGCCACCGAGGCCGACGACGTTCTCGTGGTCCGTCTGCCCCGGTCGTATGTGGTCTGGCTGAGCGGCGCCCTGGTTTCCCAGGTCGGCGATGCGGCCTTGTACTTCGCCCTGGGCTGGGCGGCTTCGGCTCGCGGCGGGCTGGCGACTGGCCTGGTGCTCTCCTCGATCAGCCTGCCCAGCACCGTGCTTCTGCTGATCGGCGGCGCCATCGGGGATCGCCTGGGAGCCCGGCGCGTCATGATCACCGGGGACAGCATCATGTTCGCCATCGCGGCTGTCCTGGCCGGGGTGAGCTGGCTCTGGGGCACTTCGCTGGCGCTGCTGGTGATCGCAGGCCTGATCATCGGAACGGTAAACGCGTTCTACCTGCCCTCCTCGGGGTCGATGCCCCGGCAGCTTGTGACAGACGCCGACCTGCCCCGGGCGCTGGCCCTGCGGCAGTCCGGCAGCCAGCTCGTGACCATGATTGGCGGCCCCATCGGCGGGGCCCTGGTGGGGTTCGCCGGGTTCCCGGCCGCCTCCCTGACCGACTCGATCAGCTTCGGCGTCGTCCTGATCGCCCTGATCGCCATCAGGCCCCGGTTCACGCCGCCCGACGCACCGCGCCGCCACGTCCTGCGGGAGTCCGCGGACGGCATCCGGGT
>JBEKKH010000898.1:0-3763 GCA_050010815.1 Streptosporangiaceae bacterium | reverse complement strand
GGCACCAGGCCCCACCGGATCTCCAGCACCGACAGCTTCGCGTCCGGTGCGACGATGCGGATGTCGGCGCCGAGCGCGATCTGCAGGCCGCCGCCCAGGGTGTTCCCGGTGATAGCCGCGATGACCGGAACGGGAACCTCCGTCCAGACGTAAGCCGCCCGCTGCCCGGCCGCCCGGGCCGGACCATGGCCCGGGGGCAGGTCGGCCAGGGCGCTCAGCCGCATCCCGTCGCGCATCGCCTGGAACATGCCGAAGTCCAGGCCGGCGCAGAAGTCCGGCCCCGTACCGGAAAGCACCACGGCACGGATGCCAGCTTCGGACTTGAGCCGCTCACCCGCCGCGACCAGCGCGGCGAACATCGCCCCGTCCAGGGCGTTGCGCTTCTCCGGCCGGGCCAGCCGGACATCGGCCACCCCGTCGGTTACCTCCACCGTGACACGCTGCTCGGTCATCCCTGCTCCTATTCCGGCGTCCGGCCAGCCATCAGCCGAGCGGAACCTCTGCCGCGACATCCTGCTTCGGGTAGTACGCGGCCACATCCCCTGCACCGTACTTGGCCCACCTCAAGGTCGCGATGTCCCTGGTATCCCATCATCGTCGTCAGCTACCGAAGCCCGGTTCCACCGCGGAGATCACACTGGGCGGGGACGCGAACGCGGCGTGAGAAGGTACTCGCGTGCGGTAGCCGGCGGGGCCGCCGGGGCGGGTGCAGCGGATGAGACGTCAGGGATCGCGCCCGGGTAAACCGGCACCTCCCCCGTGCACCGGATCCACCGGGCCGCGCGAGAGCCTCGAACGCAAAGTTTCCGCATTTTGATCTAATGGTCAGACCATATTTCTGGTAGATTCGGCGCTGGTTGTCGCGAACACGGGAGGTCGACCCCCTCGATGATCACCGACGCGGACTCGGAGTTCCATCCACGCGATCCAGCGGACCGCACCTGGACAGAAACCATGTTCCTGCCGTTCACCGTGCCGGAGGAGCAGCTCTTCGGGAACGTGTACGTGCTGGCCCGGCCGAACCTCGGCGTCGCCACCTCCTCGATCCTGGTCGGCCGGGGATTTTGCGGGCAGCCGTACGAGGTCGATTTCACCGATCCTCAGGTGCACCTGCCGTGCCCGGCTTCCTTCTCGAAGTTCAGCCTGGAGAACGGGCTTTCCGTCGACGCGCCCGATCCCCGGCACTACGACCTGACCTACACCAATGCCCTCGGGGCGTGCTCGTTTAACCTGTCGTTCCGCGGCATGCATGAACCTTTCGACCCGGGCGATCCGGCGCAGAACCCGCTGCTCGCGCCGGACCGTGCCACGGCCGATGCCCGCTATTAGGGCGACGCCTGGGAGAACGGGCATTTCGAGGCCAAGGGGCGTATCACCGGGGAGCTTACGCTCCGCGGCCGCCACTACACGGTCGACTGCTACGACGGCATGGACCATAGCTGGGGACCCCGGGCCGAGACCGGAACCAGGTCCGTGGCCTGGGTGTCGGTCAACTTCGGCCCCGAACTCGCCATGCACCTCGCCGTCCTGCTCACGATCACCGACGGGGAGGTCCGCTACGAGAAGCTGCGCTTCGGCTTCGTCGTCGAGCACGGCGAGGTTCATCCCGTGGTGGCCGCGGACATCACCGCCACCCATACGCAGATGCTGGCCATCAATAACAAGATCAAGGCCACGGACGTCCGGGGAAAGACGTACGAGTTCTACGGCACGGCGATCTCCAGCCATCCCTGGTACAGCTTCAATCCCTGCCATGTGAGCTATCAGGGCGTATTCCGCTATCACTGGGGAGACCGGATCGGCTACGGCGAGATGGCGGATATTTTCGGCCTGGACTACCTGGCCGAGCGCATGTCCTGGCACGGCCGTCACAAGAATGCCGGACAGTGACCGGGCCGGACCTGACCTGGGGCCTGGATTTCGATATCCAGGACCACCCCGGGCCCGATTTCATCGCCGCGCTGCGGGCCAAGTTCCCGACCGAGCGCGAGGTGGACAAGATACTCACCCGCAAGCTGAGCCACCGCGCCGGACCGCCTTATCAGCGCCCGTCGCTCGACGACATGGCCGGGTATCTCGATACCTTCCTGACGCACGAACTGGGCGGTGCCGGCTTCCGCATCAGCGAGCTGCGCTGGTTCACCGGGGGCGTGTCGAAGATCCAGATCGGGTTCACCCTGGACTGGCAGCCGCCGGGAAAGGAACGCCGCCGTGACCGGCTGGTGCTGCGGATGGACCCGTCCGAGGGGTCGAACGCCACCAGCCGGGCCCGCGAGTTCGAGCTGCTTGGCCTGATGAACGGGGTCATCCCGGTACCCGAGACCTTCTTCCTCGACGCGGCGGGGACGTGGTTTCCCGAGCCCGCCATGATCTACGCCTTCGCCCCGGGCGTGACCAAGCCACGGCTGACCCAGACCGGGAAGATCAGCGGGCTCGGCACGGACTTCGGGCCGGAGTACCGCCGCCCCGGGACGACGCAGGCGGCCCAGTGGGCGTTGAACCACGCGCTGCGCACCTGGGAGGAGGACCGCGGCGAGGACTCGCCCCTGATGGAGGTGGCCGCCAGCTGGCTGCTCCGGAACCTGCCCGCGCTGGACGTGCTGAGCGTGGTCCACGGCGACTACCGGAGCGGAAACTTCCTCTTCGACCCCGACACCGGCCAGATCAACGCCTGGCTCGACTGGGAACGCGGCCACCTCGGCGACCGGCACCGGGACCTGGCCTGGATAACCCTGCCCACGATGGGGCACTACGACCGCGGTGGCCGCTACTACGTCTGCGGGCTGGTGCCACTCGACGAGTTCTTCGAGCGCTACTCGGCGGTGTCCGGACTGCCCGTCGATGCCGAACGGCTCCGCTACTACCAGGTCCTGTGCTGCTTCGTGATCATCGTCTCCACGATGGCCTCCAACTACCGCATCGCCGGCGACGCGAAGCTGGTCTGCGACGAGGCGGACCTCCGGCTGCAGGCCGCGCTGCGCACGGCCGTTGACGTCATCGGTGACACCGACGCGCAGACGGGCGACCTGCGGGCCGCGTCGAAGGTCCTGTGGGCGGCCGTCCGGGGGACGATCCGCGAGTCCCGCCGGGCCCCCGACGAGGTCAGGCGGCGGATCGAGGCCAGCGTCGTTCGGCTGATTGATCCGCTGGTCACCATGGAAAGCGCGTGGTACCTGCCGTTCGGCTTCGAGCCGGATCCCGCATCGGTCCCCGGGCTCGGCGAGCTATTCGGTCGTGAGTAGATTGCCACCGTGAGGATCCTGGTCACCAACGATGACGGGATCGGACGCGGCGGGCTGCGCGTGCTGGCCCGCAGGCTCGGGCGCGACGGTCACGACGTCGTCGTGGTCGCGCCGGCCACCGAACGCAGCGGGAGCTCCGCCAGCCTGGGCGTGGTCGCGAACCGGGCCACGATCACGGTCGACGACGAGCCAGCGGCGGAGTGGGACGGCATCCGGGCGCACGCCATCGACGGCCCACCCGCGGCGGCGGTGCGCGCCGCCTGCGGCGGAGCGTTCGGCCCGCCGCCCGACCTGGTGATGTCGGGGATCAATCCCGGGCACAATACCGGCCGGATCATCATCCATTCCGGCACCGTCGGCGCGGCCCTGACGGCGGCCGCGATGGGCATCGCCGGCGTCGCGGTCAGCACCGCCAGCGACTCGGCCTCCGGATATGACACGGCGGCGGAGCTGGCGGCCTGGATCGCCGCCGACCTGGCCGCCCGGCGCCACCCGGCCTTCGCGCTCAACCTGAACGTTCC
>JBEKKH010000897.1:0-3238 GCA_050010815.1 Streptosporangiaceae bacterium | reverse complement strand
GCGTTGGTCGACCTCATCCCGGTCATCGGCTCCTACATCGGCGGGGCGGCGGTGGTGCTGACCGCGCTGACCGTATCGCTGCCGGTGGCCATCGCCACGCTCGCCTTCATGGTCCTGTACAAGCTGGCCGAGGATTACTTCATCGTGCCCAGGGTCATGGGCCGCACGGTGCAGGTGCCGGCCACGGTCACCCTGGTGGCCGTGCTGATCGGCGGCAGCCTGCTCGGCATCATCGGCGCGCTGGTGGCCATCCCGGTGGCCGCCGCGGCCCGGCTGCTGCTGCAGGAGATCGCGTTCCGCCGCCTGGATGACAGCTGATCCAGCGGCCGGACTCATCCCTCGCCCCGCCCGAACGGATCCGGCCGGTGTCGCAGCATGAGCCGGAATTTGCCATGCTGGATCCGTGCTTGTGAATGAGCGCGTGCAGCCGATGCCCGGGCGTGCGCGCCCCGTGGCCGCGCTGGCCACGGCGTTGCTGGTGCCGGCCGCGATCCTGGCCGTGGCAGGCCCGGGGCGCAGCCCGCAGGCTGCGGCCTGGCCCACCGCAGGACTGGTGGTGCTGGCCATCGCCTGGCTGGCCAGCCTGCTCGCCCTGTGCCCACGTCAGGCCGAACCGGGCAGCCCACGGCTTTCCCGGTCCTGGCGGGGCGCCTACTACGCCGGGCTGCTCGCGCTGCTGGCCGGGCTTATCGCGAAACCCCTTGGCGGAAACAATTCCAGGTACCTGACGCCGCCGAACTCGACGGCGGCGAAATCCCCGGCCCGCCAGCGAGATGGCCGGGTGGCGATGTCGCGCAGGCTCAGCTCCTGCCCGCGCAGGTGGAGCGCCACGGCGAGCATCGCTTCATCGATGACGGCCGCGCCTCCGATCGACTTGCCCCGGGCGCGGGCCGACTCGTGGCCCTCCAGGGCGCGGTCGCGGATGTACTCGCGCTCCATCCCCGACAGCGCGGCGAGCACGGTGAACACTACGCCGGACGGGGCGTGCGAGCCTTGCAGCTCGCCAGTGAGGAACTCCAGCCCGATATCGGCGGCGCGCAGCTGTTCGGCGAGCGCCGCGAGCTCGATGCCGCGGCCGAGGCGCTTGTGCTCGTGCACCACGATCGTGACCGCGGCCCCGGACGCGCTGATCTCCCGGGCTAGGGCTACGACCTTGTCGAGCTCGGGCCGAGCGACTGCCGGACGGTGGACGCGCGGGCGTACCCGACACGCACGTGCCCGGCCGGCACCGTGCCAACCGTCGGCGGCCGGGGCAGCTCGGTCCAGGCCGAGCCTGGCTTGCGGAGCGGCGGGACCGGGACGCTGAGGGCCTTCGCGAGATGGGGCACGAGCCGGAACCGGGCGGTGTGGTACTGGGCGGCCACCCTGCCTCGGCTGGTCCGGCAAGGTGACCCGGCAGCGCCGCCGAAGCGGCGAACAACGCGGGCGCGACCTTCACCAGCGAGCCCAGGTAGTCCACCGCAGCCTGCGGGACCTGTTCGCGGTAAGCCGGGAACCGGCCCTCGATCTCGTAGAACTTGAGCATTACCGCGAACCCGAGCCGGGTCACGGCCGCCTTGTTCGCGATCAGGTCCCAGTCACCGGTTATCTCAGCTCAGCCGACGCGTCCGCACTGGCGGCGGGCGCAGCTAGTGCCGTAGCAGGTCACGTTTGCCCTGTAGGCGGTCCCCGGATGTTGGGCTGGGGGGTGCCGGAATGCTGGCGATAGGCTCGCATCGTGGTCATGTTTTGCTGCCGGAGGAGGTGCGCTCGTGGGCCGGGGTGAGTACGTGCCCATCACCGTGTCGCGGCGGATCGGTGCACCGGCGGGTGAGATCTTTCAGGTTTTGGCGGATCCAGGCAGACACTGTGATCTCGACGGTTCTGGGATGTTGCGGGGGGTGGTGTCCGGCGCGGCGATCTGCGGGGTGGGGGATGTCTTCGTGATGAAGATGTACGTCGACGAACTGGGTGATTATCAGATGATCAACCATGTCGTCGAGTACGAGCCGGGCCGGCGGGTCGGCTGGGAGCCGGAAGCGGGGCGCGGGCACCCGAATGCGGAGCCGGGAGCTGAGCGCCCGGCGCGCTGGGGGCAGCGGTGGTCGTTTCAGCTGACTGCCGATGGCCCGGATGCCACGGTGGTGACGGAGATCTTCGACTGCTCGCGGGTGCCCGAAGGCCAGCGCGTGGATATCGACCACGGCAACATCTGGGTTGAGGGAATGCGCCGGACGCTGGAGCGCCTTGACGGGCTGTGCACCGGCCAGCCCGGTGCAGCAGGCACGGCGGGCTGATCGGCCTGGTGCGGATTGTGCGCGCGACAGCGGGTCGCCGGCCTCAGCCGTCTGCTGCAAGGACAATTCTGACGGCGCGCGGGAAGCTGTCGGCCGTGTGATCGGGCTGGAACGCGGTGAGCGGCCACGGGCGACCGCGGTGCAGCCATACGCCTGGCAGTCCCGCGTTGCGTGCGCCGCTGATGTCCGATGCCCGCCCCCTCGGAGATGACCCACCCGGCTACCTCCCGGTCCAGGCCGGCATGCCGGAGCTTGCGTTCCTGCTGTTCCACAGTGCCGTTGGTCACCACGAACGGCACCCACCCCGCCGCGCGGGCATCGCGCAGCGCCCTGGCCACCGCGCTGTCGGGGATAATCTGCCTGACCAGCCCGCCGCGCAGCTCGGCGAGAAGCCCGGCCTCGCCGCGGTCGCCCAGCCCGAACCGCTCGCTGATGATCGCGGCCAGCCGCTCCCGCGGTTCGAGGCCATCCCTGTCGGCCGCCACGAGCCACTGCGCATCCGGCGCGCTGCCGCCCCGCGCTGAGGCGAACTCCCGCGCCCAGCGGCCGAACGCGCCGGCCCGGTCGATGAGAGTGTCGTCCAGGTCGACCAGGAGCAGCGGCACGGCAGGCACCTTAACACGGGGACTGCCGTGCCTTACCGGGTGCCGCGGCCGCCCTGCGCCGCGCTCGGTCCTGCGCCAGCAATGGCATCGCCAGGCGCGTGCTCGATCTTCGACGACACGCCGGAACGAGATACCGCAACATCCCACCACCCTCCGTCGCCGACATGTAATCTATGAGTAATCGCAGGTCAGGGCAGATGCGGATGGCCGAGCGGTCGGTAAAATCGATGAGCTGCACAACCTGGACATGAGCACCCGAGCCGGCGCAGAGGCATCGGACACCCTGAAGTACTTCTCCGAACGGCTGCCCGTCACCTTCGTCTACGCGGGCATCGGCCTGGACCGCGGGGCACTGCT
>JBEKKH010000896.1:0-2688 GCA_050010815.1 Streptosporangiaceae bacterium | reverse complement strand
AGAGCGGGTATTCAGTGGGGGTGGTGGCGTAGGTGCGGCCGACCGGGGTGCGCCAGACCAGGACGCCCGGTTCTGGCTGCGTGAGCTGCCATCCCTCGGCCTGCTTACACCGATGGTGATGGCGACACAACGGCTCCTGCTCGTTATAATAACACATATGACCAGAGGTGACGCAATACAGCTGATGGAGGCGGCCAGGCCGCCGGACGGTGTCATCCGCTGCCTGATCTACGTCCGGATCAGCCTGGACGACAAACACGACGAGCACGGCGTGGCCAACCAGATGGCCAAGCTGGAGCAGAAGGCCGGTGAGCGGGGCTGGACGGTGGTGTACCGGCTCTCGGATAACGACATCGGCGTCACGCGGAAGGACCCGACCAGGCCGGGGAAGTACCGGCCGGGGTATGAGGAGGCGATGCGGCTGGTCGATGCGCGGATGGTGGATGCGGTGCTGTGCTTTAAGTGGGACCGGTTCATCCGCGAGCCGCTGGACCTGGAGTACCTGATCCCCCGGTTCGACAAGGCCGGTGTCCGGTTCGCCGAGGTGGACGGGAGCATCGACCTGGGCACCGATTCGGGGCGGCTGCACGCCCGGATCATGATCGCGGTGGCCAAGGCCGAGCAGGAACGCAAGGCCGAGCGGCAGAAGCTGGCCTTCGAGCAGGCGGCGATCAACGGCAAGCGGTTCACCGGCTGCCCGCGCCCGTTCGGCTACCAGGACGACCACGTGACCGCCCACCCGGTGGAAGGCCCGGCGGTGGCGGAGGCGTGCGCGGCGCTGCTGGGCGGCGGGACGATCAGCGGCGTCCGCCGGGAGTGGACCAGCCTGGGCCTCACGCCGCCGCAGCACGCCCAGCGCGGCACGACCACGTGGAACCGGACCAGCATCCGGATGATCCTGCTGAATCCGAGGATCGCGGGGCTGTCGGCCTACCATGGGGAGATCGTCGGGCAAGGTCAGTGGGAGCCGCTGGTGCCGGAGGAGACGTGGCGGGCGGTGCGGGGCATCCTGGAAGATCCGACCCGCAAGCCGCCGCGCGGGGTCAAGACTCTGCTGGGCGGGCTGGGGTTGTGCCCGTGCGGGAACGTGGTCACCGGCATGCCAAGCCATACCGGCCATCACATCTACCGGTGCACCCCGGCCACCCGCAACCGGGCCTATCACGGAGGGCACGTGGCACGGCAGGCAGAGCCGGTGGAGATGTTCATCGAGAAGCTGGTCGTGGCGCGGCTGTCGCGGCCGGATGCCGCCGACCTGGTGACCGCCGAGGACAGCAGGGTGGACGTGGCGGCGCTGCGGGAGGAAGCCGCGGCGATCCGGGTGAATCTGGAGGAGATGGCGGGCGACCGGGCGCTGGGGAGGATCACCCGGGCGCAGATGCTCAAGGCCACCGAGGCGGGGACCGCCCGGCTCGATGAAATCGGCGCCGAGCTGGATGGTGCGGCGCGGGAGAACGTGCTGGCCCCGCTGGTCGCGGCTGAGAACGCCGCCGCCGTGTGGGCCGGGCTGGATATCAGCCGCAAACGCGCGGTGATCAAGACCTTGATGTCGGTCACGCTGTACTCCCCGGGCCGCGGTGCGCCCCGCGCGTTTGACCCGGCCACGGTCCAGGTCATCTGGAACCAGCCGGACACCGCCTGACCCCGGCCAGCCAGCTCCGTCCCTGGTCGCCGTGCCGCGGACGCGGTGTGCTGTGCCGGTCACCTGCGGCGCGGGCGGCGCAGGAGCAGCGCGAGGGTGTCCTGCTGCTGGCCGGACAGCGGCGGAGCGGCAGCAGCCAGCCGGGCGATGTAGGCATCCAGGCCGGCCTCGCCGTCATCATCGTCGGGGTGCCCGTCGTGGCCGGGGCGGTCGTCGGGCTGGTTGTGCGCGGCCTGGGGCAGGCCTGACCCGGCTGGTCCCGGAGGGGCTGTCTGGATGCCCGTCCGGTTCCTCATTTCCGGTCCCTGCCTTCACGGCGATGCTGGTCCCCTGGCATGGTTTAAAGCTACGTATTTGCAGCCGGGCAGCAAATCAACGTGCGCCAACGTAGACCGCGTTAAACCGCACCAGGCATCACTCCGCCGCACTGGACATCACCCGGCCGCACTAAATAGCACTAGTTAGTACGGCAGAATTTTCTTGCTTGAACCCGTAAACCGGGGATGCGTCGCGTCCGGCGTGTTCAAGCATTCACATAAACACGCCCGAATGATGATCACCAACCTGGGCGGCAGTGCGCCACGACAGTCTCATGAGCACCGTGTGTCAGGCCGCTGGCCTGCGGCTCAGCGTGGCCGGTACCTGGTGGGACCTTGAGAGCCTGGGGTCACCCAGGGCTCGATCTCGCCTGCCCGCGTGCGCCAGCGACCGCCACATCAGCGGCAAGGAGTATAGATGCGCGGTCGCTCGCCAGCGCCTTTTGCTCTGGATGAAAGCGGCCCGGAACCACCGTCAGCAAGATGTAGGGCTAATACCCCTCTTACGCCTGGACCGGGCGCGGTCCCGACATACACTGGCAGCCGAGCAGGGCCACCTGTAAAGCCTTCCGACCGGGTTAATCGGCGGGAGGTAAACAAAGGCGGTCAGCAATTGGACCGGTCAGCGGGGAGCATCAGCAATGGCAGGAACTATCAGCGGCGGCAGCTCTGCTGGCCCTGGCGGGCAGGGCAGGCGGCGGGCACGGCAGCCGGTCCCGCGCACCCGGA
>JBEKKH010000895.1:0-2690 GCA_050010815.1 Streptosporangiaceae bacterium | reverse complement strand
CCCCGCCACGATCCCCAAACCCGCCGGCGTCCAGGCCCAGCTACTCGACCTCCTCGACATCGACATCAGCCGGCCCCGCTGGCTCACGAAGTGAAATCCCATGTGCGAAGACCGGACCTAGGCTGGCGGACGATGGGCGCTATGGGAGCATCGATGGAACCGCTGTCCGATGAGGTGCTGCTCGCTGGCCTTGGCGCTGGCGACGCCGCTCTCGCGGTCACGTTCGTGCGCCGGTTCCAGCGGATCGTCTTCGGCGTGGCGCTGGCCGTCACTAGCGACCCGGGTGCCGCCGAGGACGTCGCCCAGCATGCCTTCGAGCAGGCCTGGCGGCACGCGTCGGTCTATGACTCAAGGCGCGGCTCCGTCCGGGCGTGGCTGACCAGGATCACGCACAACCTGGCGGTTGACGTCGTTCGCGCCCGGTCGGCGCTGCCGATGGATCCTGACGACCTGCCGATGGTGATCGCCGCGGTGACCGACAGCCCGGAGCGGGTGGCGGTTGCCAACGACAGCGCAGCCGAAGTGCGGCACGCCCTCGCAGAGCTGCCGGCCCCGCAGGCGCGGGCGGTGGCGATGTCCGGGATCTACGGCATGACAGCGCAGCAGGTCGCGGAAACCGAGGGGATTCCGCTCGGTACCGCGAAGACGCGGATACGAGACGGTATGCGGAAACTGCGGGGCGCCTTCCTGCCGGATGAAACTGGCCTGCCGGATGAAACCAGCCTCCCGGAGGAGACGGGCGATGAGTGAGCGGAACGACATGAACTGCGTGGAACTGGCTGACGTGGCCGTTGAGCTTGCGCTCGGCGTGCTCACCGGACGCGAGCGCGCGGCGGCGCTCGCGCACCTGGACACGTGCGACGGGTGCCGGGAGGAAGTGCGGCAGCTGATGGCGACCAGCGACCAGCTGCTGGCGCTGCTGCCGCCCGCCGAGCCGCCCGCCGGGTTCGAAACCCGGGTGCTCGACCGGCTCGGGCTGTCCGCTCCGGCCGAGGCACCCGGCCCAGCGAAGGCACCCGCTCCGGCCAAGAGAGACGCGGAGCTGCTGAGCACCGGCACGCGGGAGACCTCACGGTGGCGTCGGCGGCCGGCCCGCGGCGGTACGCGGCCCCGCGCCGCCAGGCCAGGCGGTAGGCCGACCGGGCCCGGCGGGACATCCAGGCCCGGGGGGGCCAGTCGGCTGCGCCGGGCGCTGGTCGCCACCGCCGTGGGCGTGGCTGTCATCGTGGCCGGCCTCGGCGGCTGGCGCATCGGCGTCGGCTCGTCGCCGTCGACCAGCTCGGCGGCGGGGCCGCTGACCTCGGCCAGCCTGGTCTCGGCCACCCACCAGAACGTCGGGGACATATTCCTCTACTCAGGCACCAAGCGCTGGGTGTACATGTCCGTCGACCTGGGGTCCGGCGACGAGTCGGTGACCTGCCAGGTGGTAGGCACCGACGGGCGGGTGACCACGATCGGGTCGTTCCGGCTGAACGCCGGGTACGGCAGCTGGGGCAGCCCGGAGCCGGGGAACGCCGGGACCCTGCGCGGCGCCCGGCTGGTCTCCGCCGGCGGCACCGTCCTCGCTAGCGCCACCTTCACCAGCTGATGACCAGCGACACGCGGTTCTGCCCGGCCCGGGTCGCCCGGCATCGGGCCCGCAGGCAGGATGCTGCCAGGCACCAGGGTGCCAGGCACTGGTCCAGCGGGCACTGGTCCAGTGGGCCCTGCGGCGCCGGGCGCTGTGCGGCCGGGCACTGCGCCGCCGAGTACGCGGCTAGCCCGCCTCGGCGAACACCCCCAAGGCCACCTGGTAGCTATCGAAGGCCCTGGCGGCACCGGCGTGGGCCGCCAGGTGGATGAACAGCTCGACGATCTCTTCCTTGGTCACCCCGGAGTGCAGCGCGCGGAGTGCAGCGCGATGCGCAGCTGGCCGCGGAGCGGCTCATGGGTGCCGAGGGTGGCGGCGATGGTGACCGAGATGAGCGCCCGGCTGCGGTCGTCGAGTCCTTCCCTCGGCCAGGACGCGCCGAAGGTCGCGATGGTGGCGAGTCGCCGGAAGTCCTCGCCAACGGGCGGTTCCCTGAAATTCCTGGTCAGAGGCGAGAAGCCGGGCGGCCGGTCCGCCGTTCAGCCGCGATCGTCTGTTCGTCTGGTGCCGCCGGGTCTTCGGCGCCGTTGAGCGTGAGAGGCGCGGTTGACTGCTGTTGCCGCCAGGCCCCGGGCGCGATTCCGTGGTGGCGGCGGAAGGCGGCCGCGAACGCGTAAGGCGAGCCATATCCGACCATGGCGGCGATGTTCGCGAGGCTGAGTTCGTCGGCGCGCAGGTGGTCGCGGGCGAGAGTCATCCGCCACTCCGTGAGGTACTGCAGCGGGGCTTGCCCGAGCGCGCCCCGGAAGACTCGCGCGAATGCGGCCCGGGACAGGCCGCTGATCGTCGCGAGCTCGGGCACTGTCCAGGAGTGGCCGGCGTCTTCGTGCATGGCTTCCAGCGCGGCGTGCAGGCGTGGGTCGCCGGACGCCCGGTACCAGCGGGGTGCGGTTGCGCTGCGGCGGAAGTCGCTTCGGAGGGCCAGGACGAGCAGCACGTCGAGCAGGCGGTCGAGCACGGTCTGCTGGCCGGGCTCCACGTTGGTGAGCTCGCGGGACACCAGCACGATGACTTCGCGGAGCGGTTCGTCGACCGCGGACGAGAGCGTCAGCACGCGCGG
>JBEKKH010000894.1:0-3781 GCA_050010815.1 Streptosporangiaceae bacterium | reverse complement strand
GCGGCCGCCTCCACCGCCAGGCGGGTCTTGCCCGCGCCGCCCGGGCCGGTCAGCGTGACGAGCCGGCTGGAGCGGACCGCCGCACGCAGCTGGGCCAGCTCGGCGTCGCGGCCGACGAAGCGGCTCAGCCGGGCGCGCAGGTTCCCGGCTGACGCCGGCGGCGCGGCCGCCGGGACCGGAGCCGGGCTGGCTGGGACACTGGCCGGGGTGCTGGCCGGGGCGAGCGAGGGGTCCTGGGCCAGGATGCGGGCCTGGAGTTCCCGCAGGGCCGGACCGGGGTCG
The DNA here is from genome assembly GCA_050010815.1 of Streptosporangiaceae bacterium. Classification (GTDB taxonomy): domain Bacteria; phylum Actinomycetota; class Actinomycetes; order Streptosporangiales; family Streptosporangiaceae; genus Palsa-504. The sequence continues at coordinate 3,499 of JBEKKH010000894.1, read as the reverse complement.
ATGCCCAGCTCGCCGACCAGGCGATCACGGACCTCGGTGTAGGCGCGCAAGGCTTCGGCCTGCCGTCCGGCCCGGTACAGGGCCAGGATGAGCAGCTCCCACAGGTGCTCGCGCAGCGGGTGCTGCCGGCACAACGGCTCCAGTTCGGCGCTGAGCTCGCCGTGGCGGCCTAGCATCAGGTCAGCTCCGGCCCTGGCCTCGACCGCCACCAGGGTCAGCTCGTCCAGATGCGCCCGCTCGGCGTCAGCGAAGCCGGCGCCGGCGAACTCAGCCAGCGGCTCACCCCGCCGCAGGCCGAGCGCTTCGCTCAGCGCGGCTGACGCCAGCGCCGCCTCGCCGTCTCCCGCCAGCCGCCGCCCCTCGGCCACCAGCTGCCCGAAGCGGACGACGTCGACATCGTCGGGGCCGACGGCGAGGGCATAGCCGGCTTCGCTGGTGAGGATCGCCGCCGCCCCGAAGGTGCGGCGCAGCTGACCGATCTGGGCCTGCAAGGCGTTGGCCGGGTTCGCCGCCTGCCCGTCGCCCCACAGCACGTCGATGAGCCGGTCAGCGCTGACCGGCCGCCCCCGCTGCAGCGCCAGCAGGGCCAGCAGCGCCCGCTGCTTGGCGCCGCGGACCGGCACAGGAACGCCCTCGGCTACCGCTTCGAGCTCGCCGAACAGCCGCACCTGCATGAGGCCACCATAGGTCGCGCCTCAGCGCCGCGACAGTGCAGGCTCAGCCGCCCGGCGCAGGCTGGCGGCCAAGACCACAACACATCGAAGGAAGGACGAACAATGATCGAGGCGCAGCACCTCACCAAGCGCTAGCCTCCTTCGCCGTCCGGCCCGGCCGGGTGACCGGCTTCCTGGGCCCCAACGGGGCCGGCAAGTCGACCACCATGCGCATGATCCTGGGCCTGGACACGCCGAGTTCCGGCTCCGTCCTGGTCAACGGCAAGCCATACCGCGAGCTGACCGACCCGCTCAGGTCGGTCGGGGCACTGCTGGACGCCAAGGCCATCGTCGGTGGCCGCAGCGCCGCCAGCCACCTGGCGTGGCTGGCCGACAGCAACGGCATCGGCCGCCGCCGCGTGACCGATGTGCTCGGCCTCGTCGGCCTCAGCGACGTGGCGGGAAAACGGGTCGGCACCTTCTCGCTTGGCATGAACCAGCGGCTCGGCATCGCCGCGGCCCTGCTCGGCGACCCCGAGACGCTGATGTTCGACGAGCCGATCAACGGCCTAGACCCCGACGGCATCGTGTGGATCCGGAACCTGATGAGGTCGCTGGCCGCTCAGGGCCGCACGGTGTTCCTGTCCAGCCATCTCATGAGCGAGATGGCCCAGACCGCCGACCACCTGCTCGTCATCGCCCGGGGCCGCATCATCGCCGACGCCAGCACCGAGGAGTTCGTCAACCGCAACTCCACCCCAAGCGTCCGGGTCCGGGCCCTGCAGCCGGCCGACCTGGCCGCCGCCCTGACCCGCCGCGGCGCTGCGGTCGAGCGCTGTCCGGACGGCGCCATGATCGTGACCGGCCTGGACTCCGCCGCGATCGGCGGTGCCGCGTCCGCCGACGACATCACCCTGCTCGAGCTAGCCGTGCACGGCGCGTCGCTCGAGGAAGCGTTCTTCGAGCTGACCCGAGACGAAACCGACTACCACGCCGGCCAGCTGACCGGCATCAGCCAAGGAGCCTGACATGAGCGCCACGACCTGGATCCGCACCCCGGCCCGGCCGATCCCAATCGCCTCGATCAGCCGGACCCGCAAGGCCCGCATCCTCAAGGCAGAATGGACGAAGCTCCGTACCTTGCCCTCCACCTGGCGCACCGCCGCCCTGGCCCTGGCCCTGGGCATCGGCTTCAGCGTCGCCGTGGCCCTCTCCCAGGTCGGCCAGTGGCCCACCATGACGGCCCAGCAGCGCCAGGCGTTCGACCCGACCAGCGCCTCGATGAGCGGGGTCATGATCGCCGCGGTCGTCCTGGGCACGCTCGCCGTACGGTCGATCACCGCCGAGTACTCGACCGGGATGATCCGGTCCACCTTCGCCGCCATGCCCGCCAGACCGCTCGTGCTGGCGGCCAAGGCCGCCACCGTGGCTGCGTTCGCGTTCCCCGTGACGCTGCTCGGCAACCTCGCCGGCTTCGAGCTCGGCCAGCGGATATTCGCCGGCCAGCACGTCGCGGTGACCATCGGCCATCCCGGCGTGCTCCCGGCCATGTTCTTCGGAGCCGTGGCCGTGAGCCTCGTCGCTGTCACCGGTGTGGGTATCGGCGGCCTCATCCGGCACACCGCGGGAGCAGCCACCACCCTCGCGTTGATCATCATCGGTGGACTCACCGTCGGCCAGTTCCTTCCGGCCGGCTGGCGTCAGTACCTGCCCGGCATCGCCACTCAAGCGGCCGTGACGGTCCACCGCTCAGCCGGGCTGCTGCGTCCGGGCGCCGCCCTGGTGGTCCTCGCCGTATACGCCGCCATCGCCCTGGGCGCGGCATCCCTCCGGGTGGCACACCGCGACGCCTGACCCCGGTTCAGACCTTCGAGATCAACAACAAGCAGAAAAGGGAACTCTCATGAACACCCCTACCATGACGACCAGGCAGCGGACGACCGACGGGACGACCATGCAGGCGATCACCCAGGACCGCTACGGCGAGGCCGAGGACGTGCTCCGGCTGGAGGAAATCGCCCGGCCCGCGATCGGCGAGGAAGAGGTACTGCTGCGCGTGCACGCCGCCGGCGTCGACCGGGGCGTCTGGCACCTGATGACCGGTCTGCCCTACCCGGTGCGCCTCGCGGGCTACGGGATCCGCGCCCCCAAGACCCCGGTGCGGGGCCGCGAAGTCGCCGGACGGGTCGAGGCAACCGGCCCGGCCGTCACGACACTGCACGTCGGCGACGAGGTGTTCGGTATCGCCGACGGCTCCTTCGCCCAGTACGCCAGCGCCCGGCCGGACAAGCTGGCGCCCAAGCCGGCGAACCTCACCTTCACGCAAGCCGCGGCCGTCCCCGTCTCGGCACTGACGGCCCTGCAGGCGGTCCGCGACCGCGGGCACGTGCAAGCAGGAAACCGGGTGCTGATCATCGGCGCGTCCGGCGGGGTGGGAACCTTCGCCGTGCAGATCGCCAAGGCAGCCGGCGCCGAGGTCACCGGCATGTGCCGCACGGCCAAGATGGACACGGTCCGGTCCCTCGGCGCGGACCACGTCATCGACTACACCCGCGAGGACATCGCGGCCGGAAGGCACCGCTACGACGTAATCCTCGACCTCGGAGGCAACCGTCCGCTCTAGCACCTCCGCTCTGTCCTGGATCCGCGCGGGACGCTGGTCATTGTCGGGGGCGAGACCGGCGGCCGATGGCTCGCAGGCAGTGACCGTCAGCTCCGCGCGCTGCTCCTCTCCCCGTTCACCGGCCAGACGCTGACCACGCTGATCTGTTCGGAGAACACACCGGACCTGCTCGCGCTCACCAAGCTCATCGAGTCCGGCCAGGTCAGGCCGGTCATCGACCAGA
>JBEKKH010000893.1:0-3254 GCA_050010815.1 Streptosporangiaceae bacterium | reverse complement strand
GGCCGGGCATGTCCAGCACCTTTATCACGCACCTGCGGGTGGCGGGCAAGCTGGTCAACGCCAGGGGCGTGCACCAGCTCTACCAGAGCCGGATCTCCAGCTGGTCGCTGCTCGTCCTGGTGCTCGCCGCGGCGGTGACCGTGTTCGTCGCCGTCGTGTTCTCGCCCGCAAGCCCCATCCTGGCCAGGTACTTCGAAGCGACCTGGCATTCATTCACCTACTGGCTGACCGGAAAATTCTAGTGATTGACTTTCGCTATCACCTTGTCTCCATCGTGGCGGTCTTCCTGGCGCTGGCCATCGGGATCGTGCTCGGCTCCACCGAGCTCCAGGGCACCACGTACAACGTCCTGGACCGCACCACCGCCAAGCTGCAGGGCGAATATGACCAGACGCGCGGTCAGCTGACCACGGCCCAGGCGCAGGCCAACGAGGGTGAGGCCTATGCCCAGGCGATCGAGCCCGCGGTCCTGCGCGACCTGCTGCCCGGCCACCGGTTGCTGATCGTCACCGAGCCGGGGGCCTCGTCGGCCGCCGTCGCCGGGATCAGCACTGCGGCCGCCGACGCGGGCGCCACCGTCACCGGGCAGATCGCCTTGCAGCCCAAGTTCTTCGACACCAGCGCGACCACCCAGGACAGCCTGAACCAGACCACCCTGGATCTGGATCGGTCCGTCGACATCACCTTGACCAGCAGCGAAAGCTACCAGCAGCAGGCCGCGCAGCTGATGGCCGGCGAGATCCTGGTCAAGTCGGCCGGATCGCTCACCGCGCTGCCGAGCAGCTCCGGCCAGGACAGTAACGCGCAGACGATGCTGGCGGCATACGCCCAGGGCGGGTTCCTCACCATCACCGGGCAGGCCGCCGGCCAGGCGGACCTGGCGGTCGTCGTGACCCCGCAGACCATACCGAACGACGGCAGCGCGGATCAGCTGGATCAGGTGCTCGTGCCGCTGGCCACCGAACTGGCCACCAGCAGCTCGGCCACCGTGGTCGCGGGCACGCAGGCGGGCTCGGGTCCCGGCAGCCCGATCGCGGTGCTGCGCTCGAACAACGTGGCCAACCAGGTCTCCACCGTCGACGACGCGGACCTGGTCTCCGGGCAGACCGTGGTCATCCAGGCGCTGGCCGCCATGCTGGCCGGCGGCAAGGCCGCCAGTTACGGATTCGCGTCCAACGGCGCCAGCGCCGTCGCCCCCAGTCCCGCGCCCACACCGTCCACCTCCGCGTCGCCGTCCGCCACGCCCACCACGTCGACCAAGAAGGCCAAATCATGAGCGAGCCGAAAGGCCGCGGCGCCGGCGCACCCCGGTCGGCGGGCCTGCGGCTGGTGACAGCTTTTACCGCGGGTGGGAGCGCTGCGGTCGCGGCCAGGCTGGCGTACGCCGCCCTGACCCGGCGGCCGCCGGGCGGGGCCAAGACCTGGTCGCGGACCAACCACCGGGGCGAGCCTGTCACGTTGCTCGAGGGGCCCGCCGTGGCGGTCGGCGCCATCGCGGGCGTGCTGGCCCAGGCGGGCGTGCGGGCCATGAGCGGATCATCCCGCCCGCGGGCCGACGCAGCGGCGGTGCTGGCCACGGTCGGAGCGGCGGCGTTCGGGGCCTATGACGACCTGGCGGGTTCGGGGGGCCGGCGGGGCTTCCGTGGTCATCTGGGCGCGCTGCGGCACGGCGAGCTGACCACCGGAGCGGTGAAGCTGGGCGGCATCGGTGCCACCGGCCTGCTCAGCGCGACCGTGGCCGGCGGTCCGGCCGCGGACATCGTTCTCAACGCCGGGCTCATCGCCGGGAGCGCGAACCTGGTCAATCTGTTCGACCTGCGGCCCGGGCGGGCGATCAAGGTGGCGGTCGCCGTCGGCGCTCCCGGGGTCATCGGTGCCGCCCCGCTGGCCGCCCCGCTGGGCGCCGCACTGGCCCTGCTCCCCGAGGACCTCGCCGAACGCGCGATGCTGGGCGACGCCGGCGCCAACGCGCTCGGCGCCATGCTCGGGGCCTGCGCCGCCGGCCTGCCCCGGCCGGCTAGGATCGCCCTGCTCGCCGGGATCGCCGGGCTGACGGCGGCGAGTGAGAAGGTCAGCTTCACCAAGGTGATCGAGCGCACCCCGGCGCTCCGCCGGCTGGACATGCTGGGTCGGCGCGCCGCCAACCAGGTGCCCGTGGTGCCGGTTCCAGCGTGACCGTGCCCGTGGCCGAGCGGGGGAGTGCTCGGCGACGGAGCGGGGGGATCGGCCGCGCGGCCGTGCTGATCGGTGCCATCACCATGGCGGCGCGGGTCATCGGATTCGGCCGTCAGGTCGTGTTCGCGCACACGGTTCAGGCCTCGTGCCTGGGTACCGCCTACACCACCGCGAACATGGTGCCGAACATTATCTACGACATCGTCATGGGGGGCGCCCTCACCGCGGTCGTGGTGCCGGTGCTGGCCGGCCCCGACCTGGACCGTGATCAGGTGCGGCAGACCTCCGCCGCGCTGCTGAGCTGGGCGGTGCTGCTGCTGGTCCCGGTCAGCGCGCTGGTCGCGCTGGTGGCGCGGCCGCTCGTGTCGGTGCTGATCGGCGGGGCACCGGGGTGCCCGCGGACCGCGATGGTCGCCCTCGCCGATGGTCGCCCTCGCCGCCCGGATGCTCGTAGTGTTCGCGCCGCAGATCCTGCTCTACGGCCTGGCCGTGGTGCTGTACGGCATCCTGCAGTCGCACCGCAGGTTCGCCGCGCCCGCGCTGGCGCCCGTGCTGTCCAGCCTGGTCGTCATCGGCGCGTACTTCTGGTTCGGTGTGGTCGGCCACGGCTACCAGGACATGCTCAGGCCGGTGCCCACCCTGGCCTGGGTGGTGCTGGCCGGCGGGACGACCGTGGGCGTCGCGGCCCTGGTCGCGACCCCGTTGCTGCCCGCCGTCCGGCTCCGCCTCCGGCTCCGGCCGACGCTGCGGTTCCCGGCCGGGGCCGGAGCGCGGGTCCGCTCGCTGGCCGCCGCCGGGGTCGCGACCCTCATCGCCCAGGACGCCTCGGTGGCGGTGGTGATCGTGCTGGCCAACTCCCGCGGCGTCAAGGACGCGCTTGTGCTGTACAGCTTCGCCTGGGCGGTGTTCTTCGTGCCCTACGCGGTGCTTGCCGTTCCCATCGCGACCAGCGCCTTCCCTGAGCTGTCCGCCCGCGATGACCGCTTCGACGCCACCACCGCCACCTCCACCCGGGCCGTGACGGTGGCGTCCTGGCTGGGGGTGGCGGGGATGGCAGGCACCTGCGTGCCGCTGGCGCG
>JBEKKH010000892.1:0-2706 GCA_050010815.1 Streptosporangiaceae bacterium | reverse complement strand
TTCGCGATCATGAAATCTCCGCCCGGGAGCCCGGCAGGCCGGGCGCAAAGCGAGTCGAGCGCAGTCAACCACATCCAGCCGAGCCGACACGCCGGAAACTCACCTTAATACGGAATGTCCACCCCGGGCACCGGATCCACCACGGAGCCCGGATCCGCCACAATCTTTCGCCCGGGGCACCTCACCACAGGCACGCACGCACCGCCCGTCACACCAGGACCAGGGACCGAACGGCACGACGGTCACCGCGCAGCATCAGCATCAGCGGCGCCGGACCTGGACAGCCGGACGACACTTCACTACTATCTACGTACGTACTACATACGTACAAAGGCAGTAGATGGAGGAATCGTGGGTAATGCGGCGCGGACACAGACGCGGGCGCAGACGCGGGCGCAGACGCGGGCGCAGACGCGGGCGCAGACGCGGGCGCAGGCCGGAAGCGCGCGGCAGAAGCTGGTCGCGCGCCGGGCCGTGCAGCGACGGGCGGCGGTGCGCCGGCGGCTGCTGCTAACGGCCGGCGCCGTGACCCTGGTGCTGACCCTCGCGGTGGTGCTGATCGTGGTGAAGGTCACTGCCCCCGGCGCACCGGCCGGAGCGCCGGCCGCCCAGACCAGCCAGCGGATCGCGACGGAGGTTACCGGTGTTCCCGCGGCCACGTTCGACACCGTGGGGGCAGGCACGGCGACCGGGCTCAAGGCGATCAGCGGAGCGCCGGAACTCACCAGCGGCGGCAAACCGGAAGTCCTCTACATGGGGGGCGAGTACTGTCCGTTCTGCGCGGCCGAGCGGTGGGCGCTGGCCGCCGCGCTGAGCCGGTTCGGGATACTGTCGGGCCTGAGCTTCATCCACTCCTCGCCCACCGACGGGTACGTGCCCACGTTGTCGTTCTATAAGTCCGGCTACTCCAGCAAGTACCTGGCCTTCGCCCCGGTGGAGTGGTTCGGCGAAGCGATCGACCCGAGCACCCCCTTCCAACACGTCTACCTCCAGCAACCCACCACGCAGGAGGCCGCGCTGTTCGCCAGGTACGCGAACGGCTCGCTCCCGTTCGTCGACATCGGGAACCGGTACCTGGTCCCGCAGGCTCAATACCTGCCTACCGACATCGAGGGCCTGAGCTGGGCGCAGATTGCCGCCGCGATGCGGGATCCGTCGAGCCGGGTCGCCCGGGATATCGACGGGGCCGCGAACGCGCTCACCGCGGCGATGTGCGTGCTTGCCCATGGCCAGCCCGGCGGCGTGTGCACGTCCGCAGGCGTGAAAGCCGCGGCTGGTTCGCTGTGACGCCCGGCCGATTCGCGCGGACCCGGCCCCCCGGCGAGACGTCGGCGCTGGCCAGGTCCACCAGACGATGTCGGTGCCGTTGGCCGGAAGCCGCCCGAAGACGCCCTGCTGACCGGTCAGTCTGCTGGCAGCGCAGCAAAGTCTTTCTTTGTCTTTCTATACCAGCCCATTCCCGATACGGGATGTCTCCACCGTTCCTGCATGCTTTTGAGGGCACCTTCATGAGTATCATCGCCCTTTGCGACCATTTCTTTGAGATGGCTATCTTGCGCTTTTATTACCTCATCAGCCTTATCTCCGCGGAACGGGGTATCGCACGGTCCGCCCATTTGCCTGCATGTCATCGTTTTCATATTCAACGCCTTTCGTTGAGGAGTGCGTCGCATAGACCTGGTTGATGTTCACGCGGTCACTCTAACTGCGGCCAGTTGACCAGCGCTTCTCGATTCCTGACCGGTGAGGTTCGCCACGCTGCCGCCGGCCACCGCCGCTAGTTCAGGGTCGGGCGTATCAGCCCGGCCGGTTTCTCCCTCCGTCATGACAAGGGGCCTTGCCGCGGGGTGCGGCGAGGCCAGGTGCTGCCGCAAAAGGCGGCTTGAACAGGGGGAACTTGCCATGGCACGTTATGAGTTCAGGTTCATCGTCACCGACGCGGAGCTTTCCGAGGAGCATCAGCGGAAGGTGAGTCAGGCGATCGCCGAGGCAGGCACCCTGGCCGTCGCCGCGCAGACCCCCCGCGAGGCGTTGACCGTGGTCGGCGAATCTCACCTGCTCAGCGGGCCCGGTGTGCCGTGGATCTGGCGTGGCATCCCGCCGGTCACGCTCACCGAGGAACTCCAGGCCTATGCGGCCGAGCAGGTGAACGAAGCGAGCGTGCGGTGACGTCTGCTGACCCTGCCCCGGGACGGCGCGTGCGGGGGCGCGCCGTCCCGGGGAACGGGCGAGACACCGGCCCGGCGGCCAAATCGTGCCCGAGCGCGCTGTGCGAGGAAGACGCGCTCCTGCTGGGAGTGGTCGTGCCGGACGGCACGGTCGCCTATGTCCAGCCACCGACTCGGATTAGCGCCGATTTCGTCGCCCAGGCCCAGGCGCGGGGTCACCCGGAGCGGTGGTTCCGGTTTTCCACCGCGTGCCGGGAGACCGCTTGTCACCAGTGGACGGGCACCGGCTGCGGGGTCATCGACATCGTGATCGGAGCCCGGCCGGAGGATCCTCCGGCCGGGAAGCCCAGCGCGGGCCTGCCCGCGTGCGGCATCCGCCGGACGTGCCGCTGGTTCGCCCAGCACGGCGCCGCCGCCTGCGCGGTCTGCCCGCAGATCATCGCCGATACGGGCGCAACTGGCACCTGGCGGTCGCTGCAGCAGGCGGCCGGCGCGGCCCCGTAGCTATGTCCCGCCCGTCCGCGGAGCTTGCCTGATC
>JBEKKH010000891.1:0-2717 GCA_050010815.1 Streptosporangiaceae bacterium | reverse complement strand
TCGCCGCCGGGATCCTTGACGGCCTGGAAGAGGCTGACTGCGGCCTGGAGATTCTCGTCAGCTTTACCGTATTCTGCGGTTCGCGTCTGCAACGCTCCCAGGTAGGCCCGCACTCCCGCTTGACCGCGTCGTTCGCCGAGTTGGCCGTATATGCGCGCGGCTTCGTCGAGCAACCGTTCGGCTTCGGCGAAGTTCCCGGTGTCCCGGTACACGCCGCCGAGCATGAGTAGATTGTTGGCCTGGTTGTACGGATCACCCAGCTCGATATGGAGGTCCAGGGCGGCCTTGAGCGATTCCTCGGCCGGGCCGAATTTCCTGGCGGACAGGAATGTGCTGCCTAGGTAGCCGAGGGCTGCCGCCTGACCGCTCCGATTGTCAATCTCACGGTAGAGGTCCAGGGCGCGGGTGAGCGCTCCTTCCGCCTCCTTGAAATCTCCCATCTGCCGGTGCAGACCGCCGAGTTCCGTTAGCGCGCCGGCCTGGCCATGGTGGCTGCCAAGCTGCTCGTAGAGGTCAAAGGACCGGCTTAGGTAGGCGGCGGCACTAGCGTGCTTGCCGGTGAGCCGGTGGATCACTGCAAGCTCGACTAGCATTGCCGCCTGCCCGTAGGTCTGGCCTGTCTCCTCATAAAGGCTCAGGGCCCGGCCGATGCAATCACCCACCGTGTACCTGCCCGGCCTGTCCGGCGGAACCTGCCTGGTCGACCAGCACGACGTCGCCAGCTACACCAGCGCGTTCGAGCACCTGCGGGCAGCGGCCCTGCCACCGGCCGCGTCGGCACACCTCATGGGTGAGATAACCGGAGGCTGACAGGAACACGCGCCGTTAATCCCCGGCTTCCAAGTCGAACCTATGCCTCTGACCTGCGCCCCGACCGCGACTCGAACGCGGGACCTACTGCTTAGGAGGCACTTTCGAAGTGTCGCCGGGTAGTGCTGCGTGTCGCCTGACGTGCCGTTTTGCCGTACCTATAATGGCTGATCGTGGTCTGACGGAGCCCGAGATCTGCGGTCGTTGGCTCCCCGTTTGGCTCCCCGGAATCTCGTTAGCAACGCTAATGTCCGGATGAGCAATGCGACGTTCCGCGTCGGGATTCGGGTTCCGTCGCGACACGGGATGTCGCTAGCGGCGACATCGTCCCGGCGAGCCCAGAAGCCTGCGAAGATAGATGTCAAGTCCTCGTCGATCATCTATCAGGAGGCAGCGGGATGACCGCCCAGCCAGAGGTTCCCGGTCCGGACACCGGCTCGTACGAGATGATCCACCTGGGTGGCCAGGCAGCGGTCGTTGTCCCGGTAGCCGACTTCCTGCGGCTCCGGGCCCTGGAGCGGTCCGCCGCTCCGCATGAACTCGAAGATGCCGAGGACGCCGCGGCCATCCTGGGGTGGAAGGCCCGTGACGCCGCCGGGCAGACGACGTTCGTCCCTGCCGCAGAAGCACGGCATCGGCTCGGCATGCCGCGGTGACCCTGCGGGTCGACTACGACGAACGGGCCATCAGCCTGGCCACCGCGTTCCTTGATGACCCAGGACGAGGTCTGCCTGCTGTGCTAGCCGGGTTATCTGCCAGGCGTCTCGCTGTTCTCTGTTGCCGATGGGGCTGCCGGGAAAGCTATCCGTAATGTTGCCCTCGTACCCGCGCCGCTTTATCCAGCCAGCGTCCGGAGCTTCGCGGGTAAAGCCGGTGATCCCCCGGTGGTCCTTCAGGCTTTCGAGTATCACGGCCACCTGATCAGATGGCCACTCATCAAGGTGCATCCGGTTAAGCACCAGGATCCTGGGCACGCTCACCGGCCGGCCTGAATCCGGTCATAGAGCAGGCACATCGCCCCGCTGCCGGTGCCCGTCATCTGCGTCAGGGACCAGGAAGAGCCGGCTGGGCCGTCGTCGAACAGGCGGGCGCCCCCGCCGGCCAACTCCGGGCACAACGTGATGCTCAGGCGATCGACTTCGCCTGCCTGGAGCAGGTTCCGGATGACGCTCGTGCTGGCGAGAACGACGATGTCGCCGCCCGCCTGCGTGCGCAGTTGCCTCACCGTTTCGGCGGGGTCGCCCGCGACGATGCGTGAGTCGTGCCATGTGGCCTCCTGCAGGGTGCTCGAGAAGATGAATTTCTCCACCGTGTCGAGCCACTGCGCGAAGGCGCGGTCCCTGGGGTCGGCGCTCTCGTCCTCGGCTACGGCGGGCCAGTAGGAAGAGAAGCCTTGGTAGTTCTTGCGACCCAGCAGCGCTGTGGTGGCCGCGCTGGTGACCTTCACCATGTGGTCACGCGCCCCGTCCGTCACGGCGTGCGGAACGATCCAGCTCATGTCGTAGTCGCCGCCCGGGCCGGCCACGCGGCCGTCCAGGGACAGGGAGATGTTGGCGACCACGGTGCGGTGTGCGGGCTTGTTGCTTGCTGCGGTCATTTCTGCCTCCCGGCTTGGTGGTCACGGCTGGCGTGATCTGGGTACCAAGCCAATGTTTGCGCGGGCGCCAGCTACCTCGAATCGGCGAAGTCGCCAGTTGGCTCGCCAGGGCGGCCCGCGCTTCCGGCCGCCGCCGGGCACGCGGTTGCGGCGGGGTGACGCGCGGGAATCGCTACGCTTACCCTGCCGCGGATTCCCACGGCACAGCCGTTGGACGGGGTGTGCGGCGTTTCGTCAGTTATGGGATGGCTGAGGTGTGAAAAAGCTCGATACGGGCCTGATCGGCCGCGAGCGCAACTGCGGCGAGATC
>JBEKKH010000890.1:0-2724 GCA_050010815.1 Streptosporangiaceae bacterium | reverse complement strand
GAGCCCGTGCTGGAGGGCGCCCCGCCAGCATGCCAGGGCGTCGGCTCTGACCTGGCCGGACGGGACCTCGTCCCCGTCTGTGAGGCTGTACCAGTCGATGCGGGTCGGCAGCGTGTACTGGCTGGTGAGCGCCCAGAGCACGGGGAACCCGAGCAGCCGGGCCGTGTGGATGCGGTGCTGGCCGTTCCCGCTTATCTGGTACAGCGGCCCGGCTGGTCCGGGCACGCGGGTCAGGGTCACCGCCTCCTGCGGCCCGGCCCAGGTGTCTTCCGCGAGGCTGGCCGGGTCAAGGTCACCCAGCAGGGCGGCGGCGAGTTCCCTGACCCTGTGCGGCCGGTGCGAGCCGAAGTCGTTCCAGGTCATCGTGCCGCTGTGGGCGACCGCGGCGGGGTTGACCCATTCGGCGGCCGAGGTCCGCCCCAGCAGCACGTTGCCTGCCCGGTCGCCGCCGCTGGCCAAGGAGCAGCAAGGGGGCCTGGGGCTCGCCGGCGTTCAGCCGGGCGGCGGCCTCCGCCAGCCGGACGTGCAGCGGGCCGCCCGGCCAGGAGGCGCGCAGTTCGGCGACGGCGGCGGCGAAGTCGGCGGTCCACCCGGGGGGCTGGGCCTCCCATGCCTTCCGCGCGCTCACGCCCACGCGGCGGGGCCACCCGTCGAACGGGCGCCGCCGGCCTGGGCGCGGCGGCTGCTGCTCCCACTGCACGCTGACCGGGCTGCCGGGCGGGTCCGACCAGGGAACCAGCGTGGCGGCGACCGCTTCGGGAACCTCGGACCACCCGGCCAGGGCCAGGCCGTCGGCGCGGCGGGCGGTGAAGCAGCCGTCCGGCTGGTAGCCGCTGAGGGTCCAGCGTTCCGGCTCGCGGCCGGGGTGCCGGCGTGCGGCGTCCTGGTCGCGCCGGAGAGCTTCCCGGCGGATGCCGTCGAGCTGGCGGAGTTCTTCCCAGACCGCCGCCTGGGCCGGGGTGGGCAGCCCGAGCTTCGGGGTGCCGCCGTCCGGGCGGGTGAGTCCCTGGTGCAGCAGGACCGCTGACCGGCGTGCCTGCTCGACCTCGGCGTCCAGGGCCTGGACTTGCTCGCGCTGGCCGCTCAGGTCGAGCGTGCGCTGGTCGAGCTGGCCCAGGACCGAGCCGGCCAGGCCGAGCAGGTGCCGCACGGACACGTAAGCAATCAGTTCGTCGACGTCATCTGGCACGGCCTCGTGAGCGCCGCCAGCCGCCTGCTGGCCGCGAGCCCGCGTTCCGGGATCGGCGTCCTCGACGGCCACCGCGAACTGCACCGGGTTCTCGCTGGCCGCCGCGGTGAGGAGGACGCGGGCCAGGGCGACCGCCAGCCGCTTCCAGTGCGGGAGCAGCCGCGGCGAGTCCTTCCCGGGATCACGGCACCGGGACATCATGTCCGCCCGGCACGCCGGGCACCGGACCAGGTAGACGCCACTCCGACCCGCGAGAACCAGCGCGTAGGGCACTGCGCGCCGGCCGCTGCCCGGAGCGCGGGCACGGCGAGGGCGGGGCTCGCGGTCACCAGCCAGCAACGGCTCACCGTCCTTGGATGAGAGCAGCATCTCCTGGCGCCTATTGTCACGTTTTCTAGCTGTCTGCGTTCAACGGCCAGGCCAGAAGATGCGGCAGGGCAGGCGGCATGCCATCCCGGCTCGCGGAGCGGTTTTCCCGGACGTGCCGCTGCCGACAGGGCAGACTGGCATGCGTGGGAGATCGGGACAGCGGTCCGGCCGCGCGCTTCCGCTGGGAGAAGCGCGCCGACGGCGAGGTGGCCAAGTTGGTGCTCGCCCCGGACGGGACCACGGAGCGGGTCATCGTCTTGCGGCCCGAGGACGAACAGCGCCAATACTGGACGTGGTGGGTCCGCTTGCTGGCGAACCTGGTCGGGTGCCCGTACTGCGGGGCGGCCCCCTGCACGCCGTGCCGGACCTTTACCGGGCGCATCCCGGGCAGGGTCTCCGAACCGCATCACGACAGGCTTGACGTCGCGGCAGCCCGAGCGCAAGGCGCGACCCACCACGGTCAGCCGGCCCCCGCCGTCACCGCGCAGCCGCCGGACGGCGACCCCCTGCCCTACGTCGGGTTCTGGCCGTACGACGACGAGGGAGAATGCACCGCCTGGCTGCATGTCTGGGTAGCGAACCTGGTCGAGTGCCCGTCCTGCGGAGCTGACGCCGGCCAGCCGTGCCGTACGCACACCGGCCGCATCCCCGGCAGGATCACGACCCACCACCAGCCCAGGATGAAGGCCGTCAGCCGAATCCCCGGCCCGGGAGCATTCGGGCTGGACGACGCGAGGGAACTGCTCAAGGCAGGCCGGGCTCGTGCCGACGAGCGGGCCGCTCGCAGCGGCGCAGGAACACGGCAGCGCAACTGAGCGGACGGCCCCGGGGCTACGGCGGCTCAGGCACTTGGGTAGGCGTAAGGATCGGGCCGCAGACGGGCCCGGCCGGACACGTCTTCGAAGCGAGATGGCCCTGGTTCACGTTCGGAGACTACGACTGGCGGTGCCCCGAATGCCAGGTCAGGGGCGGGCACCAGCCGTATTGCGGAGCCGCCCAGGTAGCTAGCCGCCGCTCCGGACGGACAGCACGGAAAGCGGACCGCCCCGCTCGGATCGATCCGGGCGGGGCGGAGTCGTTCGTGCGGGGGTCTCAGCGGCGCTGGCGCAGCAGCACGGCAAGGATGTCGCGCTGCCGGGGAGTCAGCGGGGGCAGGCTGGCCACGG
>JBEKKH010000889.1:0-2724 GCA_050010815.1 Streptosporangiaceae bacterium | reverse complement strand
TGCCGCCCGGGACCGCAGGCATCCACCCGCGACTCTGCCCGCCCCGTCAAGTCCGCCCGGCCCGGTGCAGGGCCGGCTGGGGAGCCCGCCCGAAGCCACTCGACGGCACGGCCCTGTGCCCGCCCGGCCAGGAGGGGGCGGCCCTTGGGGAGGACCGCCCGCCGGGCGGCCACCATGAGGGCACGGTGGCGCGTACCGTGCAGGTGCGCGCCACCGTCGTGCCAGCTGTCCTGTCTCCGGCAAGTCGGCCCTGTCTCATTTAAATCGGCCCATTACGGCCCGGGTCTCAATTAAGTCGGCCCGAGCGGGGAGGCCCGCTGGCGTAGATGGTCTCGATGCTCGCCCCGGCCCAGGCTGCCAGTACCGCCTCGTCCGGGAAATTACCCGGCCTGATCGGGGGGCCGGTATTGCGGCCGTTCCTCGTGTCGCAGCGGGAATCGCGTGCGGGTTGGATCGAGGAAGTCGATCAGCTGCGTTAGGCGGCCACGGAGCTCTTCCAGCCGGTTGTGGTTTTTCGCGGGGCTTGAGGCGTAGCTGGTGATACCGCGGCCGAGCCGGTCGAACCAGGCTGCGAAGTCCGGGGCGGTGTCGAGCCGGCTGCAGAACTCAGCGAAGCCGATGCAGCGCCAGCTTCTTCCTGTGCCATCCTGGTCGGGCACGATCATCAGCTCGCCGATCCCGCGCTGATGGCCGTTTGGGACATGGAATACCGGGCTGAGGTCAGCGGCGAACAGCACCCTGCGGATGATGCTCAGGTGCTCGAGCAGGGCTCGGCTGCTTTGCTGGTCGCCTAGGTCGAGGAACCCGACGGAGCGCCGGATGATCTCCACCCATCCCAGGTACTCCGCTAGCACGAACATGGTGTGCCGGAGGGCGTAGGCGCGCATCACCTCACCGTCTGGGAGGATCTGGTCCTCGCCGTTGACCAGGAACCGGGTCAGGAACTCGTCATCCAGGATTGTCCCGATCCTGCTGCGCAGGTCGTGCACGGACCACAGAAAAGGGTCGCGGTAGCGTGCCATGAGGTCTTGCGTCTGCTCGCGGCGCGCTCGCTGGCCGAGAACGTAGCTAATGGGGACGCTGAGTATTGCCACGGCGAGTCCTGCGCCGCTCGTGATGAGGGCCACTGCGATCGTTGCGTTCATACTGCCGCCCGGTCATGTGACTTGCCCGTGCCGAGGGTCTCGGGCCTGGCAACGCGTTCTTCAGTGATAGGGCCGGACACCTGGCTCTGGCGGGACGCCGGATCCAGGCTTCCGAATTGCCCGGCAAGACGGCGGGCCCGGATGTAGTCCCTGATGGCTGCGTATGAGGCGTCAGAGTCATGCTCGTCGATCACTGTGGTCCAGATCTCCCAGATGTTGAGGGGTTCGTCTGCGAGTTTGTCCAGGACGTTCTGGATGGGGCCGATGGCTGGCGCTGGCCGTGTTCCCCGTTTGCGCGGCGGCGGCCCGGCGGGCTCGGCGAGTGCCTGGCGCACCATGCGGCGGTGAACGCGGTGGCGGCCGGCGATCTGCCGGATGGACATGCCGCGGGCGGCGTCGTCGCGGATGATGCCGAACAGCCGGGCTTTGCGGGCCGTCTGGGATTCGGCAGGTGACGGCAGCAGGCGGCGCGGCTCGATGGCGGGAGTGAGTCCGGTGAGGGCGAAGGCGAGCGCGGTGCGGGTGCTGCCGCTGACTGCGGCGAGCCGCCGCATGCGGATCGCCCCGGTGGGAACGTCGGGGTTGCGGACGTAGACCTGCAGCAGGCTCGGGCGGAGGTGGTTGGCGCGGGCCAGGCGCCGGATATACGACTCGGTGGTCTCCCCGGCAGCGGGCCGGACTCGGATGGGGAGCGGCGGTGGGAGCGGCCCGCTATCAGGTGTCATTGGCTGCTCCGGGGACGACGCCTGCCTGTGTCGGCGGCCTCGGATGCGATGTCGACGCCGATGGAGTCGAGGGCGGCCCGGGTGATCTTCTCGGTGCCGTCGAGGACGGCCTGGATCGCGGCGCCGCGGATGAGGCGGAGCAGGCTGCCGATCATGCCGCCGGTGCGGCGGTGCAGGTACTCCTCGAGCCCGGTCAGGGCGCCGGGCTGGTGGCGGTGCAGTCGCAGGCTATCTTCCAGGGCGGAGACCAGCCCGGTCCAGTACTCGCCGCGGGGAAACGCGCTGGTCCGGACCATGCCGAAGCGCCCGGCGATCTGCTCGCCGCGGGTGCCGGACAGCAGCCCGGCGCGCTCGACGTCGATGCCGGCGTAGACGAAGGTCGCGGGGATCCGCTCGGAGAAGTACTTGAGCATGTCGGACGCCTCGGCCCCGGCGCGGGTGGCCAGGCTGACGTTGTGGATCTCATCGACCGCGACCAGGCCGGCACGGGTGTCGGCGCAGACCCCGCAGACGGACTCGATGATGTCGGTCAGGTTCGCCCGGCGGATGACGGGCAGGCCGAGGAACCGGGCGAACTCGATCGCGATCATCTTCGCGGTCGCGGCCGGCGGGACGGTGATGTAGATGACCGGGATGTCGCTGCCAGAATTGGGGTGGCGCTGGCGGTGGATGACTTCGAGGGTCTTGCCGAGCTGGGTGATCGCGGTGGTCTTGCCGGTGCGGGCCGGTCCGGACAGGATCAGGCCGCACCGGCCGGAGTCGGCGTTGCGGTTGAGGTAGGACAGCCTGCGTCCCTCAGTGATGACCTTGCGGATGACCGGCGTCGCGACGACCAGCAGCCGGGAGTGGTGGTT
>JBEKKH010000888.1:0-2738 GCA_050010815.1 Streptosporangiaceae bacterium | reverse complement strand
GACCGCGTAAGGGCCTACCTGCGCATACGGTGCGGTTTACCGCCATGGCGCTGAAAGTACACCGCATCTCGCCGGAGCAGAGCCGACTCTACGAGGGCTCTTCAACCACCTTGCGTAGCCGTTTCTGGCGGGCGCTAAGTTGCCCAAGCTCTTCCTCTTGTTGCTGTGCGACATCACGGCAAAGCTCGCACCAGCCGAGCACCGTGTCAGCGCGATCATCTTCGATGACGTAAACCGCCGGATGCTTGCACCCAGCTAGCTCGCACTGCATGATGTGCTCGACGTCCGTGGGCTTCCAAGGTGTCCCGCTCGTGAAGAAGCGCGCGAGCAGCTCGCGGTCCTGCCAGGCAAGCTCGTTGACGGTCGGCCGCTCCCTGTACTTGATTCGGAACGGCGGCCGGTTGTTCTGCTCGTAATGTCTGAGGTAGTCCTTCGCGGGGTTGGACAGAAAGCCGGATGCGATCACGAGCGCGACGTGCGGCCGTTCCGCTTGCGCCCAGGTCAGGAGCCCTTGGACAGCCTCCGGCGGGACCCCGCGCTCATAATGTTTGCAGTCCACGAACCACGTTTCGACGTGTCGCGCTCCATCGACGTCGACGTGATCTTCCTCGGCGGCGATATCACGGCCACGGTCTGCCGGACTGCTCGGCTTCGGGGTTCCTTTCCGCCAGTCAACGTTGTGAAAGCCTGGAAGGCCCTTCAACAGCTCAAAGCAGAACTCCTCGAATTCCGTTTCGTTGAAGTCCGCGAAGTCCAACTGATACACGACGCCTAGTGTAGATCCGGCTCCGCTCCCGTGGATCAGGACGCCAGGCCGGTTATTGCCCGTGCCGCTGCCTGCGCATGTCGGCCTCGGTCAGCCCGAACGCGGTGGGGCCGGGCCGCCGCATGTACGCGCGGGCCTGTCGCATCCGTTTCGCTTGCTCGGGGAACATGAGCTCCATGCCGAGCGCGAGCACTAGGTGCCTGCAGCAGTTGCTGACCGTGTCGTCCGCGGTGATGGGCGCATATAGCTGCGGGGCGCCGGGCGGCGCCGTGGCGGCCAGAACGGGATACCGGGCGATGTAGTCGGCGTACCCGAACAGGTGCGCGTCGCGGGCCTGGGTGAGCGCTTCGTCAGTCACCTGACCGGAGGTGAGCGCCTCGATCGCCATGACGCGCGCTCTGACCCCCATGACCAGCGCCTCGGTGGTGACCGGCGCGGACGGGTGGCCGACGGCCCGCCGGATTTGCGTGGTGCCCGCGTCGAAGACGGCGCTGACGGCGTGCTCCAGGCGCTCGAAGTCCGGTCGGCCGCTGTAGGCGGTCTCTGCCAGCGCATCGAGCAGTTCCCGGCGTGCCTGCGGTGTCGCCTGCGGGTTGTCCATCTGGCTGAGCATCTCCCGGGCGACGGCCTGGGAGCGGTCTTTGCTGGCCTTGGTGGCATCCCGGGCGTAGCGCGGGCCGGCCTGCGGGTCGCCCAGGGAGCGCAGTAGGGCACGGTGTGCCTGCCGGAGCGGCACGTACTCCTCGCCCCAGTACATCCAGATAGAGACCGGAATCCTGGCCAGGCTGCTGATGTTCTTGCCGGGCCGGTGATACAGCAGCGTCAGCAGCAGGTTCCGCTGGCTTGCCGGGTAGAGGGCTGGCGCTGAGCCGTGGCCTTTGCCTGCAGGCCGCTTTTGCGGGTAGTCCAGCAGCCCGTGCTGGGTCCAGTCCCGGATTAGCCGCCCGGTGGCCTGGTACCCGGCGGCTGTCGCGTCGGCCACCATGTCTTCGATCGTGCCCGGCTCTGTGATCACGCTATGGAGATTACACCGAACTGGCCGCTTAATCGCGGGCCGTCTAGCCCTGAACCCGCTCAGGAACAGGGGATACTTCATATGGGAGGGCCACGAGGTTCGATCCCCCGGGATGTACGCCGCTGCTGCCGCCTCGTGCAGCACTCGCCAGGAAGGAGGTCCGCGTCGATATGGAATCAGATGACCCCGGCGGGCGCAAGCGTGCATTGCTTCCGCTACGGTCGGCCGTCGTCTTGACCCTGGCCCTGCTCGTCGCCCTGACGACTGGTGGACTGATGTACGCCGCGCATCGCTCGATCGCGCTTGCGGTGCTGGGTGCTGGCGGTGCCTTCGCTGCCGCGGTGACGTTCCTTAACTGGGTGATCGAATTACGAGCCGCCCGGGCGAACCTGTGCCTGCGCTGCAGCGAGAAGATCAAGCTCCCGGCTGCTCACGGGTCGCAGGACGTCAGGACGTCACGACGTCGGGCTCAGGCGCCCGGTTGTACCTGGCCATCGCATCCTTGCCAGTGTCGGCCGAGACTAGCTCTAGCCGCCAGGGCCCGGTGTTCAGGTCGAATTCGCGGCCGAAGCCTACCCATTTGCCGGTCATCCTGTGCCCGGTCGGCTCTAGCAAGAGCTGGATAGCGCCGTGGTACACGCTGCCCTGGTAGTAACCATCGGGGCTGGTTTCCTCGGTCCACGTGCCCGTTACCACCTGGCCGTTAACGGTCAGGTCCATCATCAGGCGGGAAGCCGAGCCGGGCATTGACCGGAGCTGGAGTTTCGCCCCGTGCTGGATGATCACCACGTAATGCCGGTCAGTGTAGGTCTCATCGCGGCTGGAGCTTTCGTATTCGTATGTGCTGAGCCAGATGCCGGTAAGCGGGCCCTGCGCGGCTTTGGGGTCAGGCGCCGGAATCCAGGCGCCCGCGTTCCCGCCCATGGCCTCGCGCCGGTCCAGGCCGTAGCGCTCATC
>JBEKKH010000887.1:0-2738 GCA_050010815.1 Streptosporangiaceae bacterium | reverse complement strand
AGCGGCTGGCTGAGGTCGTATACCGTCTGCCCGCCGATGGTGATCTTCTTGTAGTGCGCCTCCACCCACTTGGTGATCTGGGCGGCCACGCCGGCCGAACCGCCGCCCATTGCCGTGCCGCCGGAGGCGATCAGGTACCGGACCTGCCCGGTGGCGACGTAGCGCTCGAACTGAGCCAGCGTCGGAGAGGGGTCGGTCCCGCTCCAGCCGCCGATCGAGATGACGGCCTTGCCGGAGGCCAGCTCGAGCGTGGCCGCGCTCTGGTCACCGACGACCGCGGCGGCCCACCTCGACGACGTGGCCTTGAGCGCGTCGGTCAGCGCGGTGCTCGTGGCCGCGCCACCCCCGCCGGCCGTCATGCCGCCGCCGGTCCCGCCCGCCGTCGGGCCACCCGTCCTGGACCCGGCCGGCGCGGACCCTGAGGGCAGCGAGCCGGTCTTGGCCGAGCCGCCCGGCGCGGAACCGTTTGGTACCGAGGCGGTTGGTGCCGAGCCGGCCTTCGCCGAGCCGGCCTTCGCGGTGCCGCCCGGCGCGGACGTTCCGGTGCCGCTGCGGCTCGCCGACCCCGCAGCCGAGGCTGCCCCGCCGGTCCGGCCGGACGGCAGTCCGCCGCCGGTCCCCGGTCCGCCGCCGGACGTGGCGGCGGCCGCGGGACCCACGCTCGGGATGCTGCCGGTGTGCGGGCTGGCCGCGGTGGCCACGCCGAACGCGGCGGTCCCGATCAGCGCGGCCGCCAGGCCGCCCGCGAGCAGGGCGCGCACGGCCAGCCGGGGCCGGATCGGCACGGCCAGGCCGATCGCGGCCGTCAGCGTGAGGACCAGCACGATCCAGCGCAGCTCGGGCTGCCAGCTGCTGGTCCGGCCGAGCAGGACGAAGCTCCACAGCCCGGCCGCCAGGACGAGCGCGACGCAGGTCAGTCGGCCGGCCACGGTCGCGCGGCGGGCCCAGGCGGCGTGCCCGGCCAAGGCGACCAGCGCGGCGATGGCCGGAGCCAGCGCCACCGTGTAGTACGGGTGGATGGTGCCCTGCATGTAGCTGAACACCAGTCCGGTGACCAGCAGCCAGCCGCCCCACAGCAGGGCGGCCGCGCGCAGCCGGTCGGTACGCGGAGCCCGGCGGGTGAACCACAGCAGGGCGACGAACCCGACCAGCGCGGCCGGGAGCAGCCAGGAGATCTCGTTCCCCATCTCGCTGCTGAACAGCCGGGACAAGCCGGTGGCCCCGCCGAAGCTGGAGCCGCTAGCCCCGCCCGAACCGCCCCCGCCGCCATTGCCGCTGCCCCCAAGAATCCGGCCCAGGCCGTTGTACCCGAAGACCAGGTCCAGGATCGAGTTGTTGGTCGAGCCGCCGATGTAGGGACGGTCGGCGGCCGGCCACAGCGTGACGACCAGCACCCACCAGCCGGCCGCCACCAGCACGGCCGCGGTACCGGCGAGCACCTGGCCGATCCGGCGCGGCAGCGAGACGGGCCCGGCGACGAGGTAGGCAAGCGCGAAGGCGGGCAGCACCAGGAAGCCCTGCAGCATCTTGGTCAGGAACGCCAGCCCGATCACCGACCCGGCCAGCACCAGCCAGCGGGTCCGTCCGGCCGCCAGCGCCCGGGTCACCGCGTAGGCCCCGGTGACCAGGCACAGGGTGAGCAGCGCGTCGGGGTTGTCGAAGCGGAACATCAGTACCGCGGCCGGGGTGAGCGCGAGCGCCGCCCCGGCGGCCAGGCCCGCGGTGGAGCTGGCCACCCGGCGCACGGTGCTGTAAAGCAACCCGACCGCGGCGACCCCCTCCAGGGCCTGCGGGACCAGCAGCGACCAGGAATTAAAGCCGAAGATCCGGCCGGAAATCTCCATCACCCACAGCGAGGCAGGCGGTTTGTCCACGGTGATCGAGTTGCCCGAGTCCAGCGAGCCGAAGAAGAATGCCTTCCAGCTCTTGGTGCCCGCCTGCACCGCGGCGGCGTAGAAGCTGTTGGCGTAGCCGGAAGCAGAAAGGTCCCATAGGTACAGCACCGCGGTCAGGGCGAGCAGGCCGAGCAGGGCCGGGCGCGCCCAGGCCGGCTGGCCGGCTGGACTGCGCCAGATCCGCTGCAGGTGGCGGCGGTCATCCGGCGGAGCGGGATCCTCGGTGCCGATGGCGTCGGCGGCGCGGTAGGCGGCGTGCCGCGGTGGCAGCAGCTTCGTGGTCATGGCGAAGTCCTCGTCAAGTGGTCGGTGGGATGTCAGGTGCTCAGGCGCTGGCGAAGATCCGCCCGGCCCAGTTGCGCGCGCAGCGCCGCGACCGGCAGCCGCCCGGTGGCCAGCGCCCGGCCCAGCCGGGCCACACCGCGCAGGTCGGCCAGGGCCGTGGCGACGACGTCGACCCGGCTGTCCGGGTCGTCCACCCAGTCCACGGGCACCTCGGCGATTCGCAACCCGGCCCGCTCGGCCAGCACGAGCAACTCGGTGTCGAAGAACCAGCCGGTGTCCTCCACCAGCGGCAGCAGCTGCTGAGCCACCTCGCGGCGGATGGCCTTGAACCCGCACTGCGCGTCGGAGAAACGCGTGTGCAAGGTGCCGCGCAGCAAGACGTTGTAGCAGCGCGAGATGATCTCGCGCTTAGGGCCGCGCACGACCTGGGCGGTGCGGGCCAGCCGGGTACCGATGGCCAGGTCGGAGTGGCCCGACAGCAGCGGCGCGACCAGCGGGAGCAAGGCGGTCAGATCCGTTGACAGGTCGACGTCCATGTAGGCGAGCACCGGCGCCTCG
>JBEKKH010000886.1:0-3167 GCA_050010815.1 Streptosporangiaceae bacterium | reverse complement strand
GCGCCGGCAAGGAGCCGGGCCGTCGGCCGTGCGGCTGCCCGGCGGCGGCGTGCGGGCCCGGCGCAGCACGCTGACGGCGTGGCTACGCCGCCTGGAAGAGGACACGCAGGACGGACAGGAGCAAGGAGCAGATGGACAGTTACGACGTCAGGTTCTTTACCGACCGGAGCGCCAGAATCAACTCTTTGACCTGCTGATACACGTAGCTTACATGTCAGCAACGATAGGCGCAGGCTTTCCCGCTGATCCGGCGTGTCGATTTCGTCCGTGGGAAGCGATCGCACGATTTTCGCCGGTTTCGGCCATGCTCCCGCCGTCCGTGCCGGTGCAGGTGCTCACGAGAGGTGACGGCAGGCAGCGGGCTGAGGCCGTTGGCGCCGACGAGAGGTGGGGGCCGGGCCCGGCCGGCGGCTTTCGTCCGGTCGTTGCCGGGTGCGGCCAGGCCCTCGACGGCGAGCCGCGGGCGATCCGTGGTGCGGTCGCGGGCCACGGGCGGGCAGCGTGCGGGAATGGGCGAAGCCCTGCCCGCCGTCAGGCGGGCAGGGCTTCGACGGTTTGCCTGCGCGGATGGTGCTGCCTGGGCCTATTGGGGCGGGGCGAGCTGTGCTTCGAGGTCGGCGATGCGCTTGTCGTGGAACCGGAGGTTCTCCCGTGCGGCCTTGAGCTTCTCTTCGAGGGTGCGGTTGCCGGCGGTGAGGGTACGGACGCGCTGCTTGAGCGTGGTGTTCTCGGTGGTGATCCGCCGGACGGCTTCCTCGGTCCACCCGGACTGCTGGTCCCTGACCTGGCCGAGGAGCTCGCCGATGCGGGTCCGCTGGACGGTGATCTCATGGTGGGCGGCCTTGAGCGCGTCCTCGGCGTTCAGTGCCCGCTCGCGCCAGGTGGCCTCGCGCTCGCCGCCCTGGGCGTCGAGGATCCGGGTGCGCTGCTCCCCGGCCGCCGCGATCGCGGCGGCGACGGCGGCCCTGGCGTCGGGGTTGCCGTAGATAAAGGTGCGGGACACGCCCGCCCGCCGGCTGACCGCGGCAACGCTGACCTGCGTCTTCTCCCGGCGGAGCCGGGCGACTGCGTCGCGGACGCGGACGAGGGCGGCCTCGGTGCTGCGCCGGCGCGCGGCCAGGGCCGCTTCGGTGCTCACGCGGTTTCCTCCTGTTCCTCGCCGTCTTGCTCATCATCGCCGGCGGCAGCGAGGTCGGAAGCACGGAAGGCGGTGCTCCAGACGCGGTGGAAGTAGTCCTGGGGCTTGCGCATGTCCAGCGCGAGCGCGTCATCGAGGAGCCCTAGGCCCGCGAGGGCCTTCTCCAGGCCGTCGATCGCGCGGGCCGTCGGCTCGAAGTACGCGTGCAGGTAATCAGCCGTCGCGTCGTCGGGCGCGCCTTCCGCGAGCAGCCGCCACTGCTCGCGCTTGCGCCGCCAGTAGAGCAAGTCCGCTCCCGACAGCACGAACTTGCCGCAGTTGCCGCAGTCGAGGTTCCACGGACAGGCACTGCCGTCCACGACGGGCTGGAAGGTGCAGAACCCGCCCTCGGCCGGGGTGCTGCGCCGCGACAGGTCGATCGCGAGGGCCTGGGCCTGCTCACGGGACAGCGGGGCGGCCTCCCCGGCGAGCAGCTCGCCGGGGCTGGCGGATCCGGGGCCGGCGACCCAGACCTGCTGAAGGACGTCTTCGAGGTCGGACTGGGCCAGGTGAATGTAGCGCTGAGTCATCCGCTCTGAAATATGCCCGAGGTAACGGCGGACGTGAGACAGGCTCGCGCCGGCCCGCAGCAGGCTGGTGGCCAGGGAGTGACGGGCCTGGTGGGGTACCTGCCGGCCGATGTCGAGCTCGTCGATCCAGGCTTTGAAGCCCCGGTGGAACCACGAGTAGGACACCGAGTACCGGCATTCCCGGTTGTGGAGGTTCGTCGGGAACAGCGCCATCTGCTCACGTTCGGCGGCGGCGGGCGGGCGGTTGTTCCGCTCCTGGAAGACGGCCAGGGTCTTGCGCTGGCGTTCCTCCAGCATCTGGTAGACCCGTTCGGGGATGCGCACCGCCTCGTCGTAGTTGCCGACCTTGGTCTGGTCGTGCCAGAGCATGGGAAGCCCGCCGTATCGTCCCAGGCAGTCCAGGCGGAGCCTGAAGACCTCGCCGCAGCGGCGGCCGGTGACGATGATCGTCTCCCAGATGTCCCGCAGGCCGCGGTCGTGCGGATCGTGGTTGCGGGCCAGCTTCGCCAGGTTGGCCTCGTCGCCCAGGGCCCGGGCGGCCTCGTCGGTGAACGGGGCGCGTGTCCGCTGGGCGGTGGCGCCCGCGGCGGGCGCCGAGGTGATGAAGCCGCGGTCCAGGCCGAGCCGTCCGGCCTCGCCGGACTCCAGCGCCCAGCGCATCAGTCTCCGGGTGCGGTGGAAGACGACCTGCATGGTGTTGGCCGTGACGGCCGACGGCTTGCCCTGCTGGCCCGTGACTCCCAGCGAGATCAGCCCGTCACGCTCGCGCTGCCGCTGGTCGGCGGCGAACTGGTGCATGTGCTCCGCGGTCAGTGCCCGCGGGTCATGGCCGCCGCCGGGAGCGCACCGGGCAGCCCGGCGAGCGGAAGACGCCGGCGAGGTGGTCCCAGGCCAGGTCGCGCAGCCACCGCTGGGAGATCCCGGACAGGTCGATCCGGCCGGTCCGGTTGCTCAGCTTCCGCCCGAAGTGCCCGGCGAGGATGTAGCCGTCCTCCCTGGTCTCCTCCGGCGTCCGGTAGAGGCGCCCGACCGCACCCGCGATCGCCGCCGCGATGCGGGCGACTGCCTGGCCGGCCGCCTGGCGCAGGCCGGCGTCGTCCGCGGCCAGGTCGGTCAGGGAGCTCAGCGACTGGTCACGGCTGTAGTCCGCCAGCCGCTGCAGCACCGACAGTTCCCACCGCCCGTGCTGGCCCCGGGCATGCCGGGCCATGCCCCACTGGATCTCGGCCCGGGCCAGCGGGTGCAGCCCCCGCAGGTTGACCTGTCCCGGCCGCATCACCGCCGGGGCCGACGCGCACCACCGGCGGAACGCCGGCTCGTCGGCGTACCTGACCGGGACGGGCAGCCCGGCGAGCGGAAGACGCCGGCGAGGTGGTCCCAGGCCAGGTCGCGCAGCCACCGCTGGGAGATCCCGGACAGGTCGATCCGGCCGGTCCGGTTGCTCAGCTTCCGCCCGAAGT
>JBEKKH010000885.1:0-2752 GCA_050010815.1 Streptosporangiaceae bacterium | reverse complement strand
ATACTGAGGCTCAGGCAGCGCCTCAGCATGCAACTGTCTTCTCAGCGCCCGGTAAATGTCGCCCAGGCTCAGCAACTCCCCGGCCTCGGGAAGCCCGGTGCGCAGCAGGTGCAACAGGCGTTCGGTAAACGCGGTATGCAGTTCCCCCTGCAGGAAGAGCGCCTCTCTGGCAGCAGAGGCGGAAGTGAGCGTGTAGGTGCCGGCCACCTCGAGCTGGCTCAACACCTCGTCGTCGCCGAGAGTCTGTCCGATGGCTCGGCCGCTGTAAGAGCTGTCGAGGATAATCACCCGGTTCCTGGCGCGGCTCTCCAGGAAAGCACCCCGCACCGCTTCGAACGACAAGGCGGTGAATGGCAGCAGCCGATCCGGCCTGGTGCCGGCCAAACACAGATAGTACTCGCCGTCCCAGAGTTTCCCGTGCCCGCTGTAATAGAACAGCAGAAGGTCCTCAGCCTCCGTCGCGGCCTGCAGCAGCAGATCCCCGACCTCGGCCACGCCGGCATCTGGAGGCACGGTCACGCAGTGCGCCAGGTCGAACCCGCCCAGGTCGGGATCGGTGAACGCCGCGGCCAGATCGGCGACGTTGTTGGCGATCACCGGCACGTCCGGCAGCCCTGGATCGGCGTAGGCGGGAGTGCCGAACAGCACGATCCGGGACCGGGCCTTATCTACTGCCCGGACGCTCATCTGCGCGGTGGATGAAGGCAGGGCGCCTGCGGAATGGTCCGGGGCGGCTGGCTGAAGGGTGGCGACGCCGAGGCGCTTGATGAGATCTGTTGCGGCTTCCAGGTCTGCCAGATCCCCGGTGCGCTCGTACCGGGCCTGAAGCGCGTTCCCGAGGTTCGATTGGTAGCTGGCGAGGCCAGGATGGCCGACGGGGGCGGCCTGCACAGCCTCGCGGAAACAGCTGATGGCGGCGTCCAGGTCTGCCGTCATCTCGGTGTGCTCGTACCTGGCCTGAAGCGCGTTCCCGAGGTTCGACAGGTGTCTGGCCCTGCTGGGATGGCCGGCGGGGGTGGCCTGTACGACCTGCTGCCCGGCATCGACTGCGGTGTCCAGGTCAGCACCATGTCCCCGTGGATCATCGTTGTCGCGGCCGACTTCACGGGCAAGGACCGCGGCTAGTTCGTCCTCGCCAGCCGTCACCTCGAAGGCCGCGGCCTGGGCTTGCTTGCGGAGATCGACCTGGTCGTGATCATCTGCTGCTGCCTCGCTGGTCAGGACGCTGCCTGCCTCATCAAGCAGGGGACTGCCAGCTTCGTCACGTAGGGCATGTTCTATCTCACCGGGAGCCGGGTCTTCGCCCTCGGAAGGTTCATATCTTGTGGGGGACGTCGTCCGGCTGGCAGCGGAGTCCCGCAGGCCGAGACGGACAGCCAGGCTTTCGTGCAGGGCCCCGAACGGTGCTTCGGCCGCGTCAAGCTCGGCCGTTCCAGCGGGGTCGGTGATCAGAGCGTGCAGGGGGCCGCCGAGGCGGTGGCGGTCTTCGAGGTACTGGCTGACGGCGGCGTAGGTGTCCCATTCGTCGAACGTGGTGGCACCGCGGCGCAGGATCTCGGGTATGCCTGGCAGGTAGTGGAAGAGCACCTTTCCGCCGGCCGCCCTGGTTTGGGTCAGCATGCCGCTGGCCAGGACCTCGGCTCGTTCGAGCACGCCGGTCTCTGGGGCGAGCCGGTCCTGGAGGACTTCGATCAGCGGCATGGAAAGGGTTTCCGTGCTGGCCAGGATGCGGGCGAGGCGCTGCGCGCCGCGTGAGGCGCGGGATCTGAAGTCGTTGACGAGCATAAGCGGGTCCGCGCCGCTGCCGGCAGGCGGCGGTGCGGACTCTAGGGCGGGGGGAACTGCGGTGATCCCGGTGGTCCAGGCGTTGCCGCCGGCGACGACGTGCGCCCAGGTCTCCATCGCCTGCGGGCTGAGCGTCACCACTGGCAGCGGCACGCCGCCGGGGTCGTCCGCCCACCAGGCGAGACGGTGGACGTACTGGCTGTTCGGCGCGGCCGGGCGCAGCGCGGTGGCAGTGAGGTACGGGTCACCGACGGCGGTCGTCGCCCAGTAGTGCTGGGGCAGCATCTGGAGAAGTGCTGTCGGCATAGCCGCGCACCAGGCGTCGAGCGTGTTCCACGGGGCCGCCGAGTACCAGGCTTCGTCCCGTCCGTCCGTGGCAAGCAGCACGAGCCGTCGGCCAGACGGGTCGATGAGCCGGCGCGGCGGCTGCGCCCTGTTATCTCGTGATTGCAGTTGGGCGCCATCGCCGGACAGCCGCAGCGTCCAGCGGGACACCGACCGGAACGCGCCGGTCTGCGCGAGCAGCCGTTCCAGTTCGTCGAAGGTCCCCGCCCAGATATCCATGGACGGCGCGCCGTCGACAACGAGAGCGAGATCGAGCGTGCGCTGCGGCGGCCGGGTCAGCACGGTCATCAGCCGGCCGCCCGCGTCGGCCGTCGCCTCCACGGTCGCGTCGATGTCAACGGTCATGATCGGCCCCGGCGTCCTGATCCGGCGCAGGCGGCGCAGTGCCATCGGCAGTGTCAGCGGGTCGCGGATCGGTCGGGGCACACCGAAAGCGACTTCAGTCGCGGGCACAGGTGCACTGACATCCTCGTGGCCGGCGCCTCCGGCGTCACCGCCCAGGTGCAGTGGTATCTCCGCGTCCGTGCCGCTGGTCCGGCCAGCCTCGTCCGACCCTCCGGCTGGGACCGCGTCGCCAGCATCGTACGCGCTGTCGGACTCAGGGGCTGACTCCAGTTCGTCG
>JBEKKH010000884.1:0-2759 GCA_050010815.1 Streptosporangiaceae bacterium | reverse complement strand
CGCGCTGGAGGAATGCGACCACCGGTTCCAGGCCCGCGGTCACGACCCCGGCGTCAAGCTCCGGCACCTGGCCCAGATCCGGCACGCCACCTGTACCGGGCCGACCTGCCGGCGGCCCGCGGCCACCTGCGACTTCGAGCACAACATACCGTTCGAAAATGGCGGCATAACGTGCCTGTGCAATGGGGGACCTAAGTGCAGGCACGAGCACAGGCTCAAGCAGCACCCGAGGTGGAACTGCGAGCAGATCACCCCGGGCACCTTCCGGTGGACCGCACCGTCCGGCCGCCAGTACACCACCGAACCCACGCGCTACCCCATCTGACCAGAGTCTGACGGGACCCCGGCGAAGCCGCCCCCGTAGCACGCCGCCTGCACCGAAGCGTATCCATCCGGTGGGCTGCACGTGGTGATCCCGCAAACGGCTGACTAACGGCGGCCAGTTTCGCGGCCGTGGCGGCGCTGGCTGGTTACCGGCCCGTACATACGGCAAAGTGATCTCATGAATCAGCGGGGCCTGGACCAGGACGGGCTGATCGTGCGCGAAGGCTCGCTGAGCCGGGTGCCAGCTACGTTCGCGCCGGTGGTTGACGCTGCGCGCAAGCAGATCACCGTGGCATTCGACGAACGTCGGTTGCACAGCGCCTACCTCTACGGCAGCATCCCGCGCGGCACCGCCATCCCCGGGGTGTCCGACTTGGACCTGATGCTCGCCCTGCACCACGAGCCCGCGTACGCCGACCGGGCCGACGCTGACGCGATCGAGGCCGCGCTTGACCTCGCCTTCGTCCAGATCGACGGCGTTGGTGTCGGCCTGTGCCGCGCAAGCACGCTGCTGAGCGAACTCGAACGACACGACCTCGGCTTCTTCGTCGCCTGCCTGTGCACTCCGCTGCTGGGTGAGGACCTCGCCGCGCACCTGCCTCGTTACCGGCCTGACTCCCTGCTCGCCCGGGAGACCAACGGCGATCTCGGCCTAGCCCTGGCCCGCTGGCGTGAACGAGCGGTCCAAGCCGCCTCCGGCGCGGAGCGTAAGTCCCTCAGCCGGACGGCGGCCCGCCGGATTGTACGCACCGGCTTCACGCTGGTCATGCCGCGCTGGCACGGCTGGACCAGCGACCTCGCCACCTCCGCCCGGGTCTTCGGCCATTACTATGCCGGCCGAGCCGGGCAGATGCGCACCGCCGCCGCGACCGCCCGCACGCCGACCGCCGATCCCGCCGTGCTGCGCATGCTCATCGACGACCTGGGACCCTGGCTGGCGGCCGAATACACCGCCACTCACGGCCAGAAGGCACCGCGCCCGCCCGACCGCCTCTCACCCCCGCCCGACCGCCTCTCACCCCCGCCCGACCGCCTCTCACCCCCGCCCGACCGCCTCTCGCCCCCGCCCGACCGCCTCTCGCCTCAGCCCGGGAGCCTCCCGTGACCACCTCCGATGCTCCCCGCTCGCGCCGGGTCACTCCCCGGCAAGCCGCCCAGATCCTGGCCGAACGTGACCCGGTGCTCGCCCGCCTCCGCGCTGAAGCAGGCCTGCCGGTGTTTCCCAAACCCACCGACACGCACTTCGCCACCCTCGTCCGCTCCGTCACCTTCCAGCAGCTCGCCGGGGCCGCCGCCCAGGCGATACACGGGCGGCTCGTCCTGGCCCTGGACGGCGACGTCACCCCCGAGCGGCTCCTCGCCACCCCGACCGAACTGCTCCGCGGTGCGGGTCTGTCGGCCCGCAAGGCCGCCACGCTGCAGGATCTCGCGACCAAGGTCCTCGACGGCACGATCGTGCTTGACTCTCGCCGGCTGGCCCGGGAGAGCGACGAAGAGATCGTGGCCCGGCTATCGACGGTCCGCGGCATCGGAAAGTGGTCAGCGGAGATCTTCCTCATGTTCCAGCTCCGGCGGATGGATGTCTGGCCGACCGGTGACCTCGGGGTGCGCCGGGGGTTCGGCTTGGCGTGGAGCATTCCCACGCCTACCCCGAAGCAACTAGACCTACTCGGCGAGCCCTACCGGCCCTACCGCAGCGTGGTCGCGTGGTATTGCTGGCGAGCCGCCCAGCTCTACGGCGGCGCCCCCCGCAGGCCCCGCAGAGTCCCGCACGGTCACGTTAGCCTTGCCACGTACTGAGCCGGCCACAGCCAACCCTCGGTTAACTGCGGGTGCTCGGGCGGCGCTGCTGCTATCCGCTGACGCCGGAAGCCGGGTAGCAGCCGGGCTAGCACGAGCGCGCCCACAATGCAGGCCAGACCGCCGGAGACCACCGAGAAGGTGTCGCCGAAGCCGGTCGCGACCGCGCCCGCCTCCAGGTCTCCGATGCGGGGGCCCCCGGCGACCACGGCGATCTGCACGCCCGCCAGCCGGCCCCGCAGCGCGTCGGGCACGGCGAGCTGGACGATCGTGCTGCGGAACACGGCCGAGATCACGTCGGCGCAGCCCGCGACGGCGAGCAGCGCCAGCGCGGCCCCCAGCATCAGCCCGGCCGGAAGCCAGCGCACCAGCCCGAAGCCGGTGATGGCGGCGCCCCAGACGATGACGGCGACGATGACCGCCAGGCCCTGGCGCCGGATCCGGCTGACCCAGCCGGTGGTGAGCGCGCCGATCAGCGCGCCCGCGCCGGGCGCGGCGTACAGCAAGCCGAGCGTGGTGGCTCCGCCGCCGAACAGCCCGGTGGCCAGGGCCGGAAACAGGGCCCGCGGCATGCCGAACACCATCGCGTTGATGTCGATCAGGTAGGCACCCTGGATGGCTTGCCGGCCGCGTAT
>JBEKKH010000883.1:0-2764 GCA_050010815.1 Streptosporangiaceae bacterium | reverse complement strand
CGCCGGGCCGGGGTGGCCACGCTGTCGTCATCCACGGCCACGGTGACCGGCCGGCCGTCGAGGGTGGCGTGCCCGCCGATGATGCCGCCACCGTAGGGGCCGGGCTCGGGTGCCGTCACCTTGTCGACGAACGTCGCGAACGTCCCTATTTCACCGAACGACCCCGCGTCAACGAACTGGGCGATGTGCTCGCGGGCCGTCCGGCGGCCGGCCGCGTGTATCGCGCCCAGCGCTGCCGGGCCGCCCATCTCGGTGGTGACCTGCGTGCGAAGCGCGCGGAGCCGTTCGACCGTCCTGATCTCTTCGGAGGTCATTGGCTCTCTCCTGAGTGCGGCGTCCCGCTTCTGAGACGAGCGTGCGCTGGCCGATCGTGATGGGCAGGTCAAGAGCACATTAGTGCGATGCACCGACACGTGTCAATACTTGTACATTTATCTATCTTTGTGCGATCATCGGTTCATGCCGCGGGGGCCGGTGCGGCG
Source organism: Streptosporangiaceae bacterium (assembly GCA_050010815.1). Lineage (GTDB taxonomy): Bacteria > Actinomycetota > Actinomycetes > Streptosporangiales > Streptosporangiaceae > Palsa-504. Next base: position 2,282 of record JBEKKH010000883.1, on the reverse strand, counting down.
GGCCCGGATTCACGCCAACAGGAAATACGGCAGCAGATGATCGACTATGAAGTGATCGACGGCATCGCCTACATCAGGCTCAACCGGCCCGAGAAGCTCAATGCCTTCACCAACAGCGGCCTGGTCGAGTACGTGGCGGCCCTGGACCGCCTGGACCGGGACGACGACGCGCAGATCGGCATCGTGTCCGGGGCGGGCCGGGCCTTCTCGAGCGGGTCGGATATCAACCAGCGGCTGCTGGCCATCGCCGACGAGGGGGTGGACAGCCGGTCCCTGCCGAGCGAGACGCAGGCGGTCCTGCGCAGCGAGAACTACAAGCCGCTCATCGCGGCGGTGCACGGATACGCGATCGGCCATGCCCTGGGCACGGCCCTGCTCTGCGAACTCGTGGTCGCCGCCGAGGACACCAGGTTCCAGGTCACCGAGACGACCTTCGGCGTGCCGACGGCCAGCTTCTGGGCTCACATCGCCGCCGCCACCGGTGCGTCGTTCGCCAACGACGTGGTGCTGACCGGCCGGTTCTTCACGGCGCAGGAAGCCTTCCGGGCGGGCCTGATCACCAAGGTCGCGGCCGGCGGCAGTCATCTGGAGGAGGCCAGGGCACTGGCCCGGCAGGTGATCGCCCACCCGCAGGCGGCGTTGCGGGAAACGGTCAGGTACCGGCGGAGCGTGCTGGCCGAGCGGCTGCAGAATGCCGCTATCGTGGCGGGGAACTTCAAGTGGAACATGACCGACGGGTTCAAGGACGCCATCCGGGCCAAGGCGAGCAGGTAGCCGCCGGAGGGCGGTTCACGGGCCGCCGTCGATACCGAGGTGCTTATGGTGGCGGGTTCTGCGGATTCTGCGGGTTCTGCGGGTTCTGCGGCGGACGACAGGAGTGGCCTCGCGGCTGAGCTGGCCGGGTTCCGGCGGGTGCCGATCTCGCGGCCGGGTCTGCGGGCCGCGTCGGTGGCGGTCTGCGTGCTGCTGCAGGGCGATGTGCCCTGCCTGCTGATCACCAGGCGGGCGGCGGGCCTGCGGAACCATTCCGGGCAGTGGGCGCTGCCGGGCGGAAGCCGCGAACCCGGCGAGTCCGTCGAGGACGCGGCGCTGCGGGAACTGCGCGAGGAGACCGGCGTGGTGCTCGGGACGGGCGAGGTCCTCGGCATCCTCGACGACTACGCAACCAGGTCCGGCTTCCTGATCACGCCCGTGGTGGTGTGGGGCGGCCCGGTGGGCACGCTCACCCGGCAGGCCTCGGAGGTGGCGCGGATCCACGTGATCCCGCTGACCGACTTCGACCGCCCGCCCAGCCTGCTGCGGATCCCGGAATCGCCGGCGCCGGTCCTGCGGCTGGCGCTGCTCGACGGCTGGGTGTACGCGCCGACCGCGGCCATCATCCATCAGTTCTGCCAGCTGGCCCGGCATGGCCTGACCACCCGGGTGGCCCATTTTGACCAGCCCGTATTCGCGTGGCGATAGCGGGGCCCGCCATGCCGGCCGCAGCCCCAGCTCAAAGGCTTGCCAGCACCAAATCGGTCACAGGGAGCACGCAAGCAGGAACGGAAAGGCAGCTCCGTTTATTGTGGCGGATCCGGGCTCCGCGATCGATCCGGTGCCTCCCCATACCGCATGCCGAGTCCGAACACCGCCCGGCCCGGCGGCGCACGATCGAGGCAACCGTCGGGCTCGAAGGTTCGGCCAGCCACCATCGATGGTCCGGGCCGGACATGATCCGGAAACCGTCAGAACATACTTAATATTCATAAAGAGGGCACATTTGGGCGCCGCTGCTGCCGGATTTTGCCGGCATGGTGGCACATCGTGCCGACAGGAGTCGGCACAACGGGCCATAGTGCCGGCTGGGAATCAGCGTGGCTGACGGCAAGCAGCTCTTGCCGCCTGGCTCCCGCGCCGCCTGGCTCCCGCGCCGCCTGGCTCCCGCGCCGCCTGCCGCCTGGCGCCCGCCGCCTGCCGCCTGGCTCCCGCGCCGCCTGCCGCCTGCCGCCTGGCGCCTGGCGTCGTCAGGCGGCTACGTGCCGGGCGCCGGTCATGGTGGTCCCGAGCGGTCACTCTCCGGAGGGACAGGTCCCTGTGCGTGCGTGCCGTGGGGCACGAGCGGCCTGTGGTGCCCGTGTTCGGGAGTATTTGGGCTCCGGGGAGTTTTTTGTGCATCCCAGTGCACAAACCCCTCCCGAAAGCCCAAATGCTCCCAGTTAAAGACGGTGATTTTGAATACATGAGCTAGCAGCGGCTGTGCTTAGCCGGTGGCCGGCCCGACTGGTTGGCTGGTGCTCCAGCTC
>JBEKKH010000882.1:0-2768 GCA_050010815.1 Streptosporangiaceae bacterium | reverse complement strand
GGGTGCAGGCCGTTGGTCAGGCTGTCCAGGTCGGCGAAGCCGGTCGGGACGCCGGTGAGGCCGCCGCCGCGGCTGCCGATCGCCTCGATCTCGTCCAGCGCGCCGGGCATGATCTCGGACAGCGAGTGGTAGTCCTCGCCATTCCGGCGGTCGGTGACCGCGTACACCTCGGCCTGGGCCCGGTCCACCAGGTCGTCGGCGTCGGCCTCCCCGGCGTAACCGAACTGGACGATCCGGGTGCCGGCTTCCACCAGGCGGCGCAGAATCGCGCGCTCCCTGACGATGCGGGCGTAGTAGCCGGCGTTGGCGGCGGTCGGCACCGAGGCGATCAGGGTGTGCAGGTACGGTCCGCCGCCGACCCGGGCGATCTCGCCGCGCCTGGAGAGCTCGTTGGCGACCGTGATCGCGTCCGCGGGCTCGCCCCGGCCGTACAGGTCGAGAATGGCCTCGTGGATCAGCTGATGGGCCGGCCGGTAGTGGTCGGTCGGCCCCAGCACCTCGATCACGTCCGAGATGGCGTCCTTGGAGAGCAGCATCCCGCCGAGGACGCACTGCTCCGCCGCCACATCGTGCGGCGGAGTCCGCTCGAAATCGTCGTTCCTCGGAGCAATCTCGGTAACGCTCACCCGCCCCTCCTTCCCCGTCTGTGGCCATGGCCGTCTGACACCGTTGTAGCCGATGGCAGTGACATTTTGCCGGCCTGCAGGGCCGGGTACCAAGTCACCCGGTGGACGAGGGTGTGGACAAGCTGTGCAACACGCCGGCCACGTTGTGCGCAGCCTGGGGATAGACCTGTGGATTAGTCCGAACGAAGGGTCACCACAGACGCTCTAGCTGCGGAAACGCACTCCACTGGCTGTGTGGAAGAAATACTTGGCGAGGATTTTTCCGTGGGTTATGCACAGGGCTTCTGCGCGTGCCTGTGGAGGAAAACTGTGGATAACCCCGCCTCGAAAGCACGCTTGCGCCCACCGTCCAGCTGATAGCCTTCGACGGTGTGTTCGATAGATGAGTCCGCGTTCAGGCGCGTCGCCGAGGCCATAGAGCAGCTCGACGCCGCCCGTAAGCACGCGGATTCTTCTCACCTGGAGGCGCAGGTCGCCGCCATCTGGGCGATGGTCAGTGAAATAGACCCGGAGCTGGCCCGGCTGGCGTCCGGGTACGCCGACCCTCCCGGGTAGCCGACACCGGGCAGCACCGGGTGACCGGCACCGGGTGACCGGCACCGGGTGACCGGCACCGGGTGACCGGCACCGGGTGACCGGCACCGGGTGACCGGGAGCGGGTAACCGGGAGCGGGTAACCGGGCGACGATCCCGCCGCTGACCAGCGGGCGGTGAGTCCCGTCCCGCTGGCCAGCTTGCGGTGTCGCGTCTAGCTTGCGGTGATCTCGATGTCGACCGCGGCGCTGACGTCGGGGTGCAGCCTGACCCGGACCTGGTGCGAGCCCACGGTCTTGATCGGGTCGCGCACCTCGATCCGGCGCCGGTCAAGCTCGGGGCCGCCGGCCTCGCGCACCGCAGCGGCGATGTCGGCCGACCCGACCGAGCCGAACAGCCTGCCGCTGCCGCCGGCCCGGCGGCGCATCCGCACGTGCAGGCTCTCGAGCTGACCCGCGACGACCTTGGCGTCTTCGAGGCCGCGGATGTCCCGGGCCGCCCTGGCCCGCTTGATCAGCTCGATCTGCTTCTCGGCGCCGCGCGTCCAGTTCATCGCGAAACCTCGCGGGAGCAGGTAGTTGCGGCCGTAGCCTGCCGCTACGTCCACGACGTCACCGGGTGCGCCGAGACCGCTCACCTCCTGCGTGAGGATGAGCTTCATCGGTGTACGACTCATCTGCCTGACTCCTAGCGCGCCGTGCTCGTATACGGAAGCAGCGCCATCTCGCGGGAATTCTTGATCGCGGTCGCGACATCCCGCTGGTGACGCGTGCAGTTCCCGGTCACACGCCGGGCGCGGATCTTGCCGCGATCCGAGATGTACTTGCGGAGCAGACCGGTGTCCTTGTAGTCGACGTAGACGATCTTCTCCTGGCAGAACGTGCAAACCTTCTTCTTCGGCTTGCGCAGCGGTGGCTTGGCCATCGTGGTGCTCCTTAGAGCCCCGCCTGCGGCGGGGATGGTCGGTATCTGATTATCGGACTGGTTGGTTCAGGCCGCTCGGCTCGGGCCGCCGACGGTGACTTAGAACGGTGGCTCGTCGGAGTAACCGCTGCCGCTGCTGCTGCTGCTGGAGGTGTCGGTCGCCCACGGGTCGGATTCCCCGCCGCCGTAACCGCCGCCGCCGGAACCGGAGTTACCGGAACCGGAGTTGCCGCCCGACGGCCGACCGCCGCCAGAACCCCCGGAGCTGCGCTGGCCGCCGCTGAAGCCGCCGCCCCCGGAACCGTCCCCGGCGCCGGACCTGACCACCTTGTTCACCTTGGCGGACGCGTTGCGCAGCGAGGGACCGACGTCGTCGACCTCGACCTCGTACACCGTGCGCTTCTCGCCCTCTTTGGTTTCATAGGAGCGCTGCCGCAGCCGGCCGGAGACGATGACCCGCATCCCGCGGGTCAGGCTCTCCGCGACGTTCTCCGCCGCCTGCCGCCACACGTTGCAGGTCAGGAACAGGCTGTCGCCGTCCTTCCACTCATTGGTGTTCTTATCGAGGAACCGCGGGGTAGACGCGACCCGGAACCGCGCCACCGGCTGCCCCGCCGGGGTAAAACGCAGTTCCGGATCCTCGACGAGGTTGCCCGCGATCGTGATCTGGGTGTCGCCTGCTGC
>JBEKKH010000881.1:0-2794 GCA_050010815.1 Streptosporangiaceae bacterium | reverse complement strand
CAACGCCGAGGCCACGGGCCGACGGGATCACCTGCGCCGCGAACGCCTCGTTGATTTCCACCACGTCCACGTCCTCGATGGTCATCCCGGCCCGGCTTAGCGCCTGCCGGCTGGACTCGATCGGGCCCAGGCCCATCAGCTCGGGCTCCAGTGAGGTGACGCCGGTCGAGATGATGCGGGCGAGGGGCTTGATCCCGAGTTGGTCGGCGCGGGCCCGCGACATCACCACGACCGCGGCCGCACCGTCGTTGAGCGGGCAGGAGTTCCCGGCGGTGACCCGGCCGTCCGGGCGGAACACCGGCTTCAGCGCGGCCAGCCTCTCCAGGGTGGTGTCCGCCCGGGGCCCGTCGTCGGCGGTCATCGTCAACCCGGAGTGCAGCGGCACCGGAATGATCTCCCGGGCGAATACCCCGTCCTTGGCGGCCAGGACCGCGCGGAGCTGGCTCTGCAGGGCGTACCTGTCCATCTCCTCGCGCGTGACATCGCACTTGTCGGCCACGTTCTCGGCCGTCTCGCCCATGCTGATAAAGGCCTCGGGCAAGCCCTCGGAGTTACCGGGCAGCAGCCGAGGGTTGCGCGTTTCTTGCTGGTCCGCGTGCAGGCCGAGCGGCGAGCGGGTACTCGACTCCACCCCGGCGCACACGAACGCGGAGCCCTCGTCCGCCTTGATGGCGTGAAAGGCCATCCGGACGGCCTGCAGCGACGACGCGCAGTAGCGGTTGACCGTCGTGCCCGGAGCGTTGACCCCGGCCAGGATGCTGATGATCCGGCCCAGGTTGTGCCCCTGCTCGCCGCCGGGCAGGGCGCAGCCGCAGATCAGGTCGTCGATCTGGCCGCGGTCCAGCTGCGGGACCTGCTTCAGCACCTCATTCACGACATAGGCGCCTAGGTCATCGGGCCGCTCGTCGATGAGCGAGCCCTTCCTGGCGCGGCCGATCGGCGTCCGGCCGATGGCGACGATAACGACTTCTGACATAACGCCCTCCTCATAAGGGACATGCGATGATTACTTGGCTTGGTGCGTCGTGGGCGGCGCATCGCTGACCTCGACGTTCAGGCCGCCTTCGGCGTGGCGTACGCGCAGGAGCTTCTTGTCGTGCTTGCCCACGCTGGTGCGCGGCACCTGGTCCACGAACGCCCACTGTTCCGGCAGCCACCACTTCACCACCCGGGTGGCCAGGTGCGCGCGCAGCTCCTCGGGGTCCACCGACTGGCCAGGGACGCGGACCACGCAGGCCAGCGGCCGCTCACCCCACCGTTCGTCGGGTGCGGCGATGACCGCGACCTCGTGCACGGCCGGGTGGGTGAGGATGGCCGCCTCAAGCTCCAGCGTGGAGATCCATTCACCGCCCGACTTGACGACATCCTTGGCCCGGTCGCTGATCGTGATGTACCCCTGGGCGTCGACCCGGCCGACGTCGCCGGTGCGCAGCCAGCCGTCGCGGAACTTGACCGACGCCGGATCCCGGTAGTAGCCGCCCGTCACCCACGGTCCGCGCACCTCGATCTCGCCGGTGGAGACCTCGTCGCGGGGCAGCACCTTGCCCTCGTCGTCCACGACCCGGGCCTCCACGCCGCCGAGGGCGCGTCCCGCGGTGACCCGGTAGTCCATCGCGCGGTCCGCCGGGACGTGCTTGGGCGGATGAGCCAGCGCCGCTATCGGGCTGGTCTCGGTCAGGCCCCAGCCCTGGACGATGCGCACGCCGAATCGCTGCTCGTAGGCCTCGATCAGGCGGCGCGGGACGGCGGCACCCCCCGCCAGGATCATGCGCAGCGAGGAGAGATCGACGCCCGCCGGGTCCAGGCCGAGGACGTCGTACCACACGGTCGGAACGGCCGTGGCCAGGGTGGCCCGCTCCGCCGCGATGAACCGGGTCAGCGGCTCGGCCTGCGTGAACCGGTTCGGCAGCAGCAGGTCGGCCCCCACGAGCCAGGCGGCGTACGGCATCCCCCAGGCGTTGCCATGGAACATGGGCACGACCGGCAGCAGGCGGTCGTACTGGCTGAGCCCGAGGGCCTCGCCCGAGCACACGCCCAGTGAGTGCAGGAACGTCGAGCGGTGGCTGTAGACGACGCCCTTCGGCAGGTCGGTGGTCCCGCTGGTGTAGCACATCGCGGCGGCCGCGGTCTCCTCGATCTCCGGCCACGGGTAGCCCGGCTGTTCCGCGGCGAGCAGCTCCTCATAGTCGATGTGCTTCGGTAGCTCGGAGCGGTCACCCTTGCCGTACACGATGAGGTGACGGAGCGTGGAGAGCTCATCCCCGCCGGCCGCCAGGACCGGGGCGAGGATGGGCGCCAGGCTGGCGTCGGCGAGTATGACGGAGTCTCCGGCATGGCCGATGACGTAGCGGATCTGCTCCGCCGACAGCCGGATGTTGATGGTGTGCATCACCGCGCCCATGCCGGGAATGGCGAAGTAGGCCTCCTGGTGCTCCTGGGTGTTCCAGGCGAAGGTGGCCACCCGGTCGCCCGCCCCGACGCCTAGCCGGCGCAGCCCGGCCGCCAGCTGGTCAGCGCGGTCCGCCAGGGCCCCGAACGTGATGCGGCGCACCCCGTCGGCCTCGTTGGTGACGACCTCGCTGTCGGCGTAGGTGGTCCGGCCGTGCTCGAAGATGTGCCTGACCGTGAGCGGGAAATCCATCATCGTGCTGCGCATGACTAGCCTCCTGTGACGTGCGTTGGCCGACGCGCCCAGTGCGGTTCACGCAGGTCGCGTTTGAGAATCTTGCCTGCGGCCGACTTGGGCAGCGGCTCGGTGCGGAACTCGATGCACCTGGGTACCTTGAAGCCGGCG
>JBEKKH010000880.1:0-2797 GCA_050010815.1 Streptosporangiaceae bacterium | reverse complement strand
GGAGGAGCTGTACTCCATCAGTCGCACTTCGCCGAACGCCGGAGTGCTCTTCTCCACCTCGTTCGCCGCTCTGCTGTTCGGCTTCGTGCTGCTGCTGATCCTGTCCTTTGCCGGCCGCCGCCGTCGCGGCCGGGGATGACTACGGGAAGGTGCCGTTCATGACTTCTTCGCCCGTAACCAGGACCCAGGACGGCGTGGCCAGGACCGCCGTCGAAGTGCGGATGGAGGGACTGAGCCGGCACTACGGCCCGGTCGTCGCGCTCGACCGGCTCGACCTGACCCTGCATCCCGGCGAGCTCATCGCGCTGCTCGGCCCGTCGGGCTGTGGCAAGACCACCACGCTGCGCCTGCTCGCGGGGCTGGAGGATGCCGACGCCGGCCACATCACCGTGGGCGGCAAGGACATCACCCGCGTCTCGGCGGCCAAGCGCGATATGGGCATGGTGTTCCAGGCCTACTCCCTGTTTCCGCACATGACGGTGCGGCAGAACGTGGCCTTCGGGCTGCGGCTGCGCCGGATCGACGCAGCCAAGCGAGACAAGCGAGCGCTGGAGATGCTGGACCTGGTCGGGCTGTCCACGCAGGCGGACCGGTATCCGCACCAGATCTCCGGCGGCCAGCAGCAGCGGGTCGCCCTGGCCCGGGCCCTTGCCATCGAACCGCAGGTGCTGCTGCTCGACGAGCCGCTGTCGGCCCTGGACGCCAAGGTCCGCGCCCAGCTGCGGGACGAGATCCGCCGGATCCAGCTCGAGGTGGGCATCACCACCCTGTTCGTCACCCATGACCAGGAGGAAGCGCTGGCCATCGCGGACCGGGTGGGCGTCATGCGGGAAGGTCACCTGGAGCAGCTCGCGCCGCCCATCGAGGTCTACTCGCGCCCGGCCACGTCGTTCGTGGCCGAGTTCGTCGGCCTGTCCAACCGGCTGTCCGGCGTGGTCCAGTCGGGCCACGTCAGCGTCCGCGGCTGCACGCTGCCGCTGGTCGAACGGGACACTCCCGACGGCGAGGTCGTGGCGCTGGTGCGACCGGAAGCGGTCACGCTGGCCTCGCACGCGTCGGCGGAGTCCGGCCCGCTGGTCGGCACGGTGATCGCCGTCACCTTCCTCGGCGCGACCAGCCGGGTGACGGTGGACCTCGGCGACGCTTCGGTCATGGCCCAGCTTCAGACCTCCGACGCGACCGCCCTGTCGGCGGGCAGCCGCGTCGCGCTGACGATCCGCCCCGACCCGGTCCTGGTGTCGGCCGGCTCAGCGTCGGCCGGCTCGGTCGCCGACGACGAGGCGTGAGCGGTCGTCATCCGGCGCTGACCACGCACCGCAGGCTCGGCCGCGGTGCGGTGCTGCGTCGCGGGAAATCGGGCTCCTACCGGGCCGTCGAGATCAGCGCGGGCGAGCCGCATCTGATCCGCGACGAACTCGTCGCGGCCGAGCCAGCCGAGCCAGCCGAGCCGGTGTCCGCCCCCAGCCGGGGCCGGGCGCTGCTGTGCCTGGTCCACGTCACCGACCTGCAGCTCGCGGACGTTCAGTCGCCCGCGCGGTTCGAGTTCCTCAACGCCCGGTTCGCCGATCCCAGGTATGCCGAGATCGTCCCCGTGCAGCGTCCTCAGGAGGCGCTCACGGCGCGCGCTGTCGATGCCACCATCCGCACGCTGGGCGCGGTGCGCGGGCCGGTCACCGGGCTGCCGTTGCAGCTGGCCGTCACGACCGGCGATGCGATCGACAACGCGCAGTGGAACGAGCTGCAGGCGTTCCTCGCCTTGCTCGACGGCGGGCTGGTATCCCCGGATTCCGGCAGTCCCCTCTATGAGGGAGTACAGGCGCTGGACTGGCCGGGTGACATCTTCTGGAGACCGGACGGGGCAGGCCCGGACGGGCCGGACTTCTTCCGGCGTGAATACGGCTTCCCCCATTATCCGGGGTTGCTGCCACGGGCGCTGCGCGATTTCTCCGCCACCGGCCTGCACGTTCCCTGGCTGTCCTGCTTCGGCAATCACGAGGCGCTCAACCAGGGTGTGGGCGTCCAGACACCGGGCCTGGCCGCGGCGCTGACCGGCGGCTTGAAACCGACCGAGCTGCCGGAGGACTTCGATCACGATAAGGCGCTCGAGCTCTTCATCACGCAACCCGAGGCCTTTATGGGTGGCTCGTCCCGCCAGGTCACACCGGATCGTGCCCGCAGGCCGGTCAGCAGGCGGGAGTTCGTCCAGGCCCACTTCCGCCCCGGCTCGCGGCCGTTCGGGCACGGTTTTGACCAGCGCAACCGTCAAGACGGTACCGCCTACTACGTCTACGACACACCCGCGGTCCGGTTCATCGCGCTCGACACCAACTGCCTGGCCGGCGGGGCGGCTGGCTGCCTTGATCGCGAGCAGGCACGCTGGCTGGAGGCCCGGCTCGGCGAGGTGCACTCGGCGCACCGCAGACCGGATGGCGCTGAGGTCCGCACCGGTCGCGACGACCGGCTCGTGGTCCTGTTCTCGCACCACGGAAGCGGCACGCTGGACATCACCCGCGGCCCTCACGTGGGCCCGGACGGCGAGCCGTTGCTCGATGCCGCCGGACTGCTCGACCTGCTGCACCGCTTCCCGAACGTGGTCTTGTGGCTGAACGGTCACACGCACACCAACGCGGTGCTCCCGCACCGCGATCCCCTCGGCGCGCGGCATGGGTTCTGGGAGGTCACGACCTGCGCGGTGGTGGACTGGCCGTGCCAGACCCGGGTCGTCGAGATCCTCGATCACGGCGAGTACCTATCCATCGTGACCACGATGGTCGACCACGACACGCCGCCCGTCCCC
>JBEKKH010000879.1:0-2797 GCA_050010815.1 Streptosporangiaceae bacterium | reverse complement strand
TCGGCTGTCTGCGTCGCGGACAGTCCCCAGGTAACCCGTCCGCGACAGGAGGTGGAACGGGCAAAGCGGACCGTCACCTGCCGTGGCAGACGGCCCTCTCATGACCCCGGATTAGAGGACGGCATAAGTCCGCGTACCTAATGTATTTGAGACGCCGGTAACCGGGGTCCGTCGGGTCCACGGAGGGGACGGTGCGCATCTGTTTTTCCAGGTCACGGGCTTGCGCCCGGTCTCCTTGCTCTCGTGCGCGCCGCAGTCGGCGCTCAATCCTTGTGTATTCAGGATTGGCTTTCCGGCTGGCCCCCCTTGTATAAGGCGGGATCAGTTCCTGCTCGATGAATTCGTCGAGCTTGTGCAGGTAGATGTTACTGAGGATCGGGGACACCACGCCCCCAACGCAAAAGGCAACTTCTGCTTCGAGGTGACGCTGGGTTACCGGCGGCTGGAGCGCGGCCGGTGAGCGGCGCGTGGCCGGGAGTGCCGGCGGGACCGCTGGAGGCGGCTCCGCGCGGGTTCGTGCCCGGTGAGGAGCGGTCCGCGTTCCTGGCAGGCGTGCTGGACGGCGTCGAGCTGGGCGCGTGGGACCGGCGGGTCGCGGGCTGGCTGGCCGGGCTGGACACCTCGACGGCGCTGACGATCGCCTCGTGGATCTTGCGGGCGCGGGAAGCGGGGCAGGAGCGGTGAGCGGGGTCGGCATCTGCCTGTCATTGGACGTTATCTGTAGTATTTTCATGTCATGCCTGGGGATCGCCGTGCGGGTGCCGCGGAGCACGCGGCGCATGTCAATGCCGCCGCTGGGCTGCTGGACTCGGGGCCTCCGGCGGCTGAGGCAGCCCGCGTGCTGGCCGGGCGGCTGGGCTGCTCGCAGCGGCAGGCCCGCCGTTACGTCGCCCGGGCCGCGGAATCGGGCCCGGTTCCGGTCCCGGAGGAGTCCTCGGTGTTCACGGTCCGGCTTCCCGTCCGGCTGGCTGCCACGGTCCGGGAGCACGCCCGGGCGTCCGGGCGCACCATCTCCTCGGTCGCCGCGCAGGCCCTGGAGGAGTTCCTCGGCCGCGCTCACGGGGACCATCCGCCGGGATGAGGGTGCTGGCGGTGGAGACGGAATTCGTCTACAGCCGCCACGCGGCGGCCGAAATGTCAGTGGCCTACGGCATCTTGGTGCCGCAGCGGCGGGCCAGGACGGCCGCCCCGGCGGCGGAAGGAGGAAACGGTGACGGCAGCGGCGATCTACGCGAGGGTCTCCAGCGCCCGGCAGGCCAAAGACGAGACGATCGGCTCCCAGCTCGCCGCGCTGCGCGAGCACGCCGGCAAGAGCCGGCTTGACGTGCCGGAGGACTGGGTCTTCGCCGACGAGGGGCACTCGGGGGCGACGCTGGTCCGGCCGGGCCTGGAGGCGCTGCGGGACCTGGCCGCTCAGGGCTGCCTGGACGTGGTGCTGGTCTACTCCCCGGACCGGCTGGCCCGCAAGTTCGCCTACCAGGCGCTGCTGATCGAGGAGCTGGCCCGCTGCGGGGTGCGGGTCGAGTTCGTGAAGGGGCCGCGCGGCGACAGCCCCGAGGACCAGCTGCTGGTCCAGTTCCAGGGCATGTTCGCCGAGTACGAGAAGGCCCAGCTCGCAGAGCGGTACCGGCGCGGCAAGGCCTGGCGGGCCAAGACCGGCAGCGTCAACGTGCTGTCCGGCGCCCCGTTCGGCTACCGCTACGTCCGCAAGACCCCGGAATCCGGTGCCCGCTACGAAGTCGTCCCGCACGAGGCCGTGCTGGTCAGCGAGATGTTCCGCCGCTACGCCGACGACGGCGCGGCCATAGCGGACCTGCGCCGCTGGCTGACGGACCAGGGAGTGCGCACCCGCACCGGCAAAGAGCGCTGGGACCGCAGCGTGATCTGGGGCATGCTCCGCAACCCCGCCTACGCCGGCACCGCGGTCTTCGGCAAGACGCAGGCCGTCCACGAGGCGGCCGGGCTGAACCGCACCGCCCGCCTCGCCGGCCGCACCGTCCCCCGCCAGGTCAGGGTCGAGGACCGCCCGCGCGAGGAATGGACCTCGATCCCGGTACCCGCCCTGGTGGACCAGGACACCTTCGACCGGGTCCAGCAGCGGCTGGAAGACAACAAGCGGTTCGCGGCCCGGAACACCAAAGTACCGTCGCTGCTGCAGGGACTGGCCGCCTGCGCGTCCTGCGGCTACGGCTACTACCGCACCTCCACCACGACCAGCTCCGGGAAGAAGATCTACTACTACCGCTGCCTCGGCTCCGACGACTACCGCTACCAGGGCGGGCGCGTCTGCGGCAACAAGCCGGTCCGCGCCGGCTACGTCGATGCGGTCGTCTGGGACCACGTCACCGGCCTGCTCGCCGACCCCGCCCTCATCCGCACCGAGATCAGCCGGCGGCTGGAGCGGGCGCGCACGTCCGACCCGGTCACCAGGAAGCGCGGCCAGCTCGAGCAGGCCCTCGCCAAGACCACCGCGTCGATCAGCTCGATGATCACCGCGTTCTCCGAGCAGCTCATCACCATCGACGAGCTCCGCGCCCGCATGCCGGACCTCCGCGCCCGCGAGACCGGACTGAAGGACCAGATCGCCGCCCTCGACGCCCAGGCCGCCGACCGCGACGCCTACCTCAAGCTCGCCGACGACCTCCAGGGCTTCCTCGGAAAGCTCCGCGCGAACTCCGCCACCGCCACCACGGAAGACCGCCAGCGCGTCCTGCGCGCTCTCGTCCAGGACGTCCTCATCGGACCCGAGAAACTCACCATCCGCCACCGCATCCCCGTCCGGGAACCATCCAGCGGC
>JBEKKH010000878.1:0-2804 GCA_050010815.1 Streptosporangiaceae bacterium | reverse complement strand
AGGGACGTCTCCGGCGTGTTGAGGTACTTGGGCCCGTCGTCCTCGGGATCGAGCTTGCGCGCCCCGAACGCGATGACGTCGCCTGACAGGTCGCGTATGGGCCACATCAGCCGCCCGCGGAACCGGTCTCGCGGGCCGCGGTTCCCCAAGATAGCCAGGCCCGCCGAGATCAGGTCGGTGTCGTTGAAACCACGGCCGCGCAGGTGCCTGGTCAGCTCCTCCCAGGATTTCGGCGAGAAGCCGACGCCGAACCGGTCGGCGTCCGCAAGCTCGAAACCGCGCTCGGACAAGAACTTGCGCGCGTGCTCCGCTGCGGGCGTGCGCAACTGCTCGGCGTAGAACTCGGCGGCGCCCCGGTGCGCGTCGATCAGCCGACGGCGCTGGCTTTGCTCCTGACCAGGGACATAGCCGCCCTGCTCGTACCGCAGGTCGATGCCGGCCCGGCCAGCCAGCCGCTCGACCGCCTCGACGAAGCTGAGCCCGTCGATCTTCTGCACGAACTTGATCGCGTCGCCGCCCTCGGCGCAGCTAAAGCAGTAGAAAAGTCCGCGCGCGGGCGTGACGTTGAACGAGGGTGTTTTCTCCTCGTGGAATGGGCACAGTCCCTTGAGCGACCCGCCGCCCGCGCTCCTCAGCTGGAGGTACTCACCCACCACCTCGTCGATGGGGGACCGCTCGCGAACCGCCGCGATGTCCTCGTCGCGGATCCGCCCAGCCACTATCCACCTCCGCGTTCCGCTGATACCTCTGCCTCGCCGCGAGTCTAGTCCCGCCCGCCGACAATCCGCCGGGCGTGGAGGTACAAGGACGCGCCCGCCCTGGCCAGGTTCGCCCAGGTCCCTTGATCCGTCTAGCCTGAGCAGGTGGCCGACCTGCTGGTGCTGTGGGATGTCGATTACACGCTGCTGAGCGCCGACGGGCTGGGAACGCGCCTGTACGAGATCGTGTTCAGGCAGCTTTTCGGCCGCGAGCTGCCCGCGGTCGCGCCCAAGGCCGGGCGGACCGACCGGGCCATCATCTCGGACACGCTCGCGCTGGCCGGGATACCCGCGCCCCGGACGCAGGTGGACCGCTTCCTCCACGCTCTGGCCCGCCAGGTGGCCGCGGTCGACGGCACCATGGACGCGCAGGTGCACTCCTTGGATGGCGCGGCGTCGGCTATCGCGGCGTTGGTCGCGGTGTCTTCCCCGGAACGGCAGATCCGCCAGTCTGTTCTTACCGGCAACATCCGCCCGCTGGCGGCGCTGAAGCTGGCCGCGGCCGGGCTGGGCGGTCAGCTCGACCTGGACGCGGGCGCGTACGGCGATGCGCATGAGGTCCGGGCGGAGCTGGTGGGAGTGGCCAGGCGGGCGGCCCGCCGGGCCTACGGAACGGACTTCGCCGGCTCGTGGACCATCCTCGTCGGCGACACGCCGCTCGACGTCGAGGCCGCGCTTGCCACCGGCGCCCGCGCGGTCGGTGTCGCAACCGGCAGCTACTCCGCCGCGGACCTGGTAGCAGCCGGCGCGCACGCCGTCCTGCCGGATCTCACCGACCCCGCGGCCGTACTGACCGCCGTTATCGCCGAGCGGAGCTGAACTCCTGCCGGACGGGACAGCCGGGTGAGCAGGGCCTGGGCCACCCGTCCCAGCCGTGCCGGCGAAGCACCCTGGCGACCTCGACGGCCGTCGCGCAGGCCTCCCACTTGACCTGTGTCCAGCCGTACCTGAGCGTCTGCTGCCCGTCCACGGCGGCGGCATTGTCACGCGCCCTATCACGCCACTGGCTCTCGGCCGGGTGAGCCAGCCGCCCGTCCAGCTCGACCACCACGCCATACTCCTGATAGACACGATCACGCCGGCCACGGCGGCCGCCCACGCCGGCGAACGGCACCTGCCGGACCGGCTCCGGCAGCCGGTGCGCCCGCTCGACATCACGGTGATAACGGAACTCCAGCACCGAATGATCACCGCCGCCGGCCGCCACGATAAGTTCGTCCAGATCCGCCCGCCAGCGCAGCTTCGGGCGGAGGCTCATGGCCTTCCGCAGCCTCACCTTATCGGTCAGATCCCTGGCCAGCGCGCGGGTCACCCAGCCGCACACGTCATCAAAGGTCCTCGCGGCCTGGGTGAGATCGAGCACCGTCTCCTCGACCGTGGTCCGCGGCGGATTGCTGTAACCCTCCGCGGCCTCGAGCGCCCGCGCGGAACGATGGATCACGGCCCCGGAAACGCGGTCGATATGGCGCTGGCGAGGAACGGTCACATGGATCGCATCGGCCGGCCGGTCGTCCAGGCGATGCAGTTCGGCCGCTGTCTCATGAGAGAGAACGGCACCCGGCCCGGCCGAAAGCACCGCCGCCCACAACAGCGGGCCACGGCCGGGTACGCCGGTAAAGGTCGCGTACACGCCCGGGTGAACCTGTTGCCACCAGCCACTTCTGACCCTGAACTTGACCATGTCGACGGACAGTCCGGCCCGGATCGCCTGTGAACGAGACACAACGCCTAGCTGATGCCCGACCAGGTTACGGAGGGCAGCGGGAAGATCACGTTTCATGGCGGACATTCTGACCGCAACCACCGACAAAACCGAAAGCCCGCCCGTGATTGTGGTGGATCCGGGCTCCGTGGTGGATCCGGTGCATCCCCGTACACCCGATCCACCGCCAAGCCCGCATCCACCACGAAACTCGCCCGCGGGCGGGAAGGATGTGGCTGGCGAGAGTTGACGAGACTGGCGGGGTTTGCCGACGGGCTCGCGGGAGCCCGGACAGGGCTCGCAGGTTGCCAGCGAGACTTGCAGGTTTGCCGACGGGCTTGCGG
>JBEKKH010000877.1:0-2826 GCA_050010815.1 Streptosporangiaceae bacterium | reverse complement strand
CTTGGTCGAGACCTCTTGTACCGGGGGCTCCGCGCCTTCCCGGGGATCTCCAGCTATGTCCGCGTGTCTGCCCGTATGACCGTTACGCCGCGAACGCCGGGTTCATCGTTGCTGAGAAAACCTCAATGAGAGCGAGCGGCTAGCGCTCGCTTTAGTTGGGGAATGACGTGGTTGGGCTCGTGCTGGATGCCGTCATCGTGAAGGAGGCGACGCGGCGGGTTCCCTGATACCAGGCACCGTCCATGGTGTCGCCCCTGATGGTGGCCGAGTAATTCCCGCCGAAGTCGATAGTGCGGCGTCCTGGGCGCGTGTATTCCTGCTCTTTCCACGTGAGGCGGGCGCCGTCGGCATCGGCTTCAACCGTGCCGGTGACACTGGTCACGGTGTCCCCGTCTGGGTACGTCATGGTCCCGTCGAAGCGGCTGCCGGACCAGTTGGCAAGGTTGAGCTGAATCGGAAATGAGTTGTTGTACGTGCCGCGCCATGAGGTCCTGATCGGCACCGGAGGGCGGGCGGACGGATCCTCGCCGGGCCCAGCGCCACGTGCCTGGGCGCTACGCAGGATTCCGTGGATCGCTCCCTCGGCGAGCATCAGGAACGCGTAGCCGCGTGTGTCGCCTGCCTGATCCTTCTCCCATTCCGGCATGGCCAGAAGCTCGTATAGCTGCTGGACGGACATCGCGACATCAGCTTCCATTTCGCCCTTGTCCACGAGGTCATGCATGGCTTCCGGTAGCTGTGACGGCAGGACCCTGCGCAACTGGGGGTAGTTCTCCTTGAGCGCCCGGTACACCAGGTCGAACGCCGCGCGTATTCCCTCGATGCGGTTCCTGTTGACCGTGGCCAGCAAGTCCACGAGGCTCTCAGGAATCTCGTCGCCTACGGCCGGCTGGGGCACGTTCTCGGACAGCGTGACCGCTATGTCCTGCCCGGCCTGGTCAACTTTGGTGTTCAGCGCCTTCAACTGCACACCGAGTGAGCCCCACGTGATCCCGAGCGAGTCGAGCCTCTGAGTGATCCACCCTCGGAAGGCGAGCACGCCGACGATGACCACCGCCGGCCAGGCAAGCGCCGAGACCATCCGCCAGGTGAATTCCATCCCGCCCATCCCCGCCTCCTCGCGGCCCTTAGGCCATCACGCCGACCGGCGAGATACCACCGCCGCTCAACGTCATAATGCATGTCCCAAGGCGCGGCAAGCGGGTTGTCGCGGAATCCGGGCATGTGAGATGAACGCAGCGCTCATCTCGCAATCCCTGCCTGGGCTCCGGGGCTAATGTCGAGCCGGTCGCCGCCCCTGGCACTCGGTGGGCTCCTGCGCAAGACTGGTTCGATGCTTACCAGTCGGATCTTCTTCTACGACGCGAACTACAGCCTTATGCTGCGATTCGTGCTGCACAATGAGGCACCCATGTCCTCACTGAGATCATGACGCTGCACCGCGGTGAGGATCTCTCCGCAGAGGCCCACGCCCTAGATGCTGCAACGGGTATTCACCAGGGACACGGGTCCGCGATGAGGATCGGCATCGTCTGCCCGTACACGTGGGACATACCGGGCAGCGTGCAATCACACATAAGAGACCTCGCCGACGCGCTGACCAAGGCTGGGCATGCAGTGTCGGTAATCTCTCCGGCCGATGACGAAACGGTCCTGCCGCCACACGTGATCTCAGCCGGACGGGCGGTACCGGTTCCGTATTACGGGTCGGTTGCCCGGCTGAGCTTCGGGCCTGTGTCGGCGAGCCGGGTGCGGCGATGGATCAACGACGGCGGCTTCGACCTGCTGCACGTGCACGAGCCGAAGGTGCCAAGCTTGTCACTGCTGGCCTGCTGGGTCGCTAGCGGCCCGATCGTGGCTACGGCGCATACCGCGATACACCAGTCACAGGCGATGCCCGACGCGCACCCGGTGCTCTGCGACGCGCTGGCGAAGATCAGCGGCCGGATCGCGATATCCGAAGCAGCCCGCACCGCGCTAGCTGAGCAGATCGGCGGCGACGTCACACTCATCCCCAACGCCGTAGCCTCTCAACGCTTCCACCAGGCCGACCCGCTACACGGCTGGCCGGGCGACGGCGGCGCGATAGGTTTCCTCGGCCGGATGAACGAACCACGCAAGGGACTGCCAGTACTGCTCAAGGCCTTCGAGACGCTCGGCGCGGAACGGCCCGGGTTGCGCCTGCTTATCGCAGGGTGGGGTGATGCCGCGGAGATCGTGCACCGTATTCCGACGGGCCTGCGCGACAGGGTGGTCGTACTCGGCGCGATCCGAGACGAGGACAAGGCCGCCGTGCTGCACTCGGTTGACGTCTTCTGCTCACCGAACACCGATGGCGAGTCCTTCGGCATTGTGACCTTGGAGGCGATGGCGGCTGGCGCGCCCATCGTGGCCAGCGACCTCGCCGCGTTCCGCCAGCTACTGCGCGGCGGGGAGGTGGGCGAGCTGTTCACGGCCGGGGACCCGGCGGCGTTGGCGCGCGCCGTAGGGCGACTGCTTGATGACCCGGGGCGCCGCGCCCAGCTGTCCAGGGCGGCGCAGGCAGCCGCAGCGCAGTTTGACTGGTCGATGGTTGTTACCAAAGTTCTCAGTGTCTACGAGACTGTCGTCCTCGACACCAACAGGGTCGCCGTGACTGCATAACCGTTGCGGCCCGTCTTGATCGGAGAGGCAGACCCGCCGCACATGGGGTGTCGGTAAGACTGCTGTCATCAGACAGCACTCTTACGGACACCCCTACATCCACAGAGTGGCAGGATGCCGAGACCGGAGGCCTACGGACCTCCGTGCCTCGACAGCGAGCGGGCAACGTCGGAGCGGGCCTGC
>JBEKKH010000876.1:0-2830 GCA_050010815.1 Streptosporangiaceae bacterium | reverse complement strand
AGCTCCCGGTAACTCCACGACAGGTCCCCGCATATCACCGCGACCGCCCCCGGCGACATCCGCGCCCGCCGCCGGATCAGCTCCGGGACCAGGACCCCCGCATCGCTGCCCACCGGTACCGGATCCGCTGCACCAGACCATTCCCGGAGCAGACGGACACGATCGGCGGCGTCCAGCAGGTCGATTTGCCCGATAGGCAGGTCCGGCTCCGCGACAGCCCCACTGAGGATACGTACCGCGCATTCAGCAATCGTCTCGGCTGTACCGCGGTCGAAAAGGTCCGTCGAATATTCGACGACGCCCGTGAGCCCGGTACGCCCGTCCTGCTCGCGCCGTTCGCTCAGCACGAACGTCAGGTCAAACTTGGCGACGCCCATGTCACCTACGGCAGTCCGCAGGCCTGCTGTCGCGATGCCGCTGTCGAGACTCTCGAATGAGAGCATCACCTGGAACAGCGGATGACGACCGAGCGATCGCGCCGGATTCAGGCTCGCGACCAGAAACTCGAACGGCAGGTCCTGATGTGCGTAAGCAGCCAGGTCAGCCTCACGGACCCTGCCGAGCAACTCACGGAAACTAGGATCGCCGGACGTATCAGCCCGCAGCACCAGGGTGTTCACAAAGAATCCGACGAGCGCGTCCAGCGCTTCCTCTGCACGGCCCGCCGATGGGACCCCCAGCGGGATATCACTCCCTCCTCCCAACCGCGTCAGGAGCGCCGCAATTCCAGCATGTATCGCCATGAACGGAGTCGCCATGCTTTCGCGGGCGAATGCTCTCAGCGCCCTGTACCGCTCTGAACTCAGCGCAAACTCTACAGTCGCCCCCGAGTAACGAGTCCCCGCAGCGCGAAATCGATCCGTGGGCAACGCTAGCTCCTCGGGCAGGCCCGCCAGGGCTTTCTGCCAGAATGCCAGCTGCTCAGAGACCAGGCTGCCCGGATCGGCTTCGTCGCCCAGTAGCTGCCGTTGCCAGAGCGAATAATCTGCATACTGCACCGGCAGCGCCGGAAGATCTGGCGCCACCCCATGGCGTCTTGCTTCGTACGCCATCAGCAGGTCCCGGCTCAGCGGCGACCTCGACCAGCCATCTTCTGCTATGTGGTGCAGCAATACCAGGAGCGTGCATTCATCGGGGCTTATCCTGAACAGCCATGCGCGTATCGGCAACTCTGCCGCCAATGTGAAGGTATACCTGGCGGCGGCGTTGATCGCTTCGTCCAGAGCGATCTTGGTCGTATCCGCCAACGTCAGGGAGGGCTGCGCCGCGGAAGTATCCAGAATGAGTTGATAGGGCCGCCCGTCCCGTTCGGGAAATACCGTGCGCAGGCTTTCGTGACGCGCCGTTATGTCGGCCAGGGCGACCCGCAAGGCCTCGTCATCGACCGTGCCCGTAAGCCGGAGCTTAAGCGGGATGTTGTAGACGGGATTCGGGCCTTCCAGCCGGTCGAGGAACCACAGTCGCCGCTGGGCGGAGGAGAGCGGTATCTCGCGCGGGCGGCACTGTGGCACCAATGCCGGCCGGGATCGC
Source organism: Streptosporangiaceae bacterium (assembly GCA_050010815.1). GTDB lineage: Bacteria > Actinomycetota > Actinomycetes > Streptosporangiales > Streptosporangiaceae > Palsa-504. The sequence goes on along the minus strand of JBEKKH010000876.1, from coordinate 1,300 downwards.
CGGGCGTGAGTCAGCCGCCCCGCTAGCTCAGCAGCAGTTGGTGCGGCGAACAATGCGCCTAGGGCCAGTTCAGCATTCAGGGCTGAACGCACCCTGCTCACCAGCTGGGTTGCTAGCAGTGAATGGCCGCCCAGGTCAAAGAAATTGTCATCGACACCAACACGCTCGAGTCCCAGGATCTCGGCGAAGAGCAGGCACAGGATCTCTTCCTGCGCCGTCCGGGGTGCACGGCCGGGCACCAGCTCATAGACGGGCACAGGAAGGCTCCGGCGGTCTACCTTCCCATTCGGCGACAGCGGGATGGAATCCACCGTCACCAGTGCCGCGGGCACCATGTAGTCAGGAAGCACGGCGGCTGCGTGCTGACGCAGGGAGATCGTGTCCACCGCCTCCTCGCTCGGTACAACGTAGCCGACCAGGCGCTTGTCACCAGGCCGGTCCTCCCGGAGCACCACCACCGCGCGCGCGACGGCCGGATCCAGCATCAGCACGGACTCGATCTCGCCAAGCTCGACCCGGTGACCACGCACCTTTACCTGATCATCAACCCGCCCGGCGAACATCAGGTCACCGCGGCTAGTCCAGCGCACCAGGTCGCCAGTGCGGTACATGCGATCGCCTGGCTCACCGAACGGGTCGGGCAGGAATCGGTCGGCCGTCAGGCCCGGCCGATCCCAGTACCCTCGTGCCAGGCACGGACCCGCGACATACAGCTCACCCGTCGCCCCCAGCGGGGCCAGTTCCAGACCCGAGTCAAGTACGTACGCTTGCGTGTTCCAGGCAGGCCGCCCGATTGTAAGGACTCCCGGCGGGATTTCCGCTCCGACCTCGATGCGGTACTGCGTACAGTTGATCGTGGTTTCGCTCGGGCCGTAGCCATTCACGATAACTGAATCCGGATGCCGTTTCCGCCATTCTTCGACAGCCTCACCGAATAGCGGTTCGCCCCCTAGCATGAGCTGGCCAGTGGGTGAATATTCATCGGGCAACGCTGCAAGGAACGGCAGGTGGCTGGGCGTGCCCTTCAAGAACGTGCATGGCGTACGCGCCAGCCATCGGCTGCTCACCTCACTCTCCGCGAGAGCGCATATGTAGACCAGGCCACCAGAGACCAGCGGACCGTAGATTCCAGTCACCGATAGATCGAACGATATCGATGAATGGTGCAATACGACACCGCTTAGGCTTTCATTGACGGTACACGCCCAGTTCAGGTAGTCGACGAGCGACCGATGCTCGGTCACAATCCCTTTGGGCCTGCCAGTGGAGCCGGATGTGTAAATGATGTACGCCGGGTTCC
>JBEKKH010000875.1:0-2864 GCA_050010815.1 Streptosporangiaceae bacterium | reverse complement strand
ACCACCCGGCGGGCCTTCCGCGGCGTGACGCGGACGAACCGCGCCATTGCCCTGGCTTCCATCATTCCTCCTGGGTCCGGCTAGCGACGGCTGCGCCGGTCGTCCTTGACGTGAGATCGGAAGGTCCGCGTTTGCGCGAACTCACCGAGCTTGTGGCCCACCATCGATTCGGTGATGAAGACCGGGATGTGCTTCCTGCCGTCATGGACGGCGATCGTGTGGCCGAGCATCGCCGGCACGATCATGGAACGCCGGGACCAGGTCCTGATTACGGTCTTCGACCCCTTCTCGTTCTGCACGTCCACCTTTTTCATGAGGTGGTCGTCCACGAAGGGACCCTTCTTAAGGCTACGAGGCATCGCGTGCTACTCCTACCGCTTGTTCCGGCCGCGGCGACGGCTGATCAGCCGGTCACTCGGCTTGTGCGCCCGCCGGGTCCGGCCTTCCGGCTGGCCCCACGGGCTGACCGGATGGCGCCCGCCCGAGCTCTTGCCCTCACCGCCGCCAAGCGGGTGGTCAACGGGGTTCATGGCCACGCCACGCACCGAGGGCCGCTTGCCCTTCCACCGGTTGCGGCCGGCCTTGCCCAGCTTGATGTTGCCCTGCTCGGCGTTGCCCACCTCGCCCACCGTGGCCCGGCAGGACGCGTCGACCCGCCGGATCTCGCCGGACGGCATGCGCAGCTGGGCGTAGCCGCCCTCCTTGGCCAGGAGCTGGACGCCCGAGCCCGCCGACCTGGCGATCTTGGCGCCGCCACCGGGCCGGAGCTCGATCGCGTGCACCACGGTGCCGGTCGGGATGCTGCGCAACGGCAGCGCGTTACCCGGCTTGATGTCCGACCCAGGACCGGCTTCCACCCGGTCACCCACCGCCAGGCCCGCCGGGCAGATGATGTACCGCTTCTCGCCGTCCGCGTAGTGCAGCAGCGCGATCCGGGAGGTGCGGTTCGGGTCGTACTCGATGTGCGCGACCTTGGCCGGCACGCCGTCCTTGTCCGCACGCTTGAAGTCGATCAGCCGGTAGGCACGCTTGTGGCCGCCGCCCTGATGCCGGGCGGTGACGCGGCCGTGCACGTTCCTGCCGCCCTGGGAATGCAGCGGGCGCACCAACGACTTCTCCGGCTCGGTCCTGGTGACCTCGGAGAAATCCGAGCCGCTCGCGCCACGCCGACCCGGCGTGGTCGGCTTGTACTTACGGATAGCCATGTCTGGTCGAATCTCCCTTAACGGACTGGTCCGCCGAATATGTCGATCCTGTCGCCCTCGGCGAGGGTCACGATCGCCCGCTTGGTGTCCGCCCGCTGCCCCCAGCCGTACCGGGTGCGCCTGCGCTTACCCGGACGGTTCAGGGTGTTCACCCCGGTCACCTTGACCCCGAAGACGCTCTCGACCGCGATCCTGATCTGGGTCTTGTTGGCGTCGGGGTCGACGATGAAGGTGTACTTACCCTCGTCGAGCAGCCCGTAGCTCTTTTCCGAGACCACCGGCCTGAACAGGATGTCCCTCGGGTTACTGTCCCGGCTCACTTCGCGCCCTCCTTCGACGACCTGCTGACGAACGCCGTCAGGGCCTGCTCGGTGAAGACCACATGATCGCTGGCCAGCACGTCGTAGGTGTTGAGCTGGTCATCGGCGAGCACGTGCACACCGGACACGTTCCGCAGCGACTTCCAGGTGACATCGTCATCGCGGTGCGCGACCACGAGGATCGGCCGGCCCAGCGAGCCGACCGCTCCGGCCAGCACCGCGACCGCGTCCTTGGTCCGCGGCGCGTCGCCGGAGACGAAGCCGCTGACCACCAGGACCCGGCCGTGGCTGAGCCGGTCGGACAGGGCGCCGCGCAAGGCCGCCGTCTTCATCTTCTTCGGCGTCCGCTGGGCGTAGGAACGCGGCACCGGGCCGTGAGACACTCCGCCGCCCGCGTACTGGGGCGCCCGGAGGGAACCCTGGCGGGCCCGGCCGGTGCCCTTCTGCCGGTACGGCTTCTTGCCGCCGCCGCGGACCTGGCCGCGGTTCTTGGCGGCGTGCGTGCCCTGCCGGGCCGCGGCCTGCTGCGCCACCACGACCTGGTGGATCAGCGGCACGTTCACCTTGGCCGCGAAGATCTCCTCGGGCAGCTCCACCGTCTTGTCCTCGGCGCCAATAACGCTGACTGCAGTCATCAGCCCTCCCCAACCAATAGAGTCTCCCCCTTCGGGGTCCTGGTCGCGCTGCGCACCAGCACGACCCGCCCGCGCGGGCCGGGCACGGCGCCCTTGATCAGGAGCAGCCCGCGCTCGGCGTCGACGGCGTGCACGGTCAGGGACTGCACGGTGGTCCGCGCTCCACCCATCCGGCCCGCCATCCGCACGCCCTTGAACACCCGGCCCGGGGTTGCGCACGCGCCGATCGAGCCGGGCGAGCGGTGCTTGCGCTGGGTGCCATGCGAGGACGACAGGCCCTTGAAGCCGTGCCGCTTCATGACGCCCGCAAAACCCTTGCCCTTGCTCTTGCCGGTCACGTCGACATGCTGGCCGCTGGCGAAGACCTCGGCGGTGAGTTCCTGCCCGAGCGTGTATTCCGACGCGTCGTCGGTCCGCAGCTCGGCCAGGTAACGGCGCGGGGTGAGCCCGGCCTTCTCGAACAGCCCGCTGACCGGCTTGGTCACCTTGCGCGGGTCGATCTCGCCGAAGCCGAGCTGAACCGCCGAGTACCCGTCATTATCCGGGGTGCGCACGCCGGTGACCACGCACGGCCCGGCCTGAACGACCGTGACCGGCACGATCTGCCCGGAGTCGTTGAAGACCTGGGTCATGCCAAGCTTGGTGCCCAGGATCCCTTTGATCTGCTTGCTCATGTCGGTGCGTTCCTCAGAGCTTGATCTCGA
>JBEKKH010000874.1:0-2867 GCA_050010815.1 Streptosporangiaceae bacterium | reverse complement strand
ACTACAACAACACCTACGAACATGCCGTTATCCAGACGGCGGCATCGGCTCCGAGCGATCGCGGTCCGGGCAAAGAGGAACATCCCAGAACTGGCGGCGCCGAGATTCCTGCTTGACGATTTCCCGAGTCTAATTTTGAGCCTTCCAATTGGCCGGTGGCAACGAAGCATCCGCCCTCGGAGCGCGGCATAGCTGGCGTGGTCAAACGTTTCGATACCGAGGAAGGCTGGGGCGTGATCGTTGCGCCAGACGTGCCCGGTGAGTGTTTTGTTCACTTTTCGAATATTGAGGTCAGCGGTTACAGGGAGCTCCGCGCAGGACAGCAGGTACGGTTCACGTACGAGGATCCCGGCTTCATGCAGGATGGCTGCCGTTTCCGCGCCCTTCAGGTCTGGCCAGAGAGCTGACACGTCCGGCCCTCACGCTATGCGGCTAGTCCCTCTGTGGACATCGGCATCAGGGTGCCGATGCATAAATATGCATGCTGGCTTCCCGCATGGTCGAAGCCTGGATTGCCACGCGGCAAGCGATGCGGAGAGCTCCTGATAACCGCGCGTTGACGCGCCAATCTGTCTGGCCTGGCGGGGCGCCACTTTTGTTTTGAGGCGCATGCCGAAGGGGTGGTTCTGTTACGCCGGACACAGCCGGCCAGCGTCGCGCTGGCTGGCCGGGTGCTTGCCCTCGCTGCCAAGATTCGCCTGTGGATCTGCTGCCGTGTGGTCATGTCGCTGTCGCCGGGCCGAGCCGGATGTGCCGGCATCTGCTCGGATCCGAAGGTGAGGACCATGTCCGGCTGCTCACCGGCCGGGGGCTGGACTTTGACCTGTGCTGCCCGGCGTGCGACCGCGCCGCGCTGGACGGTGACCCGCCGGAGCCGGTGTCCGCGTGCGAGGGTTGCGTGACACGCTGCACCGAGGATGACTGGTATAGGCTGCTGGCCTGGCACGGGGAGCCGGAGATCCTGACGCGTGCTGAGCTGCTTGAGTCCGCTGTCGTGGACGTGCCGTTGCCGGTGACGGCCATCGATCTGGTCCCGGCGGCGGCCGGGACCAGGCCGGTCTGGCTGCTGCTGGCCACCGATGGCCGGATCGGGCGATTCGACGCCGGTTCCGGTACCTGGACCCAGCTGGCCCAGGCCACGGTGCCCGATGAGCCGGACCACCGGCCGTGGTGCGGTCACCGGCTGCGTCGGCGCCTGCACGCCTGCCCGTTCGGTCGATTCGCCGCCGTCGTCAATGATTACGGCCATCACGGGCAGGTGATTGACCTGCGGACCGGAACGCCTACGCTCACCTTGCAGGGCGGCCGCCACCACCCCGAAACGGTACCCTTCTCGCTCGCGTTCGCCCGGCACCGGGACCGTACAGTCGTGATCCACCGGACCGGCTGGAACCGGCTCGACGTTAGCGACGCCGCCACCGGTGAGCTGCTCACCAGGCGGGAGCCGGCTGGCTCTAACCGCGCCGAGTCCCTCCCCGAGCACTACCTCAACTACTTTCATGGCGCCCTGCACCTTTCACCCGGCGGCCGCTGGATCGCCGATGACGGCTGGGTATGGACCCCGGCCGGGCTGCCGCACTCCTGGGACGCAGGGCGCTGGCTGGAGGACAACGTCTGGGAGTCCGAGGACGGCCCGAGCCTTCGCGGACTGTGCGTGCGCGCCTACCACTGGGACACGCCCATGTGCTGGACCGATGAGAGCCTGCTCGCCATCAGCGGCATCGGCAGCGACGATCAGGCCATGCTCCCGGGCGTACGCATCTTCGACGTCACCACCGGAACCGAGGTAGCCGCCTTCGCCGGGCCGGCCGGCCCGCTGTTCGCGGCCGGAGGCCGCCTGTACGCCGCCGCCCCTGACGGCCTCCAGGCGTGGGACCCCGCCACCGGGGAACGGACCGGAACCATCCCTGGCTTCGTCCCGGCCAGCCACCACCCGGGCGCCGGCGAGCTCGCCGGAATCAGCGGAAACGTCCTTCGCCGATGGGCCACCCCGCGCTGAGGCTCCTCCGGCCGCCATCCTGACAACTAGCCGGAACATGCCGGCCAGCAGATCTGGCTGATCTGGCTGATCTGGATATCGAAGCTGCAGCGATCTCTCGTCTCGAGTTACGCAAAGATTCCGTTCGCCACGTCCCATAAGAATGACATGCTGAATTAGAGCTACGACCGTCAGTGACCTATGGTCCGGCGCATAAGTACACGGCTATCAACACCCTCAATTCGGACAGCATGTGCGGTAAACTGGCTAGCAGGAGTTGGTTCAATAGACTCACAGGTAACATCATCGGGCAAGAACGGTTGAGAGGATAGCGCCCTAGCACCGCACTGAGCCATTTTTTGCCTGCTTGCCCGTAATCCACTACACAAGTATGCCGCATCGACACCGTCTTGTGGTCAACGGGATAGCCCAAGTACTACAACGGAGTTCTGAGACATGGAGGGTTAAGCCTCATGCTGTGTCGCCGGTTCCGGCCGGCGAGGTGTGTCTCCCTGTCGCGACGATGGGCTCTGGCATGATCTCGAAGAACTTTCCGTACTCTGCAGGCTTTTTAAGCATACGGCGAAGGCCAAGGTTAAGCGGGATGCCGCTTATGGCCGCCAGGTACGGCGCGGTCGGCGAGGCGCCGGGCCTGATCCAGTGCGGCGAGGACCGCACCCACCCGGCCGTCGAGCGGTCCGTCGAGTTCAAGTACCGGGATGTCCTCCCAGGCGTTCAGCGGGTCGTCGTGGGCCAGTTCCACCAGCGCGTCGTTCATCTCCGATCGGAGCCCGGGCATCTCCGCTGCCGGCAGGACATGCTCCGTCTCTGGCGTGATCACCGTGATGGCCAGCAGGTCGAGGCCCGCGAAAGCCGGCTGGAGCGCTGC
>JBEKKH010000873.1:0-2883 GCA_050010815.1 Streptosporangiaceae bacterium | reverse complement strand
GGGACGGGGCCCGGTCCGGCTCGCCGGTCACGTACCGGATGCCGCCCATGGCCTCGCCCACCGAGCCGAACCCGGCCTGCAGCGCATACGGCCCGGTCTGGCCGTAGCCGCTGACCCGGACCAGGATCAGGCGCGGGTTGATAGCCGACAGCGCCGCATAGCCCAGGCCCCAGCGTTCCAGCGTGCCCGGCCGGAAGTTCTCGATCAAGATGTCGCTGACCGCCGCGAGCTCGCGCAGCAGCTGCTGGCCGTCCTGCTCCCGGAGGTTCGCCGTCACCGATTTCTTGTTGCGGGCGATGATCGGCCAGTGCAGGGACAGGCCGTCGACCTTCCGCGGTCCCCAGGACCGCATCGGGTCACCGCCCGCCGGATCCTCGACCTTGACCACCTCGGCGCCGAAGTCGCCGAGAAGCTGTCCGCAGAAGGGACCGGCGATCAGGGAACCGCACTCGATAACGCGCACCCCGGCCAGCGGGCCCGCGGCACCCGTGGTCCCTTCTCCGAACTCAGACAAGGTCTCCACCTCCAACGTCGATTGTATGCAATAATGACCGATCCGAGAAGAATACGAGCGGATTTTGTGCGACAATGCGCTAAGCGGCGATCAAGTTGTATGCATTAAGCCATCTTGCGTGAGGCTGGGCTCATGGTGACGGGGGGTCGGGACGCGGGCCTGGCCGGGCGCTGTGCCATCGTTACCGGGGCCGCCCGCGGGCAGGGCGAGGCCCACGCGCGGGCGCTGGCCGCCGAGGGCGCGCGGGTCGTCCTCACCGACCTGCTGGACGACCTGGGTACGAAGGTGGCCCAGGATATCGGGGCGAGCGCCCGCTATGTGCACCTCGATGTGAGCTCGGAGTCCGAGTGGGCCCATGCGGTCGAGACGGCGGTGTCGGCCTTCGGCCCGGTCCGGGTCCTGGTCAACAACGCCGGGGTCCTCATCCGCGGTTCGCTGGAGTCGGCCCGCCTGGCGGACTGGGACCTGACCTTCAGCGTCAGCGTGCGCGGGGCCTTCCTGGGCATGCGAGCGGTGCTCGACTCGATGCGCGCAGCCGGCGGCGGGTCGATCGTCAACATCTCAAGCAACGCCGGAATGCTCGGCACCAAGGGCGCGCTTGCCTACGTGACCAGCAAGTGGGCCATGCGCGGCATGACCAAGGCGGCCGCGGCCGAGCTGGGCCAGTTCGGCATCCGGGTCAACTCGATTCACCCCGGCGCCGTGGCCACCCCGCTGCTGATGGGCGACGGCCTGACCGAGGAGGCGTTCGTCGAGCGCGGCAGGGACCGGCTCGCCATCCCGCGCATCGCCGCGCCGGAGGAGATCTCCCCCGCGGTCGTCTACTTCGCCTCGGACCTGTCCGGTTACGCCACCGGCAGCGAGCTCCTGGTCGACGGCGGCTGGACGATCGGCTAGCTCTCCCGGCCGGTCGGCCGCCGATGAGCACCGCGCCTTTACCGGGCCGGCGCCCTGCCTGCTCAGCAGTGCGCCCGCAGCCCGGCGCGGTCAGTGTCGCCATCAAAGATCTCGCCTTCCTGACCCGTTCCGGCTAGTTCTTATTTCGAAACGGACGGTGGTGCGCCGGCCACCGACACTGTGCGGGCAGTGTCTGGAGTGCGCTGACGCCGGATGTTTCTTATCTCTGGTAGGAGGATGACGAGTAGCGGAAGGACGACGACAAGGGCTCCGCCTGCGGTAAGGACAGCCGATGTGCCGAAAGCAGCCGCTAGCGGGCCGGCGACCGCTATGCCGGCCGGAGCCAGCGCATAGCTGCCGAGCGCGTCACAGGACGAGATGCGGGAGAGCTTTTCTGGTGGTATTTCCTGCTGAAGGATGGTGGTCCAGCTGACGCCGAAGATTTCAGGCAGCCGAGAAGATCCCCGGGGTGACGAGCTTTACCTACCGGCACTGCGACTCGCTGGACGCCGGCCTGTCGTCACCCGAGGGCCACGCCGCCGCCGGGGACGTCCCCAACTTCGCGACCGGCGGTGTCACCATGTTCGTTGCCCACGACTGACTTCCGCCGCCTTCGACGCGCGTTACCAGTCGCCCCGGCCCCGCAAACATTCGACTCGTTCATGATCATGAAGACTTTTATCCCTTATACGGGGTAAAAGTCTTCGTGATCACTAGGAACCCTTCCACCGATGCGACTTATGAGGCGTGCGTGGCTGCTGTGAGGCAGATGCGCCAGGACCAGCAGACGCACGTGAACCAGCAGACGCGCCAGGACCAGACAGACGCGGCCGCACCGGAGCCTCAGTCGGCGGCCTCGTGGCCGACGACCCGGTCGGCGAGCACGATGTCGCCGGACCAGCCGCAGGCCCCGCAGAAGCAGACGAAGACGCGTTCCGTGCCCACCCAGTACTCCGTGGTCAGGCCTGCACCGCCATCCGCCAGGGCCAGCCCCGCCGCGCACGCCGGACAGTACCTAGGCGCGTCACGCCGGTGCCGTTCGGCATCAAGAGGAAACCAGCCCCGGGCCAGATCCGGGTCGGCCGCCGTCACCCGGCCGCGGCCTTCCGGTTTTCCATCGCCTTGAGGTGCAGCTTCTTCAGCGCGTCCGCCTGCGGGCTGAACCGGGACGAGCCCCGTTCGATGAAGTCGATGGCGAACGAACCACCCGAGTCGAACTTGTTCTTCTCGCACGGCAGGTCGACCCGGTCCCGGAAGTCCCGGTACACCCCGAGCGGGTCCTCGCCCCGGGCCACCGCGCTCATCTGCTCCTTGAACATCCGGCGCAGCATGGTCACGCCGACGTCGGAACGGCCCAGGTGCTCCACGGTCCGGTCGGTGATCGGCCCCTGGGTGATCCAGGCCATGATGTCCTGGCCCTCGACGTAGTCCACCCGGTGCCGGCCGGCCGAGTCGTAGACCGGGATCTGATA
>JBEKKH010000872.1:0-2883 GCA_050010815.1 Streptosporangiaceae bacterium | reverse complement strand
TCCGCTTTTCAGGCGGACGCTCGTACCAACTGAGCTACCTGACCTGGATGGGACCCCAGTGAAACTTCACCGGGGATCCCTGCGGTCCCGACGGGATTTGAACCCGCGACCTCCACCTTGACAGGGTGGCGAGCACTCCAAGCTGCTCTACAGGACCTCGTTCCATCAACCGTAACCCATGCGTGCCCCCAACGGGATTCGAACCCGTGCCGCCGCCTTGAAAGGGCGGTGTCCTAGGCCGCTAGACGATGGGGGCGCAGAAGGCCTCGGCCGTCATAACCGTACCAGTCCGCCGTCGGGGACTGCCCCAGCATAGGGGACAGACAGCAAACCAGCAAAGCGAAGGCCGACATCGGTCAAGACAACCGGGATTGCGGGCGATCCCCCTGCGAGGATCTCTGACATCAGCCACGGTAAACGACATAGAAATCACACAGTGCCGATGACGATCTCAGCCGGCCTCGCCACCGGGCATGCCGTTCGCCGCGTTGTGCGAGCTGCTGTTCTTCAGCGTGCTGACGGGTGCGCTATGCTCCTCAGCCCGACCGCCCTGCCTCCCGACATACTGCCCGGCGACAGGTTCGTGCTCGGCTCCACGGTGGGCAGCATCACCTACCACGCTGGTGTCCTGCGCCAGCGCCGAGACTGGACCGGTGACAGAACGGCTCCGGGTGCGTGAGATCGATGATGATGAGGGCCGGCGGCTGGTGCGGATCATCCGCAGGGGCAACGGGTGCGGGGATGTGATCCGCAACTTCAACACCGACGGTTCGGCTCGCTGTACCCGAAGTACAAGGGTGGCCGAAGTTCACCCCGGGCCAGCGGCGGGAGATCATGAAGGTGGCCAAGGCCAAGCCGGGCGAGTATGACCTGCCGTTCTCCACCTGGAGCCTAGCCAAAGCTGGCCGAGTTCCTGGTGGCAGGTCTGGTGGGCCCTGTCTGCGGCCACCAGACTGGCCATGAGCTGGACCCACCTGCGTGTCCAGCTGATCCAGGCACAGCCGGCCGGGCCGCACGACGCCGCTGCTGATCGACCAGGATCCTGGCGGCCAGGGCAAGTTCAACGGTGCCCGGGGGCATAGGACAGTCAGCCACCGACCGCTCCGGGGGCAGACTGTCATATCGAACGCCCGGTAATACCCTGATCTTGAGCGCGAAGAGAGGAACCGGCCATGTCCCCAGGTACCCCGCATACGGACCTGCTGCAAATCGATGACCAGCTGACCGAGGAGGAGCGGCTCATCCGCGACACGGTGCGGGCCTTCACCGCGGACCGGGTACAGCCGCACATCACCGACTGGTTCGAGGCTGGCACGCTGCCGCCGGAGATCATGCCGGAGCTCGGCAAGCTCGGAGTCCTCGGCATGCACCTGGAGGGCTACGGCTGCGCCGGCACCGGCTCCGTCGCCTACGGCGTAGCCTGCCGCGAACTCGAGGCCTGTGATTCAGGACTGCGCAGCGCGACCTCCGTTCAGGGCTCGCTGGCCATGTACCCGATCTGGCGGTTCGGTTCCGAGGAGCAGAAGAACGAATGGCTGCCCCGGATGGCGGCCGGGGAGGCGATCGGCTGCTTCGGCCTGACTGAGCCCGATCATGGTTCCGATCCGGGCAGCATGCAGACGTTCGCCAAGCGCGACGGATCCGACTGGGTACTTTCCGGCACCAAGATGTGGATCACCAATGGCAGCGTCGCCGACATCGCCGTGGTGTGGGCCGGAACCTCGGAGGGCATCCGCGGGTTCCTCGTCCCGCGCGGGACAGCCGGCTTCACGACGAGTGACATCCACAAGAAGCTGTCACTCCGGGCGTCCATCACCTCGGAGTTGCACCTGGACGAGGTCCGGCTACCCGCGGACGCCGTCCTGCCCGGCGTCTCCGGGCTCAAGGGTCCGCTGTCGTGCCTGACGGAAGCCCGGTTTGGCATCGCCTGGGGGGTGACCGGCGCGGCGCGGAGCTGCCTGGAGAGCGCGATCGAGTACGCGTGCACCCGCGAGCAGTTCGGCAAGCCGATCGCGGGCTTCCAGCTGACGCAGGCCAAACTGAGCTGGATGGCGGCCGACCTGTACCGATCCCAGTTGCTCGCGCTGCACCTGGGCAGGCTCAAGGAGTCGGGCTCGCTCAGCCCGGTCCAGGTCAGCATCGCCAAGATGACCAACGTCAGGTCGGCCATCGACATCGCCAGGCAGGCCAGGACAATACTCGGGGCCAGCGGCGTGACGCTGGAATATCCCCCGATCCGGCACGCGAACAACCTCGAGGCCGTGCTCACCTATGAGGGCACCGAGGAGATCCACACGCTGGCGATAGGCCAGGCGCTCACCGGCCTGTCCGCGTACCGCTAGCCTTGTAACAGGCGATCGGGCCGCGAAGTCGGTACCCTTCGTCTCTAAGCACCGGTCTTTGGTGCGGCGGGGCGTTAGCTCAATGGCAGAGCAGTGGGCTTTTAACCCATTGGTTCAGGGTTCGAGTCCCTGACGCCCTACCAGGGGAAACGTCGTTAGTGATCATGGTGTCGTGGACCGGTTCGTGGACCGAGTGTCGGTGGTCCGAGTTACCGTTATGTCATGAGTAAGAAGTCGCCCGGACACATAGAGCAACTGCCTAGCGGTTCCTGGCGGGTAAAGGTCTACGGAGGGACCGATCCGCTGACGGGCCGCGAGATCCGGCTGAGGAAGACATGCAAGACCGAACGGGCGGCGCTGATCGAGCTCGGCAAGCTGCTCGAGCAGGCCGCGGCGGGACGCCAGCCTGAGACGAACACGACCGTAGCCGAGCTCATGGACCAGTACGGCGAAGTGGTCGATTGGGACCTGTCGACGCGGAAGGCAAATGAGGCTTACATCCGGCGGGTGATCAAGCCTGCGCTCGGGCACCTGCAGGTGC
>JBEKKH010000871.1:0-2901 GCA_050010815.1 Streptosporangiaceae bacterium | reverse complement strand
CGTTAAGGTCGCGCCGGGCCTTAGCCAAGGGCGAATCGGCGGCGAAACCGGGTGCGCCGGCCAGCAGCGCAAGCTCTGACGCTGCGGCGTTGGCGACGTCGACACCGTGCGCTTTGACAGCGCAGCCCCACAGCTCGGCCCTCTCATCCCCAGCCCGCGATAGCCGCTGCGCTGTCAGCGCGGCCAGCGTCGCGGCGTTGATCTGCGCGTAGGCGCGGCCGAGCGTGATGAGGGCATTGTCGCGCGGGCCGCTAATGAATCCCGCCTTCCGGCGCGCTTCCAGGCGGGCGGCCACGGCGTCGCAGGCGGCTGCGGCCGCCCCGAGCGCGGTCGCGGCGACCAGCGGCCGGTAATGCGCGAAGTGCTCGCGCAGCAGCTCGATGCCCTTCCCAGGGCGGCCGAGGATGTCACGCTGCCGCAGGCGCACGCCGTCCAGGCGCAGTTCGCCCCGCGTCCACCCGGACAAGCCGGCTGGCGTGACCGGTCGGCGGCGCAGGCCGGCTGCGTCGGCATCGATGACGGCGGCCGTCAGGCGGCCGTCAGGGTCTTTGAAGAACACGCAGAACACCGCAGCCTCGTCCAGGCGGCGGATCCAGGACTTCGTCCCGCTGACCGCCCAGCTGCCGTCCGGGAGCGGGGCGGCTGCGGTGTTCGTGGCATGCACCCGGCCGCCGCCGTGGCCCAGCCCGGTCGCGTCCCGCAGGTCGATGTCGTGGTAGCCGCAGATGAATTGCATCATCGTCTGGACTAGGACGGGCCGGCCGCAGTAGCCGTTCGCTTCTCAGCGCCGGCTGGACCCCGGCAGCGATCGGGAACCGGACCAGCAGGTCACGCAGGTCCGTGTCAAAAAGGTGCAGCCGCCCCAGGTCCAGTTCGCCTGGCTCGGGGCAGCCTGCGGCCAGTGGGACAATCCACGGGGACGGCCCGGCCGGTCTCGGTGCTGAGGGCGCGGCTCGTTCTGCCGTTCACAGCAGTGCCGCCTCGTCCTGCGAGCGCGTCGGCGATGTAGAGCAGCACCGTCGTCATCAGCCCGCCCGGTGGCCGCGGCCGCGCACCGACTCCACCGGCACGTCGAGGTCGAGTAGGTGGTCCACGTACCGCCGAACGGTCCGGCCGTCCACGCCGAGCCATGCTCAAAAATGGAGCGGGAATACCGTCGTGTGGCTAAACGACTCAGTTCGATTACGGCCTCACGGATACTACACTCGATACGAACGCAGCCGACTGACTGGCCGGGGAGGAGGGTTCTACGTCTGCATGAATCACTCCGCAAGCGAGGGAAACGGTCTTCGCAAGATCGTGCAAGTACCCACCGGCCCGCCGCTAGGGGAAATGCGGCAACGAGCCGCGCTGCTCGGGGTACTGGAGGGCGGAGAAGCCGGGCCCGGCCGCTGGTGCCTGTGGATGCGGTCAGCCACAGGGAACCGGGTACCGGTCCTGTGGCCTGCGGGTTTCCGTGCCCGCCTCGACCCGCTTGAAGTCCTCAACGCCAGCGGACAGATGGTTGCACGTGCCGGTGAGCACCTCGTTCTTGGCGGAGGGTTCCGGCCAGCTGATCCGGAAGATCCCTGCTCACTCGGCCAGGACCAAGCGTTCTACGTTCAGCATGAGACGCCGACGAGGGCAAGCAACTGGCGCGAATATATCGAGGCCAAATCGGCTGATGTTCAGTAAGGGTCGTACCTACGCGGCGATGCCATGGCCGGACCATCCAGGGCGTATCCCGACGTGGTGTTCTCGGTGCGGGCGAACCGCGCGTCCTCGACGTTGGCACCGGCATTCCGTCCGCGAACAACACCCACGAGGTCGCGCAGCGCTTCGCGCGGTTCATCAGGAACTGACGTCTGCCGCATCTGCGTTCTGATCGCCGGAGGGCATCGGGTCGCGGATGGCGGTGAGGAAACTTAGCGCGATGGTGGATACGACCAGCCACAGCAGGCCGCCAGCCATGATCGTTCTGGCTCCGAGGGCAGCGGTCAGGGGGGCAGCCAGTCACGGACCTGCCGCGTCACCACCAGCCTGTGCGGCACCACGCCCTCCTTCACTACAGAACCATTGTACAACAATACTATTGTGAAGATGCTGAGTACTCGCCTGCGCTAGCGGGTACATGCATAAAGTGCGGCCCCGCTGAGGTCCGCCGTCCGCCGTCCACCGCATCGGATTTCGGGCCTGCCTGGTCAGCATGTCAGCCTCGGCTGATCCGCTCGGCCTGCTCGCGGATGACGTCGAGGACCCGGCCATCGCCTGATGTCGCCGAAATACTCGCAAGCACCTGCCCCAGCGTCTCGGTCACCACCGTCGATGCCGTGCGCCGTCGGATTCCCCAGCTAACCGCATCCTCGATCAAGCTGGCCGCGGTCACCTTCCGGACGTCGGCCTGCCCGCCGACGCGCTGGGCCGAGATGCGTGTCCGCCTGCATCGGCCGTCCCGCGCTGTCGGTTAGCTCGAGCGCGAGGGTGGAGAGCACGTCGTAAAGCGGGGCGAGCCTGACGGCCGGGCCTCCCGGCTCGTGCAGGACGGAGAAGTTCTTGGCGTGCGCGTCCGCGTTGCCGACGGCCACGTTGAACGTCGTACGGCGCAGCAGGCTCGTGACATCGCGGGGATCGCCGAAGTTCCTGATGATGTCGGCCAGGTCGCGCAGGGCAGGCCCGCCTCGTTCCTCGTATTTCAGCCCGGGAGGCGTACCGGTGGCCTGGCAGCCGTCCTCCTGGTGCACCCGGACCGGAATGCCTCCGTCCCCCCGCGTCTCGCCGGTCGTAGCGCCTGACCGCCAGGACGGGCAGGTCGGCGACGTCGAGCAGCTCTGCCTCGGGCACCGGCAGCCCGCAGGCTGTTTCACGCCGGTAGACAATATTTGTCGATCAGAGAATGCAAGCTCCTAGCGACCTAGGAACGCT
>JBEKKH010000870.1:0-3406 GCA_050010815.1 Streptosporangiaceae bacterium | reverse complement strand
CGCCGAAGGAGACCGATGCCTATCAGCTCGGCTACCTGTGCGGAATGATCCGCGGAGACGGAACCACCGGCTGGCCGGATGATCCGTCCCCGGACTGGCGCAAGGGGTTCCTGGCCGGCATCTTCGACGCCGAGGGCAGTTACAGCCGGGGCATCCTGCGGATCTCCAACACCAATCCGGACATCATCAGCTGGACGGTCGCCTCGCTCCGGCTGCTCGGCTTCGATGCCGTGCTTGAGCCAAAGAATCAGCCCAACGGGCTGGTGGTCATCCGGGTCCGTGGCGGGCTCAGAGAGGCGCTGAGGTTTTTCCACACGGTCGACCCGGCTATCACGCGGAAGCGCTCGATCGACGACGTGGCGATCAAGAGCGACGCCAGGCTCCGCGTGACGTCGATCGAGCCGCTCGGGCTGGACGTGCCGATGTACGACATCACCACAGGTACCGGCGATTTCATCGCCAACGGCGTGGTCAGCCATAACTGCTTCGCTCGCAATACGCATACCTACCTCGACCTTGACGCGGGCGCGGACTTCAACACCAAGGTGGTGGTGAAGGTCAACGCGCCTGAGCTGGTGCGGAAGAAGATGGCCTCCCGCGGCTGGCCGGGCGAGCACATCGCGATGGGCACGAACGTGGACTGCTACCAGCGAGCGGAGGGCCGGTATCAGCTGATGCCCGGCATCATCGGCGCGCTCAAGGATGCCGCCAACCCGTTCTCCATCTTGACCAAGGGCACCCTGATCCTGCGCGACATCGAACTGCTCGCCGAGGCGGCGGAGGTCACCGACGTGGGCCTGAACGTCTCGGTCGGATTTATCGACAAAGAGCTATGGCGATCTGTCGAGCCGGGCACCCCGGCACCCGAACGCCGGCTGGAGGCATGCGCCGCGCTGAACGAACGCGGGCTCGGCTGCGGCGTGCTCATGGGCCCCGTGGTGCCGTTCCTTTCCGACTCCCCCGCCCAGCTCGACGCGGCCGTCAGCCAGATCGCGGCGGCCGGCGCCACGCACGTCATGCCGATCGTGCTGCACCTGCGGCCGGGCACCCGAGACTGGTTCCTCGGCTGGCTGCGGGCCGAGCATCCCGAACTGGTGGACAAGTACCTCGAACTGTACGGCCGGGGCGCCTACGCTCCCAAGGCCTACCAGGCCAGGATCGCCGGCCAGGTCCGCGAGCTCGCAGCCAAGCACGGCATCGGGCGGCCTCGTCCTGGCTTCGGCCACGGCACCCTGCGCCCGCCACGCGGCCCCGCCGCGGGCGACCCGGCCAGACCCGCAGCGGAGCTGTTCGGGGCAGGCGAACTCGTGCCAGCGGCCGGAATCGGCGGGGATATCGAGATCCCGCCCGCCCGCAGGCCGTCCCCCGCGCTACCGGAGCAACTCACCCTGCTCTGAGTACTCCTCCCAGCGGATGCGGCGCCCTCCCATCATCCGATCGGCTCATCCGTTTGGTGACGGCCTAGCCGTCCGTGGCAGCGTCAGACGCGCCCATATTCGCGATATAACTTGACAGCTCGACATGATGCGATACATCGTATTCCCGAGCAGTTTATCCAACCCTTTTGATCATGAGGAGGACGACGTGGCACGCGGCACCACGGGGGCGCCCCGTAACACGCCGGTCAGCGATCCCGGTGTTCCTGCCGACGGGAACACCGGGATCGCCCAGGCCAGCAGGGCAGGCGGCAAGACCAAGCTGATCGCGATGATTTGCGGCCGGCGATCGAAGTACCTGGTGGTCGTGTTCTGGGTCGTGGTGATCGCGGCCCTGGGATCGTTCGCGGGCAAGCTCCAGGGTGCGGAAAAGAACGACTCGTCGGCGTACCTGCCGTCGTCAGCCGAGTCCACCCAGGAACTGAACGAGCAGGACCTTTTCCAGTCGCAGAATCTCAACCCCGCTCTGGTGGTCTACGTCCGCGCCGGCGGGGTGACGGCGGCCGACCTGCGGAAGGCGGACGCTGACGCGCGGTCCTTCGCCGCGCTGCCCGCCGTGGACGGGCGGGTGGCCCCACCGGTGGTGTCGCGCGACCACCAGGCGATCGAGACCGTCATCGGTGCGGATCTCGGCTACAACAGCGACCTGAGCGGTTTCGTGGCGAACCTGAAATCGGCCGCGACCAGGAACGCCGCGGGGCTGGGCGTGTACGTCGGCGGCCCGGCCGCCAGCGCGGCCGACGAGCTCAAGATCTTCAAGGGCATCGACTCAACCCTGCTGTACGCGACCTTGGCCGTGGTCATCGTCTTGCTGCTGCTGACCTACCGAAGTCCGGTGCTGTGGCTGCTGCCCATCATGTCGGCCGGCGTGGCGCTGACCGTGGCCGAGGGCGTCATCTACCTGCTGACCCAGCACGCGAACCTGACCGTCAACGGGCAGAGCGAGGGCATCCTGGTCGTGCTGGTGATCGGCGCCAGCACCGATTACGCCTTGCTGCTGATCGCCAGGTACCGGGAAGAGCTGCGCAGGCACGCCGACCGGCATGAGGCCATGGCCGTGGCCTTGCGCCGGGCCGGCCCGGCCATCATCGCCAGCGGCCTGACCGTCGTGGCGGGCATGCTGTGCCTGCTTGCGGCCGAATCCAACGACATCTCCGGGCTGGGCCCGGTCGCCGCGGTCGGGATCGGCGTAGGCCTGATCGCCATGATTACCCTGCTTCCCGCGCTGCTCGTGGTATTCGGCCGGTGGATCTTCTGGCCGGCCAGGCCGGCCTACGGCTCGACCGAGCCGTCTGGCTGGTAACCGCGATCCTGCTCGGCGCCAGCGCGGCCGGCATGATCGGATTCAAG
This sequence comes from Streptosporangiaceae bacterium, assembly GCA_050010815.1. Taxonomy (GTDB): domain Bacteria; phylum Actinomycetota; class Actinomycetes; order Streptosporangiales; family Streptosporangiaceae; genus Palsa-504. The sequence continues at coordinate 620 of JBEKKH010000870.1, read as the reverse complement.
TTCGGCACCCTGACCACGGCAGAAGCTTTCCGCGGGACCCAGCCCTCGATCACCGCGCAGGAGGTGCTGGCCAGGCATTTCCCCGCCGGGTCCGGCGAGCCGGTCGATGTCATCGCCACGTCCGCCCACGCGGGAACGGTCAAGACCGCGCTCGCGGATACGCCGGGCATCGCCACCGTGAGCCCGGTGGTGACCAAGGACGGCCTGTCCTTCCTCCAGGCCACCATGACCATGCCGCCGGACAGTCCCGCCGCCTACACGCTGGTGGACCGGATCCGGACGGCGGTGCGGGCCATTCCCGGCGCCGACGCCAAGGTGGGCGGCGGGACCGCCATCAACATGGATGTGGAAAGCGCCGCGGCCCGTGACCGGGACCTGCTCATCCCCCTGATCCTCGGGGTCGTGCTCATCATCTTGGGCCTGCTGCTGCGTGCCATCGTGGCTCCGCTCATCCTCATCGCCACCGTCGTGCTGTCGTTCGGCGCGGCGCTGGGGCTGTCATCGCTGGTCTTCAAGCACCTGTTCGGGTTCGCCGGGGCCGATACCTCGGTGCCGCTGTTCGTCTTCGTCTTCCTGGTGGCCCTGGGTATCGACTACAACATCTTCCTGATGACCCGCGT
>JBEKKH010000869.1:0-2910 GCA_050010815.1 Streptosporangiaceae bacterium | reverse complement strand
GCGCTGGCCCACCTGGCCGGCGTCCCCGGCGCGGATTCGCTGGCGGCATCCGGCCTGGCCGCCCTGGCCGGCCGCTACGAGGATCCGCAGAACGGCGGCTGGTTCTCCGCCATCGACTCCGCCGGGCGCATCGTCGATGCCACCAAGTCGAACTACGCTCACGCGCACGCCTTGCTGGCGGCGTCCCGCGCGCTGGCCGCCGGGATCCCCGGAGCCGCCGAGGCCCTCGCGGCCGCGGTGGCCGCCATCGAACGGCACTTCTGGTCCGACGCCGAGGGGTGCGCGCTGGAGAGCTGGAACGCCGGCTTCACCGAGCTCGAGCCCTACCGCGGCGCCAACAGCAACATGCACTCGGTGGAGGCCTACCTGGCCGCGGCCGACGTCACCGGCCACCCGGTCTGGGCCGCCCGGGCCGCCTCCATCGCCACCCGCCTGATCGACGGTTACGCCCGGGCCCACCGGTGGCGGATACCCGAGCACTACGACCAGGGCTGGCAGCCGGTGCCGGACTACAACCTCGATCGCCCCGCCGACCAGTTCCGGCCGTACGGCACCACCCCGGGCCACTCCTTCGAGTGGGCCCGGCTGCTGCTGGCGCTGGAGGCGGCGCAGCCCGCACCGCCCGGCTGGCTGCTCGAGGCGGCCACCGGGCTCTTCGACGTGGCCGTGGTCGACGCCTGGCACCGGGACGCTCACCCGGGCCTGATCTACACCGTCGGCCCGGACGGCCAGCCGGTGGTGACCGCCCGGCTGCACTGGGTGGCCTGCGAGGCCGTCCTGGCCGCGGACGCGCTGCACCGCCGCACCGGGGAGGAACGGTTCGCCACGGCCGCGGCGCAGTGGTGGGCCGAGATCGACCGCTACTTCCTGGACCGCGAGAACGGCGGCTGGTGGCAGGAGCTGGACCCGGATCCCCTCCAGGGTTTGATCCCGGCCGCGTCCACCTGGTCGGGCAAACCGGATCTCTATCACTCCTACCAGGCCCTGCTGTTCCCGTCCCTGCCGCTGAGCCCGACCGCCGCCACCGCGCTGGCCCGGCGCGGATCCGCCGCCGGGCTGTCGCGGGCCACCCGGCGTCGGCGCTAGCTCACCGGATCACGCGCGCGGACCGGCCCGCGGCGAGGCTGCGCACCTCGGCCAGCGAGGCCATCGACGTGTCGCCTGGTGTGGTCATGACCAGCGCTCCGTGCGCGATACCGAAGGCCAGCGCGGTGTCCACGTCGAAGCCGGCCAGCAGCCCGTAGGTGAGCCCGGAGACGAAGGAATCACACCCGCCGATCCGGTCGAAGATTTCCAGCCCCGCCAGCTGCGCTTCACCCCGGACCAGTGGACGACGTTCACCGGCACGGTGAACGTGCCGCGCTGCGGAGCAGCGCTCAGCAGCTCAGCACTAGCCTGCCATTGACCGGGAAAGCGCCCGCTTCCCCGGTTTCCGCCCGGCACCTTGCAGGCTTCCGCCCGATCGTTGCACCGGCGCATTGCCCTGCGGGCACCTTAGCTAGTGGAGGTTGGGCGTCGGGTGCTTGCCCGGTGTGAAGATCCGGGTCAGGCTGGGTCCATCGCATCAAGATTGAGGATCGCTTGGAGACGTGGAGCACATTCGCCGAAGTCGCCGGGACCGCCGCCGCCTCGCTGATCGGCCTGCTGTTTGTCGCGGTCTCCATCAGGATCAACTTCATCGCCCGCTCCCAGGAGCTCAGAAACCGGGCCGCGCAAACACTGAGCCTGTTCGGGACGGTCCTATTGACCGCGATCTTGATCGCCGTTCCCGGACAGGCCACCGAAGCCCTCGGGGCCGAACTGACCGCACTGGCCGTGATCGCCGGAGGTGGCCTGGCCGTCCTGGACCGCCGGGCGAAGGCCGACGCGAGTACGCAGGCCATCAGGAAGACTCTCGAACTGATCACGCCCACCACGATCGTTTCGATCCTGCTGCTCGTCTCCGGCGTCCTGCTCGTGTCCGGAGTACACGGCGGGCTTTACGTGCTGATCCTGCCTGTGCTGGTCGCGCTGACCAGCGGCGTGGCCAGCGCCTGGCTGTTTCTCACCAAGATCACCGAATAGCCGCGCCGCCCACGGGGTACCTCGGCGTCCGCGCCGTTACCCGGCGAGGCTGGCGATGTCCTCCGGGGTGAGCTGGACGCTGGCCGCGCCGACGTTCTCCGCCAGGTGGGCGAGGCTGCCGGTGCCTGGGATGGGGAGCATCACCGGGGAGGCGGCCAGCAGCGCGGCGAGCGCGACCTGCTGGACGGTCGCCCCGTGCCGGGCGGCGGTCTTGGAAAGCCGGGTCGTGTCGATCGGGTCGAGGCCGCCGCCGAGCGGGAAGAACGGCACGAACGCGGTGCCGGTCCTCCCGCACTCCGCCAGCAGCGCGGCGTCGGCGGTGGCGTGCACGTGGAACGCGTTCTGCACGGCGGCGACCGGGGCGATCGCGCGAGCTTCGGCGAGCTGCGCGGCGTCGACGTTGCTGACGCCCAGGTGCCGGATCAGGCCCTCGGCGCGCAGCTTCGCCAGCGCGGCGAACCGCTCGGCGACCGGCTCGCCGCCGGGCGCGTTCCTCCCGCCGACCCGCAGGTAGACCAGGTCGAGATGGTCGACGCCGAGCTCGCGGAGGTTGTCCTCCACCAGGCTGCGCAGCTGGCCCGGAGTGGCTTGCAGGGTGGGGGTGCCGTCGGGCCCGAGCATCGGGCCGACCTTGGTGGCGATCACCAGGCCGTCGGGATAGGGGGTGAGCGCCCGGCGGACCAGTTCGTTGGCGACGACGTCGCCGCGCCGGTAGAAGCTCGCCGTGTCGATGTGGTTCACGCCCAGCTCGACGGCGCGGCGCAGCACCGCGATCCCGTCGTCGGCGTCGCGGACCGGGCCGGTGAAGGTCCCGGTGGGCAACCGCATCGTGCCGAAGCCGAGCCG
>JBEKKH010000868.1:0-2914 GCA_050010815.1 Streptosporangiaceae bacterium | reverse complement strand
GGCTGGTCGACAAGTCCCTCGTCATTGCCCCCGATGACGAAGGCGAAGCCCGGTTCAGCCAGCTCCAGACGCTGTGGCAGTACGGCAGGGACCGGCTCGCCGAATCCGGCGAAGCCGACGCCATGCGTGCCCGCCACGGGGCGTACTACCGGCAGCTGGCCGGGCAAGCCCACCAGGGCCTGCGCGGCGCGGCCGGGCCGATGTGGCGGGACCGCCTCGTCGCGGAGGCGGGCAACCTGCGGGCCGCGCTGGACTGGTACATCGCCACCGGCGATGCTGACGCGGCGCTGTCGCTGGTGTCGGAGATGGCCTGGCTGTGGTTCATCACCGGCGACTTCCTCGAAGGAGCCCGCTGGCTCGGTGCTGCGCTGCGCGCCGAAGGGCCACGCCGGCCCGAAGTGGAAGCAACCGCCCGCCTCTGGCACGGCTATTGCGTGGGCATGTCAACTGACCCGGCAGCGGGCGTCATCGAGTGCGAGGAGGCCGTAGCCGTCCTGAGGGCCGGCCACGACCGGGGCCGCCTGGCGGAGGCCCTGGTGCTATGCGCCACGGTGCTGGGATTCGCGCATCATTTCGGCCGGTCACTCGACGCTTTGAGCGAGGCGCGGGACCTGCTGGAACCGGCCGGCCACGGCTGGCTCCTGGCCGTGCACGACTTGATCGTGGCCTGGAACCTGTTGTCGCTGGGGCGGCTGGAAGACGCCGAGCCAGTCGCCCGGTCGAGTCTGGAACGCTTCGACGCCGCCGAAGAGGTCTTGGTCGTCGTGTCTCCGCTGAATGCCCTCGCCAGCATCGCCGAGGCCCGCGGGGACCTCGAGGCAGCCTCGGCGGCCTACGAAGCGCTCGTGGAGCGATGCCGGGCCACCGGCCAGCCCCTTCAGGTGCCGTTCAGCCTGGTCGCCCTGGCCGCGCTGCGGGCCAGGCAAGGCGATGACGTCGCCGCCGACGGCCTTTACGCCGAGGCGATCGACTGCAGCTTCAACCCGTGGGTGTCGGCCGACGCCATGATCGGCCAGGCCGCGGTCGCACGTCGCCGCGGTGACCTGCCTCGGTCCCGGGCGCTGCTCGACGCGGCGGCCCGCCACTACCGGCACATCGACCTTCCGGCCGGTCCGCCGCGCGTGCTCGCCGGCCTGGCCTGGTGGGCGCTCGCCACCGACCACCTCCAAGACGCTGCCGTCTTCGCCGCCGACGCCGCCGAAGGGGCCTGCGCCAGCGGAGACCCGGCCACCCAGCTCCTGGCCGAGACCGCCGTGGCCGCGGTCAACGCGATCGCCGACCCGAGCCGTCACCACGTCGAGGCCTTCGTCGCCCTCGCGCAGCGACGTGCCAGCGGGCCGGCGTACCGCTCGCTGACCGACGAGCCAGACGTGGCCGCGCTCGCCGCCCGCCTCGGCTGACCTCAGCCTCACCTCAGCGCCGCGTCAGGTCGCCCGGGCAACCTGACCGTTATTCCGCCAACCCCAACCCAGGGCCCCAGCCACCACGACCCAAAGGCCGCCGCCGGGCGCAGCGAGCCGCCGACCCGGGCCGGGCCGCCATGGCCTTGCGCCTCGCCGTCACCGCCGACCCCGACTTCGCCCTCGCCGCTGCCGATCTCGAGGCCATCACCGGCACACCAACCCGCCATCCCGGTCGCCGGCCGATGAACTGGGAACGCCATCACATCGAAGTGGTCACCGCCGTGACCGCGGGCCACGTCACGCGGGCATCTGACCTGCTCCGCGAGCACCTCGCCGGTATCGGCTGCGACCCTCTCGCCGTCCGGATCACCGCCCGGCTCCGAGAGCCCATGGCGAGGGACGACGACTTGGACGAGCTGGCCAGCCAGCTTCCCGGTTGCCACGCCACCCCGTGGCCGGGCGCCCCTCAACGACTCTAGCCTTCGCCTTACGGGTATCGGCCTCGCCAGCGCCCGGGAGATCGTGGAACGCCACGGAGGCCGCGCGGGTGGGCCGAGGGCAAGATAGGCGAAGGTACGGCATGCTCCGCGAGCAAGACGGCGGCCCGATATGACAAGATGGCGGCCGTGGTCGCGAACCCTGCCGATGATCCTGGCCGCTCCCGTGATCTAGCCCGGCTTCGCGACCTGACCAGCCCGCACCTGCCTCACCCCGCCGCGCCCATCGGTCCGGCGCTCGCTCACATGACCCCAGGCGACCGCGCCGAGGTCGTGGCCAGTCTCGGCCGCCTCGGCGACCCGCGGGAAGACTCGCCTGACGACTGGGGCACGTAACCGCGCGTCTGCTCAGTCCTCCACGGCGCCGCTGATGGCCGTTATCGCGGTAGCGCAGAACTGGTGGTTATGGATCAGGGACGGGCGGCTGCCGCGATGCGGCGACCGAGAGCGTCGTGCCCGGGTGGCAGTTCGTCCGGGGTCAGCGGCCGCAGCACGTCGAACTCGTTGCCATCGGGGTCGGCCATGACCACCCAGCTGACGTCGCCCTGGCCGATGCTGACCAGCCGGGCACCGAGCGCCTCCAGCCGGGCGACTTCGGCAGGCTGATTAGCCGGGCGGAGATCCAGGTGGAGCCGGTTCTTGACCGTCTTGCCCTCGGGGACCTTGAGGAACAGCAGGTCGGGAGCGATGCCATCCTCCGGGCTGCCCTCCGGCGGCTCGAGGCAGACCTGGCCTTCCTCCTCCCATGTGCGGCGCCAGCCCAGCGCGGACTCCCAGAAGCTGGCGATTTTGGCCGGGTCGGCGGTGTCAATGCACAAACACTGGATCCGTAGTTCCATGTGCTGATCGTGCTCAGGTGAGCGTGCCGCGTCCAGTGATTATTACGTGCAGCCCTCCCTCACCCCGGCCCCGGCCAGGCCGAACGGGCGGCACAGATCGAGCCCGGCAAGCACAGGTAGTGGCTGCCCCGTTTTCACCCGGGCCGGCGCTGGGACTCGGCGATGCGGTCGAGCC
>JBEKKH010000867.1:0-2915 GCA_050010815.1 Streptosporangiaceae bacterium | reverse complement strand
GGCGGCGGCCCGAAATCGAGCCTCGAAGCGCGTATGTGCTGGTCAGCGGGGGGTGACTCGGGCAGGAGGAGCGTGCTGTAAAACCGTCGGCTCAGCCTACGTTGGTTCGAACCCAACACCTGCCACCACCAGCGAAAACGGCCCGGTAGCTGCGAATTCTCGGCTACGCGGGCCGTTTCTTCGCTGTCCCGCCGTGTGTCACCTTGTTGCGCTGTAGACCGTCATGTTGCGGGGTCCACGGACGCATAGCGGACGGCGTCCGAGCCGCCAGGACGGTCGGCGTAACCGTCGGCTTTCCACGGACGGCCACGGACGGGCACCTCGCCGCGCTGGCGGCGTGTCCGGGCTTGACGTGCGCCGCCGAGTCGGGGGTGCGTCCCCGTGTGTCCGGCGGCACGCGTGATTCCCGGGGTGAGGGCGGTCGGGAAGGCGGGTGCGCTGATGGCTGGGCGGTTCGGGGGAGCGTGACGCTTGCCGGGCGGGCGGAGCGGGCGCGAGGAGTCGCCCGCACGTCTCGACCGCGCCGCTGCGCTGCAGCTGGTACTACAGGCCGCGGCCGCGGTGGATGCCGTGGTAGGCCAGGCCGGCCTGGGCGACCTCCGGCGCCGACAGGGGCACGTCATGTTCTGCCCGGTACCGCTCAATGAGCTGGTACTTGATGACCCAGTCGATCTCCCGTGCGATAGCATCCAGGTTCCCTGCCTGGATCGCGTCCAGCGCCCGCTCCCACAGCCCGAGACTTGCCCTGCTGACCGCGTCCGCGCCGCGCTGGTCCGTGAAGTCCTTAGCCCTGGTCAGGTACTCGCGCCGGCGAGGTCTCATAGCCGGGCGCATTCACCGCAACGACTCCGCGGCCTCCGTCGCGTTCTTTCTGATGCTGGAGCAGATGACCCAGCCGCGCCTGCGCGTCCACCTCATCATGGACAGCGGCTCCAGTCGCACGGTTGTCGCCGCGTCAGGCGTCGCCGGTTCTAGCGCGGAGAGTGCTTACGAGCAGGCGGACGACGGAGTCTGCCGAAGTGAGCCCGTCTCGTCCAGGACGGGCGAGGTCGGCAGCGACCTGGGTCAGAGTTCCCAGGATGATGGTCGCAACTGGCTCGATCTCCTCGGAACCCTCGCCGAGAACCTGCGTCAGCGCGGCCCGGAGATCCCTTGACCAGTACTGCTCGTCGATCTCGCGCCACCGCTGCCAGCCGAGTCCTGCCGTGGCGTCGACATACATCAGGCGGTGCAGCCCCGGCGTTGCCGAGACACAATGGAGATAGGCGATGCAGCCCGCCTCGATCCGATCCCACGAGTCTCCAGCCGCGCTGGCCTTCCGGAGCACGGCCGTGCGCAACTCCCGCTGGACCAGGCGGACGACGGCGTCGAGTACCTCGGTCTTGGATCTGAAGTAGTGGTACAGCGCGCCCTTCGTCATGCCGCAGGCAACAGCAATGTCGTTGGGGGATGTCGCCGCGTAGCCGTCGCGCAGGAACAGGTCGCGCGCGCCAGCGACGAGCTCGCGCCGTGTCGCCTCGGCCCGCTGCTTATTCGGTCCGCGCCTTGTCACTTCATCCACATCGGTCCATCTAGCGCTCGAGTCTTGAATCTACATACCTGAGGTACGTAGATTGAGAATATGGAACCAAGCATCTCAGTGGCCGACGCTGACGACGTCCTCCGCAAGTCGCCGTTCGGCCCGTGGTGGGGGTTCGAGACCATCGCCGTCGATACAGGCACCGCCACGCTACGGCTCCCCGCGCAGCCGCACCACTACCGTCCGGCTGGCGTGCTGCAGGGCGGCTGTTGCATGGCGCTCGCCGACGTGACGTTCTGGATCGCCTTGATGACGGTCCATGGTGTGGACGACCCGGCCGTCACGCTGGAGATGAAGACCAACTTCCTCGCCGGCGCCACGGGCAACCTCACTTGCACGGCGCGGCTTGTGAGCAACGGGCACAGGGTCGCGTTCGGCACAGCCGAGACCGTCGATGCAGACAGCCGCATCATTGCGCACCACACCGTGACCTACCTGCGCCCGAGTGAGCGATTAATCCGCCACCAGAGCACCCGGCCCTGCCAGCCCCCGGGCGGCCTGGGATCACAGCGGCTGGGCAATGGCTAAAGGAGGCGCAGGTGAGCGACGGACTGATCACGGTAGAGAGCCGGTTTCCCGTTTCCGAGACGATCGATCGTCTCGCGGCCGCAGCGATCACGGCAGGCCTGCTGGTATTCGCCCGCATCGACCACCAGAAAGGCGCACACGACGCTGGCCTGCACCTGCGTCCTACCGAGCTGCTGATCTTCGGCCACCCAAGAGGCGGCACGCCGCTTATGCAGGAGAGCCAGCCAGTCGGCATCGATCTGCCTTTCAAGGCGCTGGCCTGGCAGGACGAACACGGGCGTGTCTGTCTCACCTGGAATGACGCCCATTGGCTTGCGCACCGCCATGGACTCAGTGCTGCCAGCGCGTCAGCCGTGCAGGCGATACGCGGCGGAGCCAACAGCCTGGTAGCGGTCGCTACGGGGGGCCGTAACCCGGCTTAGGCGGAGATACGCCGGACCCGCGCGCGTCCTCCGGGGAGCGCTCTACCGCAACGCCCAGTAATAACCCCCGACCTCTGAGAAGACCATGACCAGTCGCGCGCCCAGCGTCCGGACCGCCGCTGACGTACGCGCGCCACGACGCGGAGGGAATCCCCGATGAGCACGACCAGGACAATGGGCACGACGGCCAGGACGGCCAGGCCTTACTCGCGGTTCTGGCGGCTGATCTCGGTTATTGTGCTCGTCCCCCTGCTGAGTGTGCTGATCAGGAACAAGCGGGAGGGCCGGGAGAACGTGCCAGGGAAGGGCGGCGTGATCTTCGCGGCGAATCACCTCTCCTACCTCGACTGGGCATCCGACGCCCTGTTCCTCCGCGCCTGCGGCCG
>JBEKKH010000866.1:0-2922 GCA_050010815.1 Streptosporangiaceae bacterium | reverse complement strand
GTCACAACCTCCTGCGCCGCCTCGGGTCCGGTGCACCGGCGGGCCGCTCGGCCCGGACATAACCGGGGGCCAGCTCGGCAGGCTGAGCATCATCGAGGGGCTGGCTGGCCTCGCTCACGGTACGGCCGTCCAGACCCTCAGGAAGCGCCGAACGGGGACGATGACGGCGTCGACGAGCACCGGTCCGCGCGTCTCGAAAGCCGATCTCCTCCTCGCGTTGGCCAAGCAGCACCATGAGCGGCGCGATGCGGCGCGCTGGCCATACCTGTTGCGCGACGGCCGCATGGCGGCCTGCCGCCGCCGCCTCGGCGCGGGGACCCGCTGAGCGCCTGCCCGGTCGCCAGGGGCGTGCCGGCGCGAGGAGGGGGTTCCGCGCGTGGGCGCTTACGGATCAGTGAGCACCGGCTACGACCCGGGGTACCTTCTGCGCGAGTCGAGCAAAGGCATGGAGGGGTACTACCTGTCAGCCGTCGCCGAGTGCGGCGAGCCGCCTGGCGTATGGACCGGGCGAGCCTGCCGGGGCCTGGGCCTTGAGCACGGCTCGGAGGTCGAGCCGGACGTGATGGAGCTGCTGTACGGGCAGCTGCTGGACCCGCGCGACCCGCTGTTCGCCGACAAGGATGTTCTGCCCGAGGACAAGACCCACCTGGGCGCGCCGCCCCGGAACTACAAGTCTTTCCAGGAGCGGTTCGACGCGATGGTGGCCGCCGAGCCGGACGCCACTCCGGAGCGGCTGGAGCAGCTGGTCATCCAAGCCCGTAAGGACCAGCGCCAGGCGGTGATGTTCTTCGACTTCACGTACAGCGCGGACAAGACGACGAGCATCTTGCATGCCTCGCTTCAGGCAGCCGCGGTGCGGGCGGAGAAGGACGGAGACGCCCATGCTGCCGCCGGGTACCGGCGGATGGCGGGGGCGGTTGAGGACGCGGTGCGGGCCGGTGCCGCCGCCGCCTTGGAATATCTCCAAGATGAGGCCGGGTACAGTCGCGCCGGGTACCACGGCGCCGTACCGAAGGACGAGCGCGGTCGACCGCTGGCCCGGCATGCGACCGGGCGGTGGGTCGATGCCCATCGTTGGGTCGTGGCCAGCTTCTTGCAACACACCAGCCGTGACGGCGACCCTCAGCTGCATGTGCACAATGCCATCCTGAACCGCGTCGAGTGTGACGACGGGACGTGGCGCACGCTCGACTCCCGGGCCCTGCACCGGGCTCGGGCGGCCGCGTCGGCGATCGGCGGGCGGGTGCAGGACGAGCTGATCTCCCGCACCGTGCTGGCAGCCTACGAGCAGCGGCCGGACGGTCACGGCCGCGAGCTGACCGGCGTCCCCCAGGACGCCAAGGAGCAGTTCAGCTCCCGCCGCGCGGTGATCACCGCCGAGGTAGCCGAGCTCGCTGCCGAGTATCAGGCCCGGCACGGCCACCCGCCGAACGCCCGGGCCCTATTCGCGATGGCCCAGTTCGTCACGCTGAACAGCAGGAGAGCCAAGCCGAAGCGGGCCAGCGCGCCCACCCGCGCCCAGCAGCTGGCCGCCTGGGCCGAGCAGATGACGCGGGCTGAGCTCGGCGCCCTGGACGCCATCCCCGCCCGGGTGATCGGGTCGCGGGACCTGGCCGCACCGGGCCTAGCCGCGCTAGCCGGGGAGCAGATCAGCCGGATACTGGCCGCGGCGGTGGCCGACGTCCAGGCCGCTCATCCGGTGTGGTCGCGCGGTCAGCTGCTCGCGGCGATCGACGCGCAGCTGCCCGGCTGGCTCGGCGGCCTTGACGCCGCCCAGGTCCGGCAGGTGATGGAAGAGCTGACCAGCCAGGCGCTCGCCGGCGGGCATGGCGTGGTGAACCTGGAGGCCGCCGAGCTCGCGGAGGTCCCGGCCGCGCTGCGTCGGCCCGATGGCCGCTCGGTCTACAGCCCGCACGACCGTGATCTCTACACAACCCGGCCTCAGCTGGACCGGGAGGAGCAGCTGCTAGCCGCCGCCTGCCAATTCGGCGGCCCGGCCGCGCCCGCCGAGGCCGTGGCCGCCGCTCTCGGCGCCGGCCCGGCCGAGCTGGATGCCCTGCCCGGCCGGATCCAGCCCGGCACCACTCCCGCCGAGGCCGTGACCGGGGACCAGGAGCGCCGATATGCCGGGGGCCTGCGTCCGGACCAGGCTGCTGCCGTGTGGGGCATCATGACCAGCGGTCGGCCCGTCGACCTCCTCATCGGCCCCGCCGGCACCGGTAAATCCCGCATCATGGGCACCCTCGCCGCCCTCTGGGCCGAGCAGGCCGCAGGCAGCGTCGTGGGGGTGGCGCTAGCCGAGAACGCCGCCCAGGTCCTGGCCGCCGAAGGACTGCCGCAGGCCTTCAACATCGCCCGGTTCCTCGCCCGCGCCGCCCGCGGCGAGCGGCTGCTCGGCGCCGGGGACCTGCTCATCGTGGACGAGGCGGGCATGGTGCCTACTGCGCAGCTCACCGCCCTGCACCACCTGGCCCAGGAGGCGGGCGCCAAGCTGCTGCTCGTCGGCGACCCGGCCCAGCTTCCCAGCGTCGGCGCTGGCGGGGCCTTCGCCATGCTCGCCCGCGAGCACGGCCACTACCAGCTCACCACCGTGCAGCGCATGGAGCAGCGGTGGGAGCGTGAAGCCTCGCTACGCTTGCGCGACGGCGACGCCGCCGCGCTGGCCGACTACGACCGGCACGGACGGCTCGCCGAGGGCACCGCCGAGGAGATGGCAGGCAGTGCATATCGGCATTGGCTCGCCGACCGCATCGGCGGCCGCGACTCCCTGCTCATCGCCACGACCAACGAGCAGGCCGCCGAGCTGGCCGCCCGCGCCCGCGCCGACCTCGCCGGGCTCGGCCTGGTCGAGCAGGACGCCCCCATCCCGCTCGCCGACGGCAACCACGCCGGCGCCGGGGACCTCGTCCAGGCCCGGGCGAA
>JBEKKH010000865.1:0-2929 GCA_050010815.1 Streptosporangiaceae bacterium | reverse complement strand
CGCATCGCCTTGCGGAACAGGTCGACCTGGGAGTTGCGGGCCAGGTGCCAGGCGCTGACGGCGATGATCACGGCGCCGGTCACCAGGAAGGAGGCGAAGAACACGTGCGGCCACGCGGCCAGCACGGTGGAGTTGGTCAGCAACGCGAAGATGGACGTCAGCTCGACCCGGTGGGTGCCGGGCACGACCCGGTAGCCGACCGGGTGCTGCATCCAGCTGTTGGCAGCCAGGATGAAGAAGGCCGACATGGACGTGCCGAGGGCGGCCAGCCAGATCATGGCCAGGTGCAGCCGCGGCGAGAGCTTGTTCCAGCCGAAGATCCACAGGCCGATGAAGGTCGACTCCATGAAGAAGGCCAGCAGCGCCTCCATGGCCAGCGGCGCCCCGAACACGTTGCCGACGAACTCGGAGTAGGCCGACCAGTTCATGCCGAACTGGAATTCCTGCACGATGCCCGTGACCACGCCCACCGCGAAGTTGATCAGGAAGATCTTGCCGAAGAACTTAGTCAGCCTCAGGTAGACCGGGTCCTTCTTGATCAGCCACCAGGTCTGCAGGCAGGCCACCGTCAGCGACAGGCCGATCGTCAGCGGGATGAAGATGAAGTGGTACACGGTGGTGATCCCGAACTGCCATCGGGACAGGTCAAGCACGGTCATCGGTCTTCCCTGAGCTCGGCGTCTGGGGTATAAGTTCCGCACCATCCGCGGTGGCATCCAGCTCACCACGAGAAACACGGGCCTCCTAGGGTCGACCGGCCCCATCGGGTCCGGGACCTTAGTCACCTGTTGTGACGGCTGCCGAGCCCGCGCTGGCTGATCCGGGCGTCCAGGGACCTTGGACTCTAGGCCGGCCAGCGGGGCGACGCTTAGGAACGAGGCATGGCACACAGAACCAGCCAGCAGACGATGTCGGCCCGACCCGCTGGCCACGCGGCACGCAAGCGGCACTGGGGGCGGTGGACCGCGGCCGGCGTGGCCGGACTCGCCGCTGTCCTGGTGCTGGCGGCCGGATTGTTCATCACGCTTCAGCCCACCCCAGCGGCACTGGTCCTGCCCGCCGGCCGAGCCAGCGCACCGGCCGGCCCGGTGGACGGCCAGTGGGAGGTCACGGCGGGCTCGGTGGCAGGTTTCCGCGTCAAGGAGACCGTGCTGGGTTTCAGCAACGACACGGTCGGCCGGACGTCCGCCGTCACCGGCACGCTGGTCGTGTCCGGCGGCCGGCTCACCAGCGCGGTCATCGTCGTTGATCTCAGCACGGTCAAGGTCAACGGCAAGCCCGCGTCGCAGTTCGTCAGGAGCCTGCGCACCGGGCGGTACCCGGAGGCGACGTTCACGCTGGCCCGTCCGGTGACGCTCGGTCCCGCCTTCAGCGCGGGCGCGACGATCGGCGTAACGACCGCAGGCCGGCTCGAGCTGAACGGGGTCTCACGCCCGGTCACCTTGACCGGGTCGGGCCGCCGCGACGGGACCGCGCTGCAGGTGACCGGGACGATCCCGGTCGCCTTCTCGGCCTGGGGCATCACCGGGCCGGCCGGATTCGGTCTGCTCGGTTCGCTGGCCAATCACGGCGTGGCGGAGTTCCTGCTGACCTTGCACCAACGCTTACGAAGACGGCAGCGGCTGCGCAAGAGTGGGGCCGCTGCTCAGGGCGTTCGCGACCGCGACCGCGGCGAAGCAGCCGGCGCCGACGGATGCGCCGAAGGTGAACCGGGTGACGGGGACGCGCCGGACGCGTTCCGGGGCGGTGGCCTGGGCCGCAGGGACCCGATCTGGCGGCAGGTCGGCGAGCGGGACAGTCAATTCTTTCCCGGTGGGGGCGCGCAGGACCTGCCCGGACCGGGAGTCGAATTCGTCGGCCGTTATCCGGCCGGCCTGCAAGGCCCGCCCAGCTCGGACAGCGCCCGGTCGCGGTCGGCGTCAGATACCCGGAGATCACCGAGCGGATAGTAGTCCCGGCCTGCTGCGTCCATGATTCCCGCTTCCCCCGGCGCGGAGTCCGGGACGTTACCTCATGGTGACGCACGGTAGGCTATAAAGTGCCCGGGGTTCGCGTGCTCAAGATGACTCCGGCCACCGCCCGCAGGCCACCGCCCGCAGGCCACCGCCCGCAGGCCTGGTGTGACAGAACAGCACGTACGTTGCTGTAATGCTGCGCGCCGGAGCCGAAGATTGTGGCGGATCCGGGCTACGTGGAGTATTTGGTGCACCCCAGTGCCGTGTGCCGGGTGTGAAAACAACCGCCGCCACTTGACCGTCGCGGCAACGATCATGCTGTAGCGGGGGTCGTTACCCGCCACCGGTCAGGATCTGCCCGGCCCGCGGCTAGACAGGCGACAAGACCCGGGCGCCCCCGCGCCGGTGCCCGTCCGCCGGGGAGCCTGGCCCGTCCCGCCCCGCCGCCCTTGACACCGCCCGCCAGCTCGCTGGTCCGGCCGCCAGCCCGAGCCGCCCGTCGGCTCGCTGATCCGGAACCGGCCTGGGGTATTGGGTGCGGCACCGTACACAAAAGGATGTGCACGGTGCCACACCCACACCCATCCGCCCGGGTACGCACGTGACGGGAACGCGTGCTGTGACGCCAGAGGCCGGTGAGCGCCTGCCCGCGGAGCAGGGCAGCCAGGTCCCCGGCCCGGGACGGATCCCGGTGACACCCGTGGTGGCTATGCGCCGCCCGTGCCGGGTGGTGCAGCCTGCCGGTCAGGATCGCGGTGGATCCGGGCTCCGGGGCGGATCCGAGGCACCCCGTGGACATTCCGTATTAAGGTGAGTTTCCGGCGTGTCGGCTCGGCTGGATGTGGTTGACTACGCTCGACTCGCTTTGCGCCCGGCCTGCCGGGCTCCCGGGCGGAGATTTCATGATCGCGAAGACTTCGACCCCTTTTTTGGGGTACAAGTCTTCGCGATCACGCGAGCAGCGCGCTGACGTG
>JBEKKH010000864.1:0-2942 GCA_050010815.1 Streptosporangiaceae bacterium | reverse complement strand
ACCACGGCTCCCCCGACCTGCGTTCGAGCGCCGCGCGCCACTGCTCCTCGGTTTCGTCGACGCCGATCGCGGCCAGGCCGGGATCAAGCAGGATCAGGTGCGCCACCCGCTGCGGGTACGCCGCCGCGTAGAGCGTGCCCAGATCACCCGCGGCCGAGTGCGCCAGCAGGTCCATCCGGTCCAGGCCGAGGTGGGCACGCAGCGCCTCCACATCACCGACGATCCGGTCGCAGCGGTAGCTCAGCGGGTCGCTCGCGTCGGCCGACTGGCCGGTGCCGCGGGTATCGGGCAGGATCAGCTGCCTGGAGCCGCTCAGGCCGCCCAGGTCACCGAGGTACTCGCAGGTCCGGCCGGGGCCGCCGGGCAGGCACACCAGCGGCGCCCCGTCGCCCAGCGTGGCGTAGCCGATCTGGGTGCCGTCGTAGGACGTGAACCGGGTCATGGGGCCATCATGCCCGCCCGGCGGGAGTTCTGTAATCGGATTAATCCCGGGACTAGTTCTGCAGCGGAACCAGCTCACGGACGAAGGCCTCGGTGAACGCGGCGAACGAACCGTTCCCCGCCGGGAACGCGGCGGCCGGGCGGACCACGAACTTACTCAGCCCGGCCGCCACGTACTGCTCGATCAGCCGGCGCGCGCCGTCCCAGCCGACCGGGACCAGCGCGGCCGGATCGGCGTCCGGCCGCCGACGGCGGATCGAGGCCAGCAGCGTATCCGGCCTGCCGTCCAGCACGACGGGCACGCTGAGGCCGAAGTGATCGGCCTCCACCTCACGCCCGGCGTCGGCGGCGGCCTGCTGGATCGTCGTGACCGCCGCGGCCGCCTCGGCCGGGGTGAGCAGCGAGCCGAGCCACCCGTCCGCCAGCCGCCCCACCCGGCGCAGGCCGGCCGGGGCCGAGCCGCCCAGCCAGATATCCAGCGGCCTGGCCGGCCGCACCCCGACGCTGGCCCCGGACACAGTGAAGAAGGATCCCTCGAACGACACCGACTCCTCGGTGAGCAGCCGCCGCAGCAGGGTCAGCGCCTCGTCGAACACGGCGGCCCGCTGCCCCTCGGGCACGCCGAACAGCACCCGCTCGGCGGCCAGGGCCGGCTGCAAGCCGAACACCGGGAGCACGCGTCCCGGCGCCAGCCCGGCTATCGACGCGAGCTGCTTGGCCACCAGGGCGGGATGACGTCCCGGCAGCACCGAGATCCCGGTGCCGACCTTCAGCCTCCGCGTCCGCGAGAGCGCGAACGCCATCCCGGTGAACGGCTCCACCACCGGGGAATACACGTTCTCCGGCAGCCACAGCGAATCCACCCCGGCCTGCTCGAGCAGATCAACCGCCGACGCGAAGCCCGCGGGCGTTCCGGCCTGGCCTAGGGACACTCCTATCCGAACCTTCATAACCCCATCCGATCACAGCGCCGGACCGGCAGTGCCACGGGTGGCGGCGGGCGGCTCGGACGGGGCGCCTCGGACGGGGTCGTTCAGCCCCGGAGGAGGGAGTCATTTAGTGACCAGATGAAACACCAGCGGGATAAAAAGTGACGATTACCGACGCTGCCGCCGCCCACGCGAACCGGCACGACGAGCAGCTCAGGGCCAACGATTTGTCTACGGTTTCGGGTGTCATGGCACCCGTAACCGTAGACAAATACGGGCAAAGGGCCGGCCCAGTGTTCCACCGTGCCGGGCGGGGTGGGGTTGTGGGCGGCCGCGACGCTCAGCAGGCGGGAGCTCGGGCGGCGACCGGGCCTCGGGTGACCTGGGCGGCCAGTTCATTCCGGTGTGCCTTGTGCGGTGCGGGGGGATTGCTAGGTTGGCTGCATCGGCGAGGCAAGGGGGACGGCGTAGTGGCGGTGGGCGGCAGCGAGGCTGATCTGGTCTTCGCCGGCGGGAAGATACGCACCCCGGCGTACCCGTCCGGGTTCGCCCAGGCGCTCGCCGTCCGGGGTGGCGTGATCCAGGCGCTTGGCACCGATGAGGAGATCAAGGAGCTGACCGGCCGTCGTACCCGCGTCGTCGACCTGCGCGGACGGCTGGCCCTGCCCGCCTTCGGCGACGCGCACGTGCACGCGGTGGCGGGCGGGCTGGAAAGCCTGCGCTGCAACCTGCTGGGCCTGCGGGCCAGGCACCAGTGCCTGGCCGCAGTGGCCGACTACTGTGCGGCGGTGCCGGAAGGCGCCTGGGTGCTCGGCGGCGGCTGGACCATGTCGGCGTTCCCCGGCGGGCTGCCGACGGCGGCGGACCTGGACCCGGTCACCGGCGGCCGCCCCGTTTTCCTGCCGAACCGGGACCACCACAGCGCGTGGGTCAACACCGCCGCGCTCACGCTCGCGGGCATCGACGCCAGCACACCCGACCCGCTCGACGGGCGGATCGAGCGCGACCGGGCCGGGCAGCCCACCGGGGCGCTGCACGACGGGGCCATGCGGCTGGTCGCGGCGCACGTGCCGCCGCCCGACCCGGCCGAGCTCATCGCGGGCCTGCTGGCCGGCCAGACGCACCTGCACTCGCTGGGGATCACCAGGTTCCAGGACGCCTGCGTCGGCGCGGCGGGCGAGCTCGGCATCCCGGACGCGTTCGACACGTACCTGATGGCCGCCGACTACGGCATGCTCAGCAGCCACGTCGTCGGCGCCCTGTGGTGGGACCGCAGCCGCGGTCTCGGCCAGATCGACGACCTGCTAGCGCGGCGCGAGCAGGCCGCGGGCGGCCTGGGGGCCGGCGGGCCGGCGGGCGCCGCACTGGGGAGCGGCGGGACGGGCACCCGCGGGATGGGGACCCGCGGGATGGGGAGCGGGATGGGGACCCGCGGGACGGGGAACGGCGCGGGGTTCCGGGCGAACACGGTCAAGCTGATGCTCGACGGCGTGTGCGAGACGTTCACCGCCGCCATGTCGGCGCCCTACCTGGACCGGGACGGCCATCCCGGCGACCACCAGGGGCGGCTGT
>JBEKKH010000863.1:0-2943 GCA_050010815.1 Streptosporangiaceae bacterium | reverse complement strand
CGCCACCATCCAGGCGATCGCACGGGCTATCAACCACGACCTCCATCCCGCCGCGGCATCGGTCGTCCCGCCCTCTCAGCCACTCCCGTCGTGGGAAACTCCAGACGAGCACATCCCCGCATCCTGAGCTTATGCGCGCCACTTCGATCAAGAAGCCGGGTACGAGCTCGCCGGTTAAGGCTGAGCCGCCGGCGACCGGAGCCGGCCGAGGACTTTGCGGAGCAGGGCCAGGGCGTGATAAGCGATGATCACGGCGATGACGAGCGCCACCGCGGGGTCGAGCCAGTACCAGCCCCCGGTGGCCAGGATGATCCCGCCCGTGGCGGCAACGCCTGCCGCTGCCGCGGCATCGGCGATGGTATCGAGCAGGACCGCGGCAACGGACAAGTCGCGCCCGTCAGAATCATCGTCGTCTGCGTCAGCGCTGAGCACTAGAGCGCCGGTGGTCATCACCAGCGCGGCCACGCCGCTCACGATAAGCACGGGCAGGCCGTGTACCTGCGGGGTGCCCGTGAGTAGGCGCTCGGCCGCGGCGCCGACGACGATAACCTCCAGGACCAGCAGCCACCCGCAGTTGACGAGCGCGGCGACGTCCGCCGGGGATGGATGGCCGTGCGGCCGACCCCGGCTGGCCTGGCGCGCCGACGGCCGGATGGCCAGCAACGCCACGGCTACCCCGGCTGCGTCCAGGAGGTAGTCGCTGCCGGCGGCGAGCACCGCGAGCGAATGCGCTGTTATGCCCACGGTCACCAGGGCGGCGACGAGACCAGCGTTGAGCACGAGCACGACTATCAAGCGCTGCGTACGGGACACCTGGGAGGTTCCTCTGATTCGAATGTCCGGAGAGCTACCGCACAGCGAACCAGCGCTGCGCACTGCCTCAAGCAGGCTTCTCCTCCCTGGTGGCAGCACCGCTCAAGGTAGCAAGCAACTCGCTGACGCCCTCGTCGGGAAGCAGAAGTTCTGGGTCAGCGTGGAAGTGATAGGAAACCCAGCGGACTTCGGCTCCCTCGACGCGGTTGTAGAAGTAACACGCATCCTGGCCCGTATTTCCTGCGATGACACGGATGAATGGCACTAGCTCCAGTGCGCGGGAGTTTCCCTCGTTCAGCAGGTAGAGGCGGGCTGTATCGAGCGCGTCAGTCAGCTTCAGCTGCTGCCTGCGGAACGCGGAATTCGTACCCTTAAGGATCGTTGCCGTCAGATCGAAGACCTTACCCGAGCGGATCATCGCGCCCGGCTTCAGAAGTGTCCACGTTTCAAACGACCAGCCAAGCACGGCTCGCGTCCGGGCCAGCAAATCGTCAAGATCTTGTAGGCGCTCGTGCTGCACGTGTGGGCCTGCTACTCCCCCGTGACCTTTCCAGCTGTTTCGGCGGTCGCATGCGTGACGGAAGATCGAGGCAAGATCTTTGGCGGTCAAGGCTTCCGCCAGTTCGAGGTCTCGGGTTTTGAAGAGCTCACAACAACGTTCCTCGCCTCCCTCAGCCGCCAGCACCGCGCGCAAGATCCTTGCCAGCCGCGTCGCCAACTCGACCCACGCGCCGAAGGTTGCGCGCCGCAGATCAAGCGGTCTCTGCCCCCCATCGAATACAGCGGACCGGTTCGCGTCGAACAGTTCATGGTCGGTTAGACAGGCGCTAAGCAGCACTGTGGCCACGAATTGGGCCAGGGCTTCGAAGAAATTCAATAGACAGTCGACCTTGGCGCCTTCATCGGGTTCGCCGTCGTAATGCCACAAAACCGAAGCAAGAGGAAACGGCAAGGTGTCCGCCCACGGCACCAGTCCCTCGTCGGCGGTCAGGTAAACACGGGCCGGCTCGAGCGCGTCCAGAACCTTCTCGGCGTTGTCAGGCCGTCCGCCTGGTGATTCCGCCAGCAGTGAGCAGACCGTATCCCGCAGGCTGCGCGGGAGGTCCGGCCGCCCCGCTGACAGGCACTTGGCCATCGCCGCTCGCGGCATTGGCTTAGGCCGCTGGCCGGTGAGCGCCTCGTACAAAATGGCTCCCAACGAGAAGAGATCGCTCCGCTCGTCGAACGGCCCGCCGCTGAGTTGTTCCGGTGCCGCGTACGCCTCGGTCGTCGGCGGCAAGGCTTCGGGGTGAAGGGCGGGGCGAAGGGCGGTGTCCCGGCTGACGACGGAATCGAAGTCGCCTAGGTGGGCCATCTGATGCTCGTCCAGCCATACATTTCCCGGGGCAACATCGCGGTGGATCAGGCCCAGCCCGTGCACACACGCCAATGCCCTGGCCAGCCGGCGTGCGAGTTGCATCACCTCCTCGACCGACAATGGCTTCTTGCGTTCGACGCACTTTGCCATGTGCTCGCGCAGGGTCCCGCCGCGCAGGTAGTCGAAAACAAGGTACTCGATACCGTCGACGCTTCCTGAGTCATGCAGAGTCACAATATTCTCATTAGTCCCAGCCTTCCCAAGGGCCTCCGCTTCACGCCGAGTTCCTTCAGGATCGCTCTTCGCCGCAGCTTTCTTGATCAGCGACAGCGCAACCTGTCTTGTGAAAACTGTGTCATCAGCCAGGTAGGTACGCTTACGATCCCCTTCACCGAGAAAGCCGCTGATCCGGTACCGCCCGGCGAAAATCGACCCAACCTTAAGGACGTCGTCCTGCGTGCTGAACATTGCACGCTCCTCGCTCGTATGAGCCGGTAAGTTAAAAACCAGCTCCCTTGGCATAAAAACTAGCCTGAGCCTTACAGTATCAATATATTGAAACAGATCCGTCGGCACGATCGGCGCCTTCCTGATGGGACGCGTCACCTACTGGATCGGGCGTGAACTCCGGGGAAATCGGCCGAACACGACGCTGGTGGCAGGTTGGCTAGAGGCAAGCACCACGATTCGTTCGGATAAGAGAATTTCAGACGAGCTTGGCTGCGGGATGGTTATGCGGACATCACGGGTGGGTCCGGCCAGGAAAAGATGAC
>JBEKKH010000862.1:0-2949 GCA_050010815.1 Streptosporangiaceae bacterium | reverse complement strand
CCTGCGCGACGGGCGCGCTGTCCTGGTCTAGTGACTCGATGGCCGCGTCGGCCACCCGCGGCCAGGCGGCGAGATGCTCCGCCTTCGCGCGGTCCCGCTCCGCCGCGGGCGCGTAGTCACGGTCGTACGCCGACAGGTCAAGCTCGGACACGTGCAGGAGCGGATTGCTGCGGTGCAACTGGAGCTCGGCGTAGACCACCCGCTTGTATTCCTCCGCCGTGGCCAGCTGAGCCTCGTCGTACGGGTCCGCGGCTCGCGGGCCGGCCGCCCGCGCCTGTGCCATCCGGGCGAGCCCGGCGCGGACGCCGGCCGGGGACAGATCTTGCGGCTTACCGTCGTATTCGTGGCGGCCGCTCGATTCGCGCGCCTCGGCCACGTCCAGGTCGCAAACCGCGCGCACGCGCGGGGAGAGGTCCATGCGCCAGACGTTACCTGACCTCGGGGCGTGATCCCGTGACCCAGGCCCGCCCGGACGAGCCGGGATCACCAAGCCTGATGAGAAGATCGGGTCATGGGCGAAATTCCCGAGTTCACGACCCGGCCTGAGCTGTCGGGCACGTTCGGCATGGTGGCCTCGACCCACTGGCTGGCCTCAGCCGCGGGCCTGGCGGTGCTGGAGCACGGCGGTAACGCGTTCGACGCGGCCGTCGCGGCCGGCCTGGTGCTCCAGGTCGTCGAACCGCACCTGAACGGCCTCGGCGGCGAGGTCCCCGTCATCGCCCATCACGCCGGCCGCGGTGAGACCTTCGTGCTCTGCGGCCAGGGCACCGCCCCGGCCGCCGCTACGCCCGAGGCCTTCGGCGACCTCGGCCTGGAGCTGGTCCCGGGCAGCGGGCTGCTGGCCGCGTGCGTGCCGGGGGCGTTCGGGGCCTGGATGCTGTTGCTGAGGGAGTACGGCACGCTCCGGCTCCGGGACGTGCTGGGGTACGCGATCGGGTACGCGTCGGCCGGCTACCCGCTGCTGCCCGCGATCAGCTGGGGCATCGCCAGCGTGGCTGAGCTGTTCCGTGAGTACTGGCCGACCTCGGCCGAGGTCTACCTGCCCGGCGGTCACCCACCCGCCCCCGACTCGCTCTTCGCCAACCCCGCACTGGCCGCCACCTACCAGCGCATTCTTGATGAGGCCGAGGCGGCAAGCGCGGATCGCGACGAGCAGATCGAGGCGGCCAGGCGGGTCTACTATGACGGCTTCGTCGCCGAGACGATCGCGACCTACGTCGCCTCCGCCGACGTCATGGACGTGACCGGCGAGCCGCACCGCGGGCTGCTGTCCTACGGCGACATGGCGGCCTGGCACCCGCGGCTCGAGGAACCCCTGACCTTCGACGTAGGTGGCCTGACCGTCTGCAAGACCAAGCCGTGGGGACAGGGGCCGGTGTTCCTGCAGCAGCTCGCGCTCCTGGACGGCTTCGACCTGGCGGCTATGGGGGCGGGCAGCGCTGACTTCGCGCACACGGTGACCGAGTGCGGCAAGCTCGCCTTCGCCGACCGGGAAGCGTGGTATGGCGACCCTGACTTCACCGACGTTCCGGTCCAGGCGCTGCTTTCGGCCGGCTACGCCGACGCCAGACGCGCGCTGGTCGGGCCGCAGGCGTCGGCGGACCTGGTTCCCGGTGCTCCCGACGGCCGGACCCCGCGGCTGCCGGAGTTCGTCACCCGGGGCCGGACCGGACCCGGCGATGCCAGCGCAGCCCCGAGCCTTGACACCGAGCCCCCGGCGCCGCGGCTGGACCCGGGCACGGGTGAGCCGACGATGCGCACCAGCGGGGGACCGGACCGCAGGGCCGCGTCGAGCTACCGGGCCGGCGACACCTGCCACCTCGATGTCGCCGACCGGTTCGGAAACATGGTGTCCGCCACGCCGAGCGGCGGCTGGCTGCAGTCCTCGCCGGTCATCCCCGGGCTTGGCTTCTGTCTCGGCACGCGGGCTCAGATGTTCACCCTCACGCCCGGGCTGCCCGCCACGATCGCGCCGGGCAAGCGGCCGCGGACCACGCTCTCGCCGAGCCTCGCGCTGCGCGATCGTGAACCCTACCTGGCGTTCGGCACTCCGGGCGGTGACCAGCAGGACCAGTGGTCGCTGCTGTTCTTCCTCAACCACCTGCACTTCGGGATGAACCTGCAGCAGGCGATCGATTTCCCGTCGTTCCACTCCGCCCACATGCCGTCATCGTTTTACCCGCGCGAGGCCCAGCCGCGGGTCCTCGACGTCGAATCGCGGGTGAGCCCCGCGGTGGTGGCGGACCTGCGGCGGCGCGGCCACCTGGTCAATGTCCGGTCGGCCTGGTCGCTAGGCCGGGTCAGCGCGGTCGGGCGCCGCAACGGCGTCCTGTACGCCGCCGCCAACCCCCGCGGTATGCAGGGCTACGCCGTCGGCCGCTGATCGTCCAGGCCCTGTCACCGGCCCAGGCCCTGTCACCGGCCCAGGGGTCACCGGACCGGGGATGACGGATGTCATGGCCGGCTGCTGAGGGACGGCACTACCCGCCCGGGCGGCCTTTTGGTGGTATTGGAGTACCGGCCCGCCGGGGTCGGCCAGGTAGATCCGGCCAGGTAGATCTGGCCAGGTAGATCCGCAGACGGGAGATCGGCATGAGTCGCAATCGGAAAGGCCGGGTGACCGGGGTCGCGGCCAGTGATGGCGCGAGCCGCAGCGGCGCGAGCGTCGTCTCGTTCGAGAACGTGTCCAAGCACTACGGCCACCTGCGCGCCGTCGACGGGCTGACCCTGGACGTGCGCCGCGGCGAGACGGTCGCCCTGCTCGGCGGCAACGGCGCGGGCAAGTCCACCTCACTGGACATAGTGCTCGGGCTGCGCCAGCCGACCGGCGGCCGGATCACGGTCTTCGGCTCCGCGCCGTCTCACGCGGTGAAGTCCGGCCGGGTGGGGGCCATGCTGCAGTCCGGCGCCCTGGCCCAGCAGGTCCGGAGTGCGCTGGCCATCTGCCGT
>JBEKKH010000861.1:0-2951 GCA_050010815.1 Streptosporangiaceae bacterium | reverse complement strand
AAGCGGCGAGCAGCGAAGCGACGTCCTCGTCGGGTAGCAGCGCAGCAGCACCGAGGTGCCAGGCCCGGCGATCCGGCCGCCCGGTCAGCACGCCGGCTAGCTGCCGGTGGATCGACGCCCGCCAGGCAAATGATGCGTGGTAGTACACGGCCGACCGCAGGAGCGGGTGGCGGAACCGGATTCCCGTCGTGTTCACGGTGATCAGGCCGAGTTCTTCGGCGGGGGCGAGCGCTGCTGGAGCAAGGCCGCCAGGGATGCGGGCCAGGACATCGCGGTCAGTGTCACCGGCGACCGCGACGAGCAGCAGAGCGTGCCTGGTGACGGAGGGGAGCTGGCCAAGCTGAGCCGTGAACATGGCGGACAGCCGTCCCGCGGCCGGCCGCGGGCCCGAGCGGAGACCTCTCGCGGGACAGGTCGCGCCGCCAGTGCTCAGCTCTATCAGCGCTTGCGGGTTGCCTGACGCTTCCGTCAGCAGCTGTGCACGGATGCTCGCCTCCACCGGATGCGGCTGGACCTGCAGCAGCGCGGCGGCCTCCGCCATGCCCAGCGGACCAAGTCGCAGCTCCGGAAGGCCCGGGCCGAGAGCGACCGGTGGCCTGTCGCCTGCTGCCGCGTAGACCATCGTGATCGGGCCGGCGCTCAGACGGCGGGCCGTGAAGGCGAGCACCTGCAACGAGGCCCTGTCCATCCAGTGCGCGTCGTCCACGAGCACAAGCGCGCCATCAGCCTGCCCAGCCAGCAGCTCGACCAGCGCATTGCCGGTCCGGAACAAGTCAGGCCCGGCGTGCGTGGGAGCCATGCCAAGTGCGGCACGCAGTTCCTCCGGCGGGGCGGGCCGCTCGGCGAGGACTGGGCGGAGAAGCTGTTGCAGCCCGGCGAAGGGCAGCGAGGATTCTTGCTCGCTGCCGACGGCGGACAGCACACGTATCCCGCGGCCGACCCCGTAGTCCGCGAGGTCGGCCAGCAGAGCGCTCTTGCCGATTCCGGCCTCACCCAGCACCACCAGAGCGGATTCGCCACCCGGGCCAGTCAGGGCCCGCAGCCGGGTGAGTTCGCTGGACCTGCCGATGAGCCGCGCGCCGGGTGCGGCCGGGCGAGGACACGGCGACAGGTCCCTCAACGAAGACATGCGCTCAGGTAACCGCGGCGGCGTCGGCCAGGCCATCACGCGGATGCATGAATCCACGCCTGACGGCGCCTCACCTGAACGGGGTAGGGACTGGCGGCGCGCCGCGCGCGAGGCTGGAGGAGATCCTGAAGGGAGAATGAGCTTGACACGGCCTACTGCAGTTCTCGTCCACGGGGCCTTCGCGGACGCGTCCGGGTTCGGCGGTGTGCTCCGCGAGCTGACCAGGGCCGGGTATGACGCGGTGGCTCCGGCCAACCCGCTGCGCGGCCTGGCCTCCGATGCCGCGGCCATCGGGGCGGTGGCCGCGGCCGTCGACGGCCCGGTTGTCCTGGTCGGGCATTCCTACGGCGGGGCGGTGATCAGCCAGGCGTCGGCCGGGCTCGCCAACGTGACCGGGCTGGTGTACCTAGCGGCGTTCGGCCTGGCCGTGGGGGAGAGCTGCGCGAGCGTGCAGGAGCCGTTCCCGCCGTCGCTGCTCACGTCCACCGCGTACCTGACGTCCTACGACGTACCGAGCGTATCCACCGGACCCGATCTCTACATCTCCAATGAGCGGTTCAGGGAGACGTTCTGCGCCGATGTCCCGGCCGACCTGGCCGACGTCATGTACGCGACGCAGCGGCCGCTGTCGCTGGCGGCCCACACCGAGAAGGCGACCGCGGCCGGCTGGCACGACCGGCCGAGCTGGTTCTGCGTCTCCGAGGACGACAAGGCGATGTCGCCGGACGCTCAGCGGTTCATGGCCGAGCGGATGAAGGCGGTCACCGAATCGGTCAGCGGCTCGCACGCGGCGTTCATCGCCCAGCCGGTCCGCGTCGCCGGGTTCATCATGAAAGCCCTGGCCAGCTGCCCCGCTGGACGATCAGCCAGCGTCGCTGCGGTTCATGAAGTTCGTGAGCTGCACTCTCGATCGGACGCCGAGTTTGCCGAAAACCGTGCGCAGGTGCGTACCGACGGTGTTGGAAGACACGCCGAGCTGGGCGGCCGCTGACTTGTTGGTGTGTCCTTCGGCGATCAGCCTGGCCACCCGCAGCTCGGCCTCGGTCAGCGCGGCCCAGCCGCTATCCTGTCGCGGCTGCGCGGTCGGCCACCAGGCGCGGCGGAGCCCGGCGGCGCGCATCTCCCGCTGTACCCCGGCCCGGGCCGCGTGCGCGCCCGCCTCGTCGTAGAGTGCCCACGCCTGGTCCAGCCGGGCGCCGCCGGCGGTCAGCTCACCGGCCTGCAGCAGCACACGGCCGTGATCGGAGTACACGTCGGCGCGAATCAGCGGGCGCGGACTCGCTTCCATCACCTCTGCCGCGCGCGCCAGCCGGCCGAGGTCACTTTCGAGCAGTCCTCGCAGGCCGAGGGCGATACCCTCGAACGTCGCCACCCCAGGGTTGCGCCGTGCTCCCTCCTCGGCCAGTTCGACCGCGCGTACGGCGAAGTCGGCGTCGCCCGCCGCGAGCCCGGTGCGGGCCAGCATGCGCATCCAGCCGGGTTTCCACGGCCACGGATCCAGTTCGTCCAGTGCGGCCTTGACCAGTGGCGTCAGCAGCGCAACCGCCATCGCGGGTTCGCCTTCGCAGGCCATCAGCCAGCCGCGGACCAGTACCAGGACCGGGATGTGGGACAGTTCCTTCCGGTCGGGCCGGCCGCCGAGGGCGAGCCGCTCACGGGCCTGCGGCACGTCACCGCGCAGCAGCGCGGCCGCGCTGAGGATCGCGGCCGACTCAAGCTGGCAGACCCGGCTGCCCAGCTCGCTGCCCAGCCGCAGCAGCGTGCGTGCGGTCGCCTCCGCGCCGTCGAGGTTGGCCAGGTTGTAGTCCTGCCAGAGCTGCGC
>JBEKKH010000860.1:0-2951 GCA_050010815.1 Streptosporangiaceae bacterium | reverse complement strand
GGAAAAGGGCCTGGCGTGAGCGGGGAACACGCCATGAGCTACGACCGGGGCGCGGCGGTCCGCGTGCGGGCGGGAGATCCGGATCATCACACCCGGGTGCCGAGGTACGTGCGCGGGCACACCGGGGTGGTGGTCGCGGTCCTGGGCCGCTGGCCGCTGCCCGATGACAGCGCCCGCGGCATCACCCCGCCGCGGACCGAAGCGTGCTACGCGGTTCGTTTTTCGGCCGCGGACCTGTGGGGGAGTGGCGAGCACACGGTGACCGTCGACCTGTGGGAGTCCTACCTTGACCGGCCATGATGACCATGATGACCATGAGGCGCAGTCGGTCGCCGCGCGGGCGCGCCAGCTCGAGGAGCGGCTGATCACCGCCGGGCTGACCAGCGACGAGGAGATCGACGCGTTCCTGACCGGGCTCGCCGCCGGCGGTTCGCCGCTGAACGGCGCCCGGATGGCCGCCCGGGCGTGGACCGACCCCGGCTACCGTAACCTCCTGCTGGCCGACGGAAACGCCGCGGCGGCGGAGCTTGGCTTCGCCGGGCTGAGTTACCAGCTGCGGGTCGTCGCCAACGACGAAGCCACGCACAACGTCATCGTCTGCACGCTCTGCTCCTGCTACCCGGTGTCGCTGCTCGGGCCCTCTCCGGGCTGGTACAAGAGCTTCGCCTACCGGTCGCGAACGGTCAGGGAGCCGCGGGCCGTGCTCGGTGAGTTCGGCGTGACGCTTCCGGATGAGGTCCAGATCTCGGTCTGGGATTCGACGTCGGAGGCCCGCTACATGGTGCTGCCGGTGCGCCCGGCCGGGACCAGCGCGCTGGCCGCCGGGGAACTGGCCGCGCTGGTCACCAGGAACGGGCTCATCGGCACCGCGCTCGTCTAACCGGCCCCGGGCAGCTGGAGCTGGTTCGACAGGGCCTGCAGCGCGAGCTGGGGGTCGGGGTTGAGGACCTGGATGGCTACGTGGTCCGCGCCCGCGTCCAGGTGCGCGGTGATGCCGCGGGCGATGGCCTCGGCGTCGCCGTGCAGCGCCAGCGCGTCGATCAGCGCATCGCTGCCGCCGTCGGCGAAGTCGGCGTCCGTCCAGCCCAGCCTGCGCAGGCTGTTCAGGTAGTTGGTCAGGCCGAGATAGGGCTGCTGCACCCGCGGCCGGCCGATGGCGCGGGCCCGCTCCGGGTCTGTCTCCAGCACGATCTTCTGCTCGGGCGCGAGCAGCGGCCCGTCGCCCAGGATCTCCCGGGCCCAGCGGGTGTGCTCCGGGGTGACCAGGTAGGGATGCGCTCCGGCACTGCGTTCGGCGGCGAGCCGCAGGACCTTCGGGCCCAGGGCGGCCAGCACCCGTCCTTCGGCGGGGACCTTGAGCTCGTCGAGTTCGTCGAGGTAGCTGACGAGCTTGGCGTAAGGCTGCTGGTACTCCTGCGTGGCCTCCGGATGCCCGATGCCGAGCCCGAGCAGGAAACGTCCCGGGTGCTTGGCCGTGATCCGGTGGTACGACGCGGCGACGGGGGTCGCGTCGTCCTTCCACACGTTGAGGATCCCGGTCGCGACCGCGATGTGGTCCGTCGCGTCCAGGATGTTCTCCGCGACGGCGAGGTCCCCGTCCGGGGAGCCGCCGATCCAGATGGTCCCGTAACCCAGGGTTTCCACCTCGGCGACCAGGTCGGGGGTGAGCCTCGAGGGGTGCCGCCAGATACCGATCCTGCCTAGTTCGATGCTCATGTCCTCCGACAGCCGGGCCAGGCCCGATTTCATTCCGGCTCGGCCCGTGCCAAGTATTTTCCCGAACGGACAGTGGTGCGTCCCCACGGTAATCTTGGCCGGAAATGGGCGAAGAGAGGCCGGAGCACAATTGGTGACACCCTCCTACCCGGGAAGAAGGCAGGCCCATCCGGTCAGGTTGTCTCGGCTTGCAGGATCGCGGCGGCCGGCCGGCGGGCGCCCGCCCGGGCCGGGATGCTGGCCATCGCGGCCACCGCCGCCACGATGGCGAGCACGGCGGCGGCCAGCCACCAGATGGGCGGGACGGTCAGCACCCCGCCGCCGTCCGCGGCCAGGAACAGGCCGAGGCCCAGCGGGATGCCCAGCAGGGTACCCGGCACCGCGGGCAGCACCTGCGCCCACGCCACCCCGGCACTGACCTGCCGCGGGGATGCGCCGAGCGCGCGAGCCAGCGCCGCGGAGCGCCGGGAGTCCACCACGGTGGCCATGGCGGCGCAGACCGCGTTGAGGACGGCCAGGGCGACCAGCACGATCATGATCACCACCAGCATCTGGGTGTCCCGAGTGGCCACGGGATTACCGACCTGGCCCCCGGAGGCTCCGCCAAGGTCGTGGTCGACGGTGGCGCGGAAGGTGAGCACGGCGACGATCCCGGTGGAGGTGACCGCGATGCTGGCCGCGCCGAGCACGGCGCGCCGCAGCCTGCGGGCGGTTATCCGGACACCCAGCAGCAGCGGCACCGGCAGCCGCGCGGAGAGCGCGATCAGCGCGGACCGGCGGCCCGGCGGCCGCGGCGAGTCGGCCAGCGCGCTGACCGTGCTGCTGCGCGCGGCCCGGATGGCTGGCACGAGCGAGCTAGCCAGCGCCACCGCCAGCGCCATGGCGACGGTCAGGCCGATCGTGGCCGGTGTGATCGAGGGTGCGCCGGGGGTGCCGATCAGCCCGGCACCGGGATTGGTGATCAGCGGGGCGGTCGCCCAGCCGATGACCAGCCCGGACGCTGCCGCCGCCACGGCCAGTGCCAGGTTCTCGGCGACCAGTATGGCGGCCACCAGTCGCGGCGTGCTGCCGACGGCCTTGAGCCGGCCGACCCGCCGGGTGCGTTCGGCCATCCGGCCCCCGGCCAGCACGGCCACGCTGGCCACCGCCAGCAGCACGGCCAGCAGGGCGCCGACCCGGAGCACCTGCTGCTGGTCTTGCACCAGCAGGGCCGCCGCGGAACTGATGGCCTGCCA
>JBEKKH010000859.1:0-2953 GCA_050010815.1 Streptosporangiaceae bacterium | reverse complement strand
CGGCGTCTCCCCCGGTTTCGAACTGGCGGACCATAGCCGCCCCGCGCGCCCCGCAGGCCAGGCAGCCCGAGACGGTGTCCCGGGCCGTGGAAAGCCGCCGCACCGGCCACAGCAGGGTCCCCCCACACGCGACGCCCGGGCAGTTCGCGGTTCCGGCCGTATGCAGGGCCCCGCACACCGCGCAGAGAACGGCGATGTCAGCGTCGAGCGAGCGACCAGCTTCCTCGAGGGTTTCGTCATCCTCGTCGACGATCACGGGCGTGTCCCCGGCCAGCAGCCAGATCCGGCGCTCGGTGGGGCGTTGCCGCGGCCCGAAGATCAGCCCATCAGGGGTGTGCCGTACGGAACCGGACAAGTACAAGGCACCGCAGCGCTTGCAGGCCGCGAACTCGAACATGGCTGCCGAGCAGGTGCCGCACGTTTCGCGGCGGGCGAGGGAAACATGCGGACCTGCCTTGGACAAGCAGGTGTAGGCTCCTTCGCTGGCCCGGGCGAAGAGGTGGTACCGGGCCGACAGGACGGGTGAACCCGTGCTGTCGCGCAGCCGGGCTCCCGCCGTTACCAGGGCGGCGAGCGCTTTGCCCTGGTCGATGTCTGCGGTAAACAGCTCGGCGGCAAGTTCGTTGAACAGGCGCGGGCGGGTGGCAAGCCTTGCCCTCAGATCAGCAATCCGGCGCTCGTGAGCGAAGGTGACGGCCGCATCGCCATGACCCGCCACGCCATGGGCCTCGGCTAGACACATGAGCTCCGCCGCCGGGTCATCGGAGCGTGCAATGGAAAAGTAAGCGGACGGATCGAGCGGACCCCAGAACGGCCCTTCTGGCATGGTTCGCCTGGTGGCCCGGATCAGATCCTGCCGGGACTCGTCATCCGGCACCCAGTCAAAGTCGGCGTCGAATAGCGCCCGGGCAAAGTCGGTCACCGAGCGGGGCTCGTCGCCCACGGTCGCGCTGGTGGCAATGCAGCGCAGCGGTCGCCCTCCAGCGACCCGATCGCGGAGCCGACGGAGCAGCATGGCGAGTTCCGCGGCCTTGGCCCCGTCGTAGACATGGGCCTCGTCGACGGCAATGAAGCTCCAGTGGCCGCCGTGGGCGCCCTCGAACAGGTCGATGTCGGCCGGACGCAGCAGAAGGTACTCCAGCATGGCGTAGTTGGTCAGGAGAATCTGCGGTGGCGCCTCGCGCATCTCGGCCCGGCTCAGGAGTTCGTTGGACAGCCTTGGCTCGCCGGGATTCAGCACGGCGAACTTTTCTGCCGCGTCCCTGGCGGTGTACGGGGTATCGCCCACGTACCGGCCGAAGGTGATGTGCGGAGCCCGCGCGAGCAGCTGCCTGAGCCTCTTGATCTGGTCGTTGGCCAGGGCGTTGATGGGATAAAGCAGGAGGGCGCGGACGCCGGGGCCCAGTGTCCCCCTGGCCTGTTCGGCGGACAGAGCGTCGAGGATGGGCACCAGGAAGCTTTCTGTCTTGCCTGAGCCTGTACCGGAGGCCACGATGACGTTGCGCCCCGCAGCGACCTTGCGGATGGCCTGCTCCTGGTGCAGGTAAAGCGGCCGGTCCATCGGAAGCGCATCGCTGGCGAGCTGCTGGAAGGCAGGATGCAGGACTCCGGCCGCGACCAGGTCAGCCAGGGTGGCGCCGTGCGCGTATGGTGGTGCGGATTCCAGCAACGGGCCCTTGGTGAGCGCGCTTCGCGATATCTCCTGGTCGAGGGCCGCCGCGATGCGAGCGTCGCGGACGGGCAGCAGGGACCTGAGGTATCTCCGGTAGCCGTCAATGATCAGTTCACTGGTCGCCAGCGGGTCGAAGGTAGCTGTCATGCCGGCTCCTCTGCCAATCGAGCGCGTTCTTCGCGTGCGATAAGGGCTTCCGCGAGCACCAGGTCGATGCTGGTCAGGTCGGGTGCGTGCCGGGCGAGATCGGCCCAGCGATCCCGCCAGTCACGTTCGAAGGACCGGCAGGCCTCGTCATCGCGCGCGGCGATCCGCGCCACCAGGGCCAGCGACGCGGACATGGCGGGCAATGCGAGCCAGCCTCCCTTACCGCCGGGATGACGCCGAGCCGTAACCTGCGCAATCGCGCGCCGGTAAGGGGACGCAGCCACGAGGCACTCCGCGGAACGGACGACGGAGGTCGCGTCCCGCGCGGCCCTGGCCAGTCCGGGTGTTCGGCGGGCGTCGAACAGTTGCCTGGCTGCGGTGGCCCTAGTATCCGCATCGAGCAGGGTCTGCGGGACCACGGTGGCGGCTTGCCACACGGCCTCCACCTGCTCAGCCGAGAGCACCGCCATCCGTTCGGCGTCTGGGCCGAACTGACCGACTTGGGCCCCCGGATCGTCATCACCGCGAAGGACCGTTTCCAGGTTCGAGCCGCACTGGGCCAGCGCGGCATCCGCGACGAAAGCCCCGGGATCGTCCGGGCCAGCAGGCCGGGCGAGGAGCCGGCTGCAGAGCACGGCAGCTGCGCCTGGGACGAACCCCCAGAGTCGTTCGGCCGCCTGGATGTCCTCAACGCATGGTCGCATCGCGGCGAGCCCGGTGCTGACCAGCCCGGCGACACAGGCCGCCGAGTCGAGTCCGGTATCGAGGAAGCCAGTTATCGCCCGCCCGGGCTGCTCGCGAAGGGAGGCCGAGCAGCGTTCCCGGA
Source organism: Streptosporangiaceae bacterium (assembly GCA_050010815.1). Taxonomy (GTDB): domain Bacteria; phylum Actinomycetota; class Actinomycetes; order Streptosporangiales; family Streptosporangiaceae; genus Palsa-504. The sequence goes on along the minus strand of JBEKKH010000859.1, from coordinate 308 downwards.
GATCGGCGGGCGCGCCTGCGGCGATCAGATCGTCGGCGAGGTGGATCAGTCGCCACAGGCGTTCCACCCGGTGGGGCAGCGCAGGTAGGTCCCCTTCACCGGCGAGGAACCTGGAAAGCGCATCCTCTTCGGTGTCGGTGCTGACCGGCAGGCCCGGGGCGGCACAGGAATAAGCATGGCCGGGTGGCCAGTCAGGCCAGTCAGTGACGGTCCACGGATCCTCGATCCGCAGCAGGACGCGAAGCGGGCCCGCGTTACGCGCGCCGGCTGGAAGCTGGACCACTCCGTCCCTCGGAACAGGCAGCAGG
>JBEKKH010000858.1:0-2974 GCA_050010815.1 Streptosporangiaceae bacterium | reverse complement strand
CCTCAACTTGCTGCTGGTTGCTGGCGCGGCGTACTTCGCGTGGGAGCACGAGCAGGGCCGGCACGGACGACCGCATGCGCTGTGCCCGCTGTGCTGGCTGAACAAGATTGCCCCGGCCCCCCCAATGCCAGCGGCTTTTAGTCGAAACAGTTGAGGGCTGGTCCTGGTTGTGGTTGCTCTGTGTGATCGTTCCTGGCTGCGGGCTTGTTGTTCAGGTTTCCTGCCGGATGGGTGAGGCTCCGGGTAAGAAGTGTGACGGTCTAGATCCCACTTCTCCGAACCGGAGCCTCACGTGTCTTCTTCTTACCCTGCCCCTGATGCCGCCGTGCCCGTTTCGGCCGGGATGATCGTCGCGGTGCCGGAGGACCTGCTGGCATCGCCGCTGAGGAACGGCCGTGACCTGGGGGACTCAGACCGGTCGGCGCTGGTCATCGGGGGGACGGAGAAGATCCGCACGGGCGGCCGCACGGTGTTCCTGAAGGTGGTGGCGGTCACGGGGGCCGTGGTGACGAGGGGCGGGCAGGTCCGGGCGGAGGGCCGCCCGTATGACCACGCGACGCTCGGCCCGGTGGAGGACTGGCTGGACGCGCAGGCCGGGCCGGGAGTGATCGACGGCATCGCGGAGCGCGCGGTCCTGGACAGCAGGTACGTCAAGGGACGATACCGGCGGCTGCTGTCGGCGGCGTTCATGATCCGGGTGATCGTGCTGTGGACCCTGATGCCGGAGGCGCAGCTCAGCGACGTGATTCTCGCACTTGCCGGGGCCCTGGCCCTGCTGCCCTGGTCCAGGCGGTGGCACCCGGCGTCGGAGCGCGCCTGCCTGGACTGGCGCAAGGCGCTGGGCCCGGCCCCGCTGGAAGAACTGCAGGGCACGGTGCTGGCCGCTGCCGCCGGCGAGCACGCGGGCCGGGACGGCCAGTCCCTCACCATCGGGACGGCCCGGCCGCTGACGGTGCGCTCGGGCGACGGGTCGCTGCTGCGGGTCCCGGACACGCCGGATAACCGGGCCGCGTTCGGGTCCGTCGGCACCGCGGACGACTCGGCGGCCTGGCCGTGCGTGCGGCTCTTCCCGCTGAATAACTGCCTCACCAGGTCGCTGCTCGCGATGCCGCGGGGGCCGGCAGGGACGGACAAGACCGCCTCCGAGCAGGCGCTTCTCGACGCGGCGATGCGGGACTTCCCGCACGTCTTCACGAAAGGCCAGGTCTGGCTCCTGGACCGGCTCTGGCACGGCACCCCGCGGCTTAAGGCACTCGCGCAGCTTACGCACTTCGCCGTCCGGCTCAAGAGCGACATCCCCCTGAAGAGGATCTCGCAGATCTACCCCGACCATACGTACCTGGCGGAGATCTCCGGCGACGGCGCCACCATGACCGTCCGCGTCATCGAGTACTTCGCCGACATCGAGGGCCAGCAGGTCGAGGAGATGTTCTGCCTGGTCACCGACCTCCTCGACTGGCGGGAGTACCCTGGCCCCGAGCTCGCTGGCCTGTATAAGTGGCGGTGGGACGGGTCCGAGACGGCGCTGCGGGAGGCCAAGGCCCCGCTGCACGGCGCCGGGCCCGGCACCGGGGCGATGCTCCGCTCCGGCAGCCCGGAGCTGATCGCGCAGGAAATCGCGGCCTGGGCCGTCTCCACCGAGATGACCAGGGGCGTCACCCGCGACGCCGCCCTCGCCGCCGCCCCCGCTAAGAAAGGACGCCGCGCCGGGCTCCCCGTCCGCTACCGCGACCTGTCGCTGGCCCGCGCCCGCCGCCTCATCCTCGCCGCGGTCCGCACCGGGAACACCAGCTACCAGGCGCTGACCAGCCGCATCGCCGGATACCGGATCGTCACCGACCGGAATCGGCACCGGGCACGCAAGTCCAAGTCCCCTAGCACGTTCGGCCACGCCAGCCCCAAGGACACGGTCACCCGCATCGCCCCGGCCGTCATCACCATGGCCAACAAACCAGCCTGAACAGCGGGAACATCAGACGCCCGCCCTGCCGATACCCGCCAGGCAGCCACAGGGCACCCCGGCCGGCCCGCGGAGCCGGCCCGCCACCGGCGCGGCACGCCGGCCACAGCCATGCCCTCGAACCCGGAACTACAGAACGTCACCGAAAAGAGAACCACCCATCAAGGCCCAAACCCGGAAAGCCCGTGGCATTGGGACTCTACCAGGGCCGCCGATCCGAGCACGTCGGCGGGGAGGAGCGCAATCGTAAGGTTGCTAGGCGCATGATTGAGAGTAGTCGGACTGGGTGACGTCGGTCCTGGGGAAATCGACTGCCCCGGTGCTGGCGTGACAATTGGCGTAGGCGCGATTACCTTGACCGTGACGACCGTGCCGCCGATGAGTAGTCCTGCCACAGCCACACCTGCGGTGACAAGTCCACCAGTTGTCGATAGCCACTCCCGGATTGAGTCCGGCCGAGATTTCTCGCTTGGATCTTTCTTGGGCGCTTGCCCTAGTAGGGGCGGCTGCGAGGATGGATAGTTGGATACGTGAGGTTGCTCCGACGTGTACCAGTGCCCGTCCGGACCCTGCCATGGTGATTGGCCGGACATCAGGTCGACTTATCGTCAGCTGGGCGACTGCTTCGGTTTCTGATCCGGGCGCGGGTGCTTCCTGAGCACGCAACGGACATCGTTCCCCCTCAGCACCTTACCCTTCAGAGCACGTCAACGGCTCCAAAGGCCCCATGAATAAGCAATCGCGTGTCAGCTCGACCGAGGTCGAGGCAAAGCAACGAAGACACATCGAGAGAACAGCATGCAGACGACTAGCGCGTCTTGTCAACGGCTTAGCTCATATTGCTCCGTACGACGCTGTTGAATACTGTATATACATCTCGGGATTTGCTGTAATGACACTTATAGATGAAGAGCAGCTCAACGTCTAAACCGAAGTTCCGCCAGTGATCCGCGTGGGTGGCCGTTTACCTGGGCTTTTGTAATGTGCGGGGCGGGTTGCTGACTACGTGACCCC
>JBEKKH010000857.1:0-2986 GCA_050010815.1 Streptosporangiaceae bacterium | reverse complement strand
ATGAACTGGCTGTCCACGACGATCAACGCGTCGAAGAGCGCGCTCTCGGCGATCGTCGCCTGCTTGATGTAGTAGCGGATGTCGATGCTCGCGTTCTTCGGCACGCGGGGGTCCTTCCACAGGCCGTGCTGGCCGGGACCCCCGACGCCGTAGGCGCTCAGGGCGAGGTGAAGTGTGCGGGACAAGGAGTTTCCTCTCTGCGGTCAGGTGTGAAGCAAGGCGCGCAATTGCTCGCGGTCGGACCTCTTCGCCGCGGCGGACCGAAGGGTCGGGGCGGAGTCGATGAGGAGCCGGGTGTAGACGTGCTGGGGATTGTTGATGATGCTGCGGGTAGGGCCGACCTCGACCAGTTCTCCCTGGTAGAGCACGGCTATGCGGTCGGTCAGGCCGGCCACGGAGCCGAGATCGTGAGAAATGAACACCAGGCCGACCCCCGCCTCGCGCAGGCCCTTGAGGATCTCCAGGACCTGGACCCGGTTCGAGGAGTCAAGCGCGCTCACCGGCTCGTCCAGCATGATCAGCTTCGGCTCGGTGACCAGGGCGCGAGCCACCGAGACCCGCTGTCGCTGGCCGCCGGAAAGCTCACCAGGCAGACGGCCGAGCAGCTCAGGTTCGAGGCGAACCCGGCCGAGGAACGCGCGGGCCCGGGCATCGGCCTCAGCGCCCGAGACTCCCTGGATCAGGAGCGGCTCGACGATCGACTGCGCGACCGTCAGCTCCGGGTCGAGGCTGCGCAGCGGGTCCTGGAAGACGTACTGCACCACGCCCCGTCGGCGCAGGTCCCGCCACTGGCGCGCCTTGGCCTGCGAGACATCCTGCCCGTCGATGACGATCCGGCCTCTTGAGAACGGAACGAGCCCGACCACAGCGCGAGCGAACGTCGACTTGCCCGAACCGGTCTCGCCGATGAGCCCGACCGCCTCGCCGTTGGAAACGGACAGCGAGACTCCGTCCAGGACGCGGCGGCGTCGGCGGCCCAGCCCGTAGTGGACCTCGAGGTCCTCGACCTCAAGCACGCTCCGGGCGCTCATGCGCGCTCCTCTCGGGGGATGTCCAGGAAGCGCTCCAGGCCGTATTGCTCATGTTCTGCGATCAGGAGCTGGGTGTACTCATGCTGTGGCCGGTAGAGCACCTCCGCGGTCGTGCCGTGCTCGACGACGTCGCCCTGGCGCATGACCAGCACTTCGTCGCACACCTGCGCGACGACCGCGAGGTCGTGCGCCACGATGACCTGTGCGAGTCCGGTGCTCTCGCGGAGGTCAGCGAGCAGATCGAGAATCTCTGCCTGCACGGTCACGTCCAGCGCGGTGGTCGCCTCGTCCGCGATCAGCACCTTGGGATCGGCGGCGATGGCGGCCGCGATGAGAACCCGCTGCAGCATGCCGCCGGACAGCTCATAGGTGTACTGGCCGTAGACGCTTTCCGGCTGCCGGAGCTGCACCGAGCGGAACAGTTCGAGCGCCCGGTCCCTGGCCTCCCGCCGGCGAACCTTCTTCTTCACCCGGATGACCTCCGCGATCTGCGGTCCGACCTGAATCGAGGGGTTGAGATAGGACGCCGGATCCTGGAAGACCGCGCTGATGGTGGAGCCGCGTAGCTCGGTCCACTGCTTGACGCTCAGCTCGGCGAGGTCAACCCCGGCGAGCCTGATACTCCCGGCGGAGACCACGAGTTGATCCGGCAGGATTCCGAGCACGGCCCGGCAGGTAAGGGTCTTGCCGCTGCCGGATTCGCCGACGATCCCGACCACCCGGCCGGGCGCCAGCTCGAAGCTGATCCCATGGACGATCTCTCGATCGGTCGCCCGGTCACGAATATGCACGTCGCGGACGGACAGGAGCGCGCCGGCCACAGGCGGGGCCGCGACCCTCGATTCGGTCTCGCGGCCGGCGGCGAACGCCATCATCTACCTCCTTGGATGAGGGCCGGCTTCCGGCGCCACTTCGGTCGCATGTTGACTGCCGCCCGGCCGGCCTCACCGGAGACGTCACGGATCGCGTCGGCGAGGAGGTTGCAGGCCCACACCGTGGCGATGATCAGCAGGGCCGGCGCCACCGGGGCCCACGGCTGGTAAGAGAGGTAGTTGAGGTCAGAGGAGAGCATGCCTCCCCAGGTCGGAGCCGGAGGCTGCACGCCGATGCCCAGGAAGCTCAGGCTGGAGACGACCACGAAGCCGGCCCCGACCGTGTACGCCATCGAGATCGAGATCGGCGGAAGCACCTTGGACCAGACGTGGCGACGCACGATCCACGCCGTGGACGCTCCTGAGATCTGCGCCGCCTCGACGTACTGCGAGTGCGCGACGGAAAGCGCGGCCGCCCGCGAGACCCGGTAGAAGCTGGGCGCGAGCAGCACCCCGACGACCAGCAGGGCCTGGGTGATGCCGTTGCCAAGCAGCGCCGTCACCGCCACCGCGACGAGCAGGAACGGCAGCGATATCAGCGTGTCGACCAGGCGCAGCGTGACCCACTCGAAAACCCGGCCGAGGTAGACCGACAGCACGCCCGGGATCGCCCCCACGAACAGGGCGATGACCGCGACCTCGATGGCCCCGACGACGCTGGCCCGCGATCCGGCCAGAATCCGGCTCAGCGTGTCACGACCCAGGTAATCGGTGCCTAGCCAGTGGCTGCCGGAGATGTGAGCGAGCTGGGTGGCGCTGTTCGCGAGCGGGCTGTACGGAGCGATGACCGAGCCGAAGATGGCCAGGAACACGATCACCGTCAGGATCCCGACGGCCAGACGGCCGGTGGGCTGATTCAGAACGCGGCGGATCATTTCAAACTCCCCGCTGCGACGCCGGAGAGATCCGGCCCAGCAGTAGATTGACGATCAGGTTGAACGTCACGACCAGCACGATCGAGACGACGAGGACTCCCTGCACCGAGGGCACGTCGCCCATTTGCGCGGACGTGGCCGCGAACTGACCGAAGCCAGCCAGCGCGAAGATCGACTCGACGATGACCGAGCCGCCGATGAGGGTAGG
>JBEKKH010000856.1:0-2987 GCA_050010815.1 Streptosporangiaceae bacterium | reverse complement strand
CGCCTGCTGCCGCGGGGGCTCTTGGAGTCGATGACCTGACCTGGCTGGCCTACCGGGCAGCCGACGCGCTGGGCGATGCGTTCAACAAGGTGTCCCGGGACGCCGGCCTGGCCGACCTGCGGGACTGGCTGGTGCTTGCGCTGATCAGCGGCGACCAGGCGCAGCGCACCCAGCTGGAAATCGCGACCCAGCTCGGCATCGACAAGTCCACCCTGGTGCCGCTGCTCGATCGCCTGGAACAGGACGGCCTCATCGTCCGGACCACCTCCGAGCGCGACCGGCGGGTACGTATCCCGCAGGCCACTCCCGCCGGTGTCAAGATCGTCAGGCAGGTCGCCATCGCCCGGGACGCAGCCATCAACGATCGCCTCGCCGCCATCCCCCCATCCGAGCGGGCCAGCTTCCACGCCACGCTCTGGCGAATCGTGGCAGGCGCGGCACCGCGGGAATGAGCCGGACCGGGCACGCCGACCGGTACCAGTTCGGGTGCGGGTGCGGGCGCGGGTGCCGGCGCGGGCGCGGGTCCAGTGCGGATTGCGGTTATCGGCAGGTCATGTGCCCTTGGCCCTGCCGTCGGCCACGGCGTCCTGTGGACCCTGGGCTGGTCCGCCGACCCCACCATGGTCTACCCCGCCGGCTGCCGCTTCCGCTGACGTCGCGATCGTCCGCCGGTTTCTGGCCCGCCCGGCCCAGCGACGTAGCCAGAGCAGGCCGAAAACGGGAAGGACGAGCGGGACGAAGCCGTAGCCGCTGCCGTAGCTCGACCACACCGTGGCGTCGGGGAAGGAGGCCGGGTCGGCGAGGCTCCAGGTGCCGACCGCCAGCACGCCGGCCAGTTCGACCGAGCAGGACAGGAGGGCGATCCGGCGTGCGGTCGGACTGCCGAGGACAAAGGTGACCGTGGCGAGGATGTAGACCACGGCGGCGAAGGCCGACAACAAATAGGCGACCGGGGCGTGGCCGAACTTTGTCGCGAGCTGCACCCCGGCCCGCGCGGAGGCGGAGAGCGCAAAAAGCGCGTAGATGGCGATCAGCAACCGGCCCGGGCCTGTCCTGGTCGAGTCCGGCCGCGGTGCGGCGGGCTCGGGCGGTGCGGCGGGCTCAGACATGGATGACCGGCCAGATCTGATGCAGCCGGACCATCAGCACGGCCGCGACGAGCCCGGCCACGGCGACGACCGCGGGGCCCCACCGTGAGCGCTCAAGCAGCCCCCAGAACGCGGCGGCCACCGGCACGATCGGCGTCGCGCAGAGGTACCCGATGAGCGTGGGCAGCTCGGCCGGGCGTTCACCGCCGGCGAGTTTGGCCACGATGAGGCCGACCTCGACCAGGAGCAGGATCTCAAGGACGCCGAGTGCGACGAGGAGGGGGACGCTCATTCGCCGGTTCCGGGCGGTCGTCAGCAGCGCGTACCCGGCCAGCGCGAGACCGGCGACGATAATCGTCGTAGGGACGGCGCCGTTCACCCGCAACATGCTACTACGTTTAGTAGTAACCGGCGCTGGCCCGGCCGCGCGGATCCCTGGACCGAGGCCCGGCCGCTAGGAAATTCCGTAGTGCTGTTCAATCCCGTCGAGCAGGGCAGCCAGGCCGACCTCGAATTGCCTGTCCAGGTGGCCCGCGGGCCCGATCTGACCACCGGTGCTACGGGCGTGTTCCGCGAGCGCCTCGAGCTCGGGAAACGTGCCCGTGGACATCAGCATCTCGCCGTAGGTCTTTGCCTCGGTCAACAGGCTGGGATTGCGCGACGCGGCACGGAAACGCTCCTGGGCCTCGATCGCGTGGGTGGCGTGGCCGGCCACGTAGTCGTCGACGATCGCGGTCACCTCGGTCTTCTCCGGGTAGCTCAGCGTCGTGGCCGCCAGCGCGGCGAGGGACTGCTCGTAGTGGTGCAGAGCGTTCGGCCCGAATTGGGCCTGATTGAGCGAGCTGATCGCCCAGGGGTGGCCGACGAGCGTGTCCCGGGTCCGGCGCGAGATAAGCGTCACCGCGTGCCGCCAGTCCGGGGGGAGCTGGCCCGCGGGGACGAGGATGTCCGCGAAGATCGTGTCCTGCATCAGGGCGACGATGTCGGCCTTGTGGCGCACGTAGTAGTACAGCGTCATCGTGCCGGCGCCCAGTTCGGTCGCGATGCGCTTCATGGTGACCGCGCCGAACCCCTCGCGGTCGGCGATGTCGACGGCGGTGCGGGCAATCTCGGCGCGGGTGTAGCGAGGCCTGCGCCCGGAGGGCTCGGGGCGCAGCCAGATCAGCGTGGTGTCGTCGGCATCGGCTGGCATTCGTATCGCGTACGACAGTTGCTGACCTCGATCAGGTTCTGGTCCGGGTCGCGGAAGTAGACGCTGAGAATGGGGCCGGTGGCTCCGGTGCGCTCGACCGGACCCTCCTCGACGGGCACGCCGTGCGCAGCGAGTTCCCCGATCACCTGCTCAAGCGGGTCGGCGGCGATCAGGCACAGGTCGGCGCTGCCGGGTGTCGGGCGACGGGCCTTCGGCTCGAACTCGTGACCGGCCCGGTGCAGGTTGATCTTGCTATGGCCGAAGGTAAGGGCAGTACGTCCCGTGCCGAACGACTCCGCCTGCATGCCCAGCACGCGGGTGTAGAACGCCACGGTGGCATCGATATCGGCCACAGTCAGCACCAGATGGTCGAGGCGATCGATGCGCACGGAGCCCATCGTAGGCGGCGAAGTAGCTCTGCGGGAGTACGCCGGAATCATCACTGCGGGTGACGCGGCGGCAGCCGCCGGCCGGGCAGGATGGGGGAATGTCTCAGCGAGAGAGGACCAGTTGACCATGATCGAGGTACGGGGGCTGACGAAACGGTACGGCGCGAAGACCGCCGTGGACGGCCTGACGTTCGGCATTGAACCGGGCAAGGTCACCGGCTTCCTGGGGCCGAACGGGGCGGGCAAGACCACCACGATGCGCTGCATCCTGGGGCTTGACTACCCCGACGAGGGCACGGTGGCCATCGACGGCAGGTC
>JBEKKH010000855.1:0-2990 GCA_050010815.1 Streptosporangiaceae bacterium | reverse complement strand
GTGGGGGGCTTAGCGGGGGGCTGGCGGTGGGGCTGAGGGGGGAGCTGGCGGGGGCGCCGGGACGGGAAGCGGCAGGACCTGAGGCGGCGGCGGTTTCCAGGGCCTTGGCCTGGGCGCTGAGCCAGCTGGCGGACGGGCGTTGGGCCGGATCCCTGGCCAGCGCCGCGGATATCAGCGGCACGAGCGGCGCCGGGACACCCTCGAGATCAACCTGGCCGGAAACGATGCGGTAGAAGATCGACTCGTACGAACCGCCGCCGAACGGCAGGCGGCCGGTCGCCGCGAACGCCATCGTCGCGCCCCAGCAGTGCACGTCGGACGCGGGGCTGCTCGGGGCGCCCTCGATCACCTCGGGCGCGAGGTAGCCGGGGGTGCCCATGACCAGCCCGGTCTGGGTCAACCGGGTCGCGTCGCCCGTCTGGGCGATGCCGAAGTCGATCACGATCGGCCGATCGTCGGCGAGCATCACGTTGCCCGGCTTCAGATCCCGGTGCACCACGCCCGCCGCGTGGATCGCGGTCAATGCCTCCGCCGTCCCGTAGGCGAGCCGGCGCAGGCCCGGGCCGGGCATCGGGCCGCGGCGGCGCAGCATCTCCTCCAGCGTGGGCCCGGACACGAACTGCGTGACGATATAGGGAAACTCCCCGGTCACGTCGGCGTCAAGGACCTCGGCCACGTACGGGCTGCGGACCCGCCGCATGGTCTCGACCTCGCGGGCCAGGCGGCGGCGAGCGTTCGGGCCCTCCTCGCCGAGCTGATGCAGCACCTTGATCGCGACCAGGCGCCCCTCCGGGTCACGGGCGAGGTGGACCACCCCCATGCCGCCTGCCCCGAGGCGGTCCTGAAGGCGATACGGGCCGAGAGTCCCCGGCAGTCGTTCGGTCGCAGGCATTGCGTCATCCAATGTACGAAACGGATGCCAACTTGGGGAGCACCGAAGATGTTGCCTATCGGTAACGGCGTCACGGAAGCCTGCCCGATGTCCCCGGCTCCGGGGCGTTTGGGCGCGGCCGGCGTCGATTTGTCTACGGTGGCGGGTGCTACAACGCCAGAAAGCGTAGACAATGCGCCCGGTGGCCTGATCTGGTGACTGGCCGTCGGCGCACTACACTCATAGGCATCTCTAACCGTGGGACGGATCGATGACTGAGCCAGATGACGCGCTCTCGCTGGACATGGTGACGGCCGCGCTGCGTGCCGACAGCACCGACGTGGCGATCTACGCGCGGGTGCTGGCCCAGTCGCTGGGTGAAACACTGCCGCCCGACCTGGTGTCGGTGGAACGGGACCGGACCATGTCCGATCGGATGCGCGGGCGGCCCGGCGAGATTTCCAAGATCGTGGCGCGGCTCGGAGAACAGCAGATGACGCTGGCGGTCCGCAACGGCCAGCCGGTCACCGAGATCTGCCGTTCGGTCCGCGGCGTGGTGCTGTCCCGGCAGACGGTACCGATCGGCGACTGGGCCGCCGCGCTGGCCACCGCCCTGGTCAGCTACGCCGGCCAGAACGCCCAGGCTGCCGAGGCCCTCCGTCGCCTCGTCTCCGGCAGCTAGCCCGGTCTCGGGCGACTGACTTTCCGTCGTCGTGGCGACAAACCGCGACATAACGGCGGCTTCTATCCACGCCGATGGGCGCGGCGAGGTTCGTCTCTGGCCGCTGACCCGGTCTGGTGTGACGGGATAGTACGCGTGAGCCTGTAGTGCAGTGGGCCCGGCCGAAGATTGTGGTGGATCCGGGCTACGCGGTGGATCTGGTGCATCCCCGTGCACCGGATCCACCGCCAAGCCCGGATCCACCACGGAAATCCGGATGGGTGGGGCACGCGGGATGGGTGGGGCGGCGAGATAGCTGGCGGGCGAGACCGGCGGGACGGCGGGACGGCGGGACGGCGGGACGGCGGGACGGCGGGGGGAACGGGGGGGTTAGTGGCCGGTGAAGGTGGCTTTGCCTGGGCCGTTTTCTAGGAAGCTGCGCATGCCGGAGCGCTGGTCTTGCGTGCCGAACAGGGCGGCGAACTGGACGCGCTCGATTTCCAGGCCGGTGGCCAGGTCGACGTCCAGGCCGTGGTCGATGGCCTGCTTGGCCGCCTGCAGGGCGAGGGCGGGGCCGGTCGCGTAGCGCTGCACCAGGTCGCGGGCGGCGGCGTACACGCCGTCGTCGGGGGCGACCAGGTCGACCAGGCCGATGGCGTGCGCCTCGGCGGCCTTGACCATCCGGCCGGAGAAAATCAGGTCCTTGGCCTTAGACGGGCCGACCAGGCGCGGTAGCCGTTGGGTGCCGCCCGCGCCGGGGATGACCCCGAGCAGGATCTCGGGCTGGCCGAGCCTGGCCCCCTCCCCCGCGACCCGGAAGTCGGCGGCCAGCGCGAGCTCGAGCCCGCCGCCGAGGGCGTACCCGGTGATCGCGGCGACCACCGGCTTGCCGAGGCCGGCCACCAGGCCCATGGCGGCCTGCAGGCGGCTCGCGCGGACGGCCATCTCGGCGTAGTCCGCCTCGGCCATCTGGGTGATGTCGGCACCCCCGGCGAAGCACTTCTCGCCGCCGTAGACGATCACCGCGCGGACCTCGTCCGAGGCGGCCGCCGCGGCCGCGACCTCGGCCAGCTCGGCGGTCAGCTGGTCGTTCAGCGCGTTGACCGGGGGCCGGTCCAGCCGGATCGTGCCGATGCCACCATCGATTTCCAGCCTGACGAGCTCAGCCATGCCTGGCCCTTTCTAGCGAAGGTCCCCGTTGGTCAGGCCGGCCGGGGCCTGCGGATAGGTGACGAGCCCAAGCTCGGCCCGGCTGTCGAGCAGCGGATGATTGGGCAGCACTCGCACGGTATACCCGAACGACCCCGGCTGATCCAGCGGCACCTCCCCAGAGTAACGAACCAGGCCCGGGGCCGCGGGGGCCGCGGGGGCCGCGGGGGGCGCAGGGGCCGCGGGGGGCGCAGGGGACCCGGGGGGCGCAGGGGACCCGGGGGGCGCAGGGGACCCGGGGGGCGCAGG
>JBEKKH010000854.1:0-3007 GCA_050010815.1 Streptosporangiaceae bacterium | reverse complement strand
GAGGAGCGGCCGGCCGACCAGGGCACCTGGCGCGTAGCCGTAGTCCTGGACCGCCTGACTCGCGTAGGCGATAGCGCCGTCGAGATCGCAGACGACGAAGACGTTACTGGTCCGGCTGGCCAGGTCGCGCAGGCTGCGGCTTGATTCCCGCCACATCGACAGCGCGACCCCGTTCTGCCGGACCAGCATGAAGGCCCGGGCCGCCAGGACGAGCACGCCCGCCCCGCCTGCCACCACCAGGACACCCCCGGACCCGGGCGCCGCGGCCAGGCCATTGCCGATTACCACCAAGGTGGCGGCGGCCGCGGCCAGCACGGCGATGATGGCGGCCGCCGCCGCGCTCGCGGTCCGGCGGGTCCAGCCGCCCTCGGTTACCCGCCAGGGCGCCAGCCCAAGCAGCAGCGCCGCGATCAGCAGCAGGAGCTGCGACGCGAGGGCCAGGTGGCCGCCCGTCACCCGCTGGCCGACCGCGAGCGAGTCGCCGACCGCGACGGCGAGCAGGAACAGGTAAGGCAGCGTGGCGCGCCGCCAGGCGGTGGTGACCATGGGCAGCAGCGCGCCCAGGACGGCCAGGTCCGCCAGGGGGTGAATGAGGGCAAGCAGGAAGGTCCCCGGCCGTTCGCCAGACCGGTGGAATTCGGTGCTGAACAGCGTCACCCACCCGATCACGAGCAGGGCGACCGCCATGACGTAGCCATCGGCCAGGCCCGGCAGGACAGAAGCCCCGGAGCCCCCCGGGCCCGCTCCGCCCTCGGCCCCGTCCGGACTAGCGGCCCGGAGGCTCGGCAGCCGCTGGACGCCGGTGTCACCTTCTCGCTCCGCGGTCGTGAGCATCGCGATGCCGACCGCCACGGCGGCCAGCGCCAGCAAGGGCGGCAGGTCGGCGAACGACAATCCGGGCGCGGGGTTCAGCGACCCGCCGCTGAGCTGGGCGATGATCAGCCCGGCGCAGTACATCGCGGCGGCGCCCGCCAGCCACCGGTACGCCCGCGCGATGGCGCCGTCGTGCCCGCGCGCGCCGAACCACAGGCTCACCGCGGCCGCGCACCACGCCAGCATGCCAAGCACGCTCATACTCGGTTCCCCGAGATGATCAGGCGCACCCGGGCTCCCTTCCGTCTGCTTCGCCGTTCTCCATTACTCAACGCACGCCGGGCAAAAGCGGATAGCTTCATCACGCTTTCGTTACCACGTCGTAACGAAAAGTCGCAGTTATGGCGCAACCGCAACTGGCAACCACCGGGAACCCCAACAGACGGCCTGTAACCGGTCTGGCGCTCACCCTACGTACCCGAGATCACACTTCGGTTGAGGAAGGGCGTCCAGCGGGAGACAAACTCCGGGCGTCGCGCCAGCCCGGAGGTATTTGCACCTTTCCTTGGCTTCGGCGGGTATGTGTGCCAGTTAGTACCGTGGTGAGGGCGATCCGGCTACCTCGGACATGCCGGCACCCCGGTCGGCATGACAGCATGACCTAACTGACCAAGATTCCGGCGCCATCGCAAACTCAGGAGGCCGCAGTGCGGAAGGTGCTGATCGCGAACCGCGGCGAGATCGCCGTGCGGATCATCCGGGCGTGCCGTGACGCCGGGCTGGGCAGCGTGGCGGTCTACGCCGAGCCCGACCTGGACGCGCTGCACGTGCAGATGGCCGACGAGGCCTACGCGCTGGGCGGTGCGACCAGTCAGGAGAGCTACCTGGACATCGAGAAGATCGTCAAGGTAGCGATCGACGCCGATGCGGACGCGGTGCATCCCGGCTACGGTTTCCTGGCCGAGAACGCCGACTTCGCCCGGGCGGTGATCAACGCGGGCCTGACCTGGATCGGGCCGCCACCGCAGGCCATCGAGGCGCTGGGCGACAAGGTCCGGGCCAGGCACATCGCCCGCGAGGCCGGGGCGCCGCTCACGCCGGGTACGCAGGGCCCGGTCTCCGGCGCCGACGAGGTACTGGCGTTCGGCCGGGAGCACGGCTTCCCGGTGGCCATCAAGGCCGCGTTCGGTGGCGGCGGCCGCGGCCTGAAGGTGGCGTGGCGTGAGGAAGAGGTCGCCGAGCTGTACGAGTCGGCGGTCCGGGAGGCCACTGCGGCGTTCGGCCGGGGCGAGTGCTTCGTCGAGCGATACCTGGACCGGCCGCGGCACGTGGAAACGCAATGCCTGGCCGACACGCACGGCCACGTGGTGGTGGTCTCGACCAGGGACTGCTCGCTGCAGCGCAGGCACCAGAAGCTCGTCGAGGAAGCACCGGCCCCGTTCCTGTCCGCGGCGCAGACCGAAGCCCTCTACTCCTCCTCCAAGGACATCCTGCGGCTAGCCGGCTACGTGGGCGCGGGCACCTGCGAGTTCCTCGTCGGGCAGGACGGCGCGGTCAGCTTCCTCGAAGTCAACACCAGGCTGCAGGTCGAGCACCCGGTCAGCGAGGAAGTGACGGGCATCGACCTGGTCCGCGAGATGTTCCGCATCGCCGACGGGGAACCGCTCGGTTACGACGACCCGCCGGCCCGCGGGCACTCGATCGAATTCCGGATCAACGCCGAGGATCCCGGCCGGAACTTCCTTCCGGCCCCGGGCACGATCACCGTCTGGGTCCCGCCGTCCGGGCCGGGGGTCCGGCTCGACGCCGGATACGCGGCCGGGATGACGGTCCCGCAGATGTTCGACTCGCTGATCGGCAAGCTGATCGTGACCGGGGCCAGCCGCACCGAGGCCCTGCAGCGGGCGGCCCGCGCGCTGGCCGAGTTCGAAATCGGCGGGATGCCGACGGTGCTGCCTTTCCACCGGGCCGTGGTCACCGACCCGGCGTTCACCGGCGAGCCGATGCGGGTGCACACCCGCTGGATCGAGACCGAGTTCGCCACCGAGATGCCGTCGCAGGACGTGGCCGAGGCAGGAGCCGAGCCAGCCGATAGGGAGAAAATCACCGTCGAGGTGGCCGGCAAACGCCTCGAGGTAGTAATCCCAGCCACTCTCCAACCCCGGGCCCCCTCCGGGGGCCCCCGGGGGGCACG
>JBEKKH010000853.1:0-3017 GCA_050010815.1 Streptosporangiaceae bacterium | reverse complement strand
CCGGCTGCTGATCGGGGTCAGCCTGCGTGCGCCCGGATGGATGGCCTTGCTGGTCGCCGGGATGGGCATGACGAGCGCCGCTAGCCTGCTCGTACCCGCGGTGCTCGGCACCGTCACCAACGCGGTGATCGCGCACCGGGATGCCGCCGCGGCGACGGTCCGGCTGGCCGCGTTCCTGTTCGCGGGCGCGCTGGGCTCGCTGGCCGCGGGCCTGGCCGGCCCGGCCTGCTTTGCCCGCGGCACAGCGTGGCTGGGCCACCGGCTGCTGCGGCACCTGATCCGCATCGGCGGGAGCGGGCAGGCCGGGTTCTCCCCGGGCGACATGACGAGCCGGCTGCTCGACAATGTTCCCGCCGCGGCCGAGGCAGGACCCGCCGCACTGAATGTCGGCATGAGCCTGGTGACGTCGCTGGGCGGTGTGGTGGCCCTGTGGCTGACCGACTGGCGGCTCGGCGCGGTCTTCCTGGCCGCAGCCGGCCCGGCGGTCATCATGGCGCGATCCTCGGTACGGGGTGCTCCGGATATCTTCCTGCGTTACGACCGGGCCCAGGGGCGGATAGCCGCCAGGCTCGGCGAGGCGCTGGGCGGCATACGCACCATCCAGTCAAGCGGGACCATCGGCCTGGAGGTAGAACGAATCCTGCGGCCGCTGCCCGAGCTGGCGGCCGCGGGACGGGCCACCTGGGAGATCCAGCGACGGCTGGCCTGGCGTGCCTCGCTCTGTTTCGCGCTGATGGAACTGGCCGTGCTGGCCACCGCGGGCTGGGACGTGCAGGCCGGGCGGCTGTCCGCGGGCGGGTGGCTGTCCGCGGCCGGCTATACGACGCTGGCTCTGGGGGTATTCGGCGCCATTGATTCCGTTATGGGGATCGCCCAGTCCCGAGCCGCCGCCGTGCGGGTCAGCGAGGTGCTCTCCATGGCGCCGACGGCACGTGGCCGCCGCACCGCGCGGCTGCGCCGCGGCGATGGCCAGCTGAGCTTCCGCCGGATCACGGTGCGATCCGGGGATCATCTGATGCTCGACGGGCTCAACCTGGATATCCCGGCCGGGACGATGGCCGCGGTGGTCGGCCGGTCCGGTACGGGAAAGACGACGCTGGCGGCGCTGGCCGGCGGTCTCACCGAGCCGGACGAGGGTGACGTGCTGCTCGACGGGACCGCGGTCTCGTCCCTCCTGCCGTCGGAACTGCGCCGTGGCGTCGCCTACGCCTTCGCCCGGCCAGCCTGCCTGGGACGAACCGTCGCGGACGACATCGGCTACGGAACACCGTCCGTGACCAGGGCCGACATCGAGCGCGCGGCCAAGATAGCCCGGGCGCACGACTTCATCAAGCGGCTCCCCGGCGGGTACGACACGCCCACGGCCGACGCGCCGCTGTCCGGCGGAGAGCGGCAGCGGATAGGAATCGCGCGGGCCGTCGTGGCGGACGCCCGCGTGCTGGTGCTCGACGACGCGACCTCGAGCCTGGATACTGCCACCGAGGCGTAGGTCAACGAGGCACTCTGGGCGCTGAGAGCAGGCAAGACCACCCTCATCATCGCGCACCGGGCCAGCACCGCGGCCCGCGCCGACACCGTCGTATGGCTCGACGCCGGCCGCGTGCGCGGGATGGCGCCGCACTGGCAGCTGTGGCGCGATCCCGTTTACCGCGCCGTTTTCAGCGGCACGCAGTCGCGGGAAGCGCTGCCAGCGGCCGCGCCGCTGTCCCGGGCCGGCCGGCCATGACCGCCGATCGGGGCGCCTACCTGGCCGGCTGGCGGATGCTCGGCCGGGAACTCGCCAGGCAGCGCGGCGCGCTCGCGAAGGTCGCGGCCTGGTCGGTGCCTGAGGCGCTACCGGCCCTGCTGTCCGGGCTCGTGGTCGCTCGCGCGCTTGACACCGGATTCCTCGCGCACCGGCCGTGGACCGGTCTGGGCTGGCTGAGCGTTCTCGCCCTGATCCTGATCGTCAAGGCCGTCGCGACCCGGATGAGCTTTCCGTGGCTCTGTGCCACCATCGAACCGCTCAGGGACAACCTGGTCCGCGCGCTGGTCACCAGCACGCTGCCGCGGGCCGCGGCGAGCTCGCACCGGCCGGACGGCGCCAGCATCGCCCAGCTGACCTCACAGGTCGAGATGACCAGGCAGCTGGTCTCCGCGCTGATACGCGCCCTGCGGCCGCCGGTGTTCTCGCTGATCGCCGCCGTAGCCGGGATGACTTTGCTCTCCCCGGCCATCCCTGCCATCGTGCTTCCGCCACTCGTCCTGGCCCTGCTGCTCTTCTACGCGTCCATCGGCTCACTGAGCAGGCGCCGGACTGACGTAGTGGTGGCCGGGGAGGCCATCGCCAGGCAGGCGGGCACGGTCCTGGCCGGCCTGCGCGACGTGATCGCCTGCGGGGCGCAGGACCGCGCGGCGGCCGAGGCCGGCGCCGCGATCGACACCCAGGCCCGCGCGGCGCGCACCGTGGCCTGGGCCGGGTCGGTACGGGTCGCCGTGGTCGCGCTGGGCTACTACGTTCCCCTGCTGGCCCTGCTCGCTGCGGCACCGTGGCTGACCCGTCACGGATGGCTGAGCACCGGGCAGGTCATCGGCGCCGTCACCTATCTCACGGCGAGCCTGTGGCCTGCCCTCAGCTCGCTGACGGGCTCGGTCGGCTCGTGGGGTATTCAACTCGGCGCGGTGCTGCGCCGGCTCGATGCGGTCTGCACGCCGCCGGCTCAGACGCTCAGCCCAGGGACCGCGGCGCCGCTCGGATCGCAGCTGCGGATATCCGGCCTGACCTTCGCCTACGGCGCCGCGTCCGAGCCTGTCATCAAGGACCTTTCACTCACGCTGGCCGACGGTGAGCACCTCGCGGTCGTGGGGCCAAGCGGAATCGGCAAGTCGACGCTGGCCCGGCTGCTGGCCAGCCTTCAGGCCGGGCAGCGCGGAACGATCACGTTCGGCGGGGCGGCGCTGCACCTCATCCCTGAGCCCGTCCTCAGGGCGCACCTCGCGCTCATCCCCCAGGAGGCATATGTCTTCGGCGGCACCCT
>JBEKKH010000852.1:0-3022 GCA_050010815.1 Streptosporangiaceae bacterium | reverse complement strand
CCTCAGCCGCACCCGGTGGACGATCTGACGTCGCCCATAACAGCGGATATCGGACGCTCGCTTCAAAGCTGCAGTTACAGTCCGTCACGAAGCTCGCAGTCCTCCCCATGCCAGGTCCGTTGTTGTTGTTGTTGTTGTTGCTGCTGCTGACCCGGACGGCCCGGGCCTCACGCAACTCGAGCTGGCCCGCGCGGCGCACAAAGCGGTCGCGCTGGCCCGGCAGGACAAGAGCACCTGGACCCGCGCGGACGTGATCAAGTACCTGGGCCGGGTGCTGCCCCGCACCGGCCAGGACCCCGCCACGGCCGCCGCCCTGCTCGAGGACATCGCCGGCCGCGCCCTGCGCGGCGAGTTCGAACCCGTCACCTGCCTGGAAGCCCCCGAGCCGGCGGAGGTGCCGGGCAGCTTGCTGCGCGCCGACGGGCGCAGCATCTACCAGCGGCACGGCGGCGTCCGCTACGCCACCGGCGCGCAGCTGACCCTGGAAGGGCGCCTGCTCGCCCAGGCCAGCGCCGGCGGCGCGCCGCGCCTGACCCGCGCGCACGCCGCGCACGCACTCGGCGCGGACCTGACGCAGCTGGACGACGCGCTAGCCGGGCGCGCGCACGCCACGCGCGACACGCCCACGCGATCCGGGCTGCGCGAAGACCAGGCCGCCGCCGCACTCCATGTCCTGACCGACGGCCAGCTCGTCTCGGTGATCAACGCCCCGGCCGGCTCAGGCAAGACCCGGACCCTGGCCGAAGCGGCCCGCGCCTGGACGCAGGCGGGCCTGGGCCCGGTGATCGGGATCACCCCGTCCCAGTCCGCCCGCAACACCCTGGCCGCCGGGGTCCCGGTGTCCTACAACACGGCCCAGTTCCTGGGCCACCTGCCCGGCCGCCGCGGCGCCCGCGGCCCGGTCCGGATCGGCCCGGGCACGCTGCTGGTGATCGATGAGGCCTCGATGATCTCCGGCCCGGACCTGGCCGACCTGATCGCCTACGCGAAGGCCCGCGGCGCCAAGATCATCCTGGTGGGGGACACCAGCCAGCTCCAGGCGGTGGAAAACGGCGGCGGCATGGCCCTGCTCGCCAGCCAGCTAGGGTACGTCCGGCTCGCTCAGCCGGTACGGTTCCGCGCCGCCTGGGAACAAGCTGCCAGCCTGCGGCTCCGCGACAGTGATACCACGGTCCTGGCCGAGTACGACCAGCACGCCCGGATCTACGCCGGGGACCCGGAACAGATGACCGACGCCGCCGTGGCCGCCTACGTCGCCCTTGCCACCGACGGCACCGACACGCTGCTGATGGCCGCTGATCACGCGCTGCGCCGCTATGTCAGCAGCCCTGGTCACGGCATAGGTGGGTGGGGTGCATGTTTATGCGCTGCCGCCTGTCTGGGGAAACGCACTCTTCTGCCGCGTCGGGGGGCGTGCTTGGCGGGCCGCCGCAGGCGGGCTGTGCGAGCCGTCCTGGGTCAGCAGGGCTGTCACGCCGTTCTGCCTGGCGGTTAGGTTGAGGCGGTGGAGATCCGTCCGCGGGATGCCGCCGATCAGGCTGCGGCCCGGGCCTTCCTGGCCCGGGCCGGCAGTTTGCGGGTAGCCCGGCTGGGAGAACTGGTTCATCCGCTGGAGCATCCGGCGCTGGTCGCCGAGACGGGCGGCGGGCAGGTGCTGGGCATGCTCACGTACGTGCCGGGGCAGGACTGGCAGCAGTGCGAGATCCTCACCTTGCACGCGGACGAGCAGTGGCGCGGGGCAGGGACCGCGCTGATCGAGGTAGCCGGGCAGCTGGCCAGGCGGCAGGGGTGCGCCCGGCTGTGGGTCATTACCACCAACGACAACGTTGATGCGCTGCGGTTCTACCAGCGCCGCGGCTTTTGCCTGGTGGCGGTGCATCGCGGTGCCGTAGATCGCAGCCGCGTCACCCTCAAGCCGGAGATCCCCACGGCGGGCGCCTACGGGATCCCGCTGCGCGATGAGATCGAGCTCGAACGACCGCCGTGAGCACTGACGCCGATCCCGGCCCGAACCCGGCACCGCGTCCGGCTCACCACGCGCCAGCGAGCGGAAGCGGCGACGTAGGCCACCGGCTACTGCTCTGCCGATGTGCGCGCTCGGACGGCTCGTGACGCGCGTATGCGCGATGAATTCCGCGGTCGTATCGCGTCTTGTTCACCAGGTGCTGTCAGCCAGGATGTCGCCTGGACAAGGAAGGGATGCCTGATGGAGATCATCAATCTGGGTAAGGCGGACGGGCTGCCGCCGGTGGACTGGGCCACCGTTGCTGAAAAGCTCGCTGCGGGGTCGGCGCCGGCTCCGGACGCGGTGAACTCCCGCACGACCTGGCTGTCCACCGTCAACGAGGACGGCAGCCCGCATGTGACCGCGGTCGGTGCCTTGTGGCTCGACGGCGCGTTCTGGTTCCAGACCGGCGCGGGCACCCGGAAGGGACGCAATGTCGCGCGCGATCCGCGGTGTTCGGTCGCGGTGTCGGTCCGCGACGCGGATGTCGTGATCGAGGGTGACGCCACCCGGGTGACCGAGCCGGGCGCGGTGGCGCGTATCGCGAAGGCGTGGGCGGGCAACGGCTGGCCGGCCGAGCCCGACGACAGCGGGTCGGGCATCACTGCCCCGTTCAACGCGCCGTCGCAAGGGCCGCCGCCGTGGAACGTGTATCGCATTGAGCCACGCTCGGCGATCGTGACCTTGTCGGCGGAGCCGGGCGGCCTGACTCGCTTCCGGTTCTGACCTCGGCCGGGCCGGGGCGAGTTATCCGCTCATGCCGCTGACAGGGGTGTGCCTGATCGTTTGACTCAAGCCGACAGCACCTGGGCTTGACCTGGCGGGTCCGCGGAGAGGCTCTGTGCACTTGCGTTGGGCGTAACGGAGACGTCCGGTAATGCCGGCCTGGGGGTGGCGCTCAAAATTGCCGTGGCCTGTAAACGTCAGATCGGTGTTCGAGAGCAAGGACGGTAACTTGCCGGATGCCGGCGTCGATACGGTAGATCACCCGGTAGTCACCGCGCCAGGCGCTGTGAA
>JBEKKH010000851.1:0-3051 GCA_050010815.1 Streptosporangiaceae bacterium | reverse complement strand
CTGGAGACCACGTTCGAGGGCGCGGGCGTCTTCACCGGGAACTTGAGCCCCGAGTGCACCGCGCTGGTGGGCACGGTCCTGGATGCGCTGTCCGCGCCGCAGGGCGCGGAGGACACCCGGACCCATGAGCAGCGGTATCACGATGGCCTGGCCGAGGCGATGCGGCGGCTGGTCACGGCCGGGCTGCTGCCCGAGCGGGCCGGGCAGCCGGTGAAGGCGGTCGCGCATATCTCCCTGGCGGACCTGATGGTCCTGGACGGGGATTCGGTGTTGCAGGAGCGGTGGACCGAGCGGGTCCGGGCCCGGTGGGCCGGGCACCGCGCCGCGGCGTCGGTGGCCGGCGGCGACGGCGCCGCCTGGCTCGACGGGGACGCCGCGGAGGGGTTCGCGTGCGATGCGTCGATCACCCCGGTGGTGTTCGGGGATGTGAACCCCGCGGGGCTCGATGACCTGGTCCGCCTGTGCGTTCAGCTTGCCCGGTTCAGTCACGGCCACGGCCGCGGCGCCTCCGGCGGGTCCGCCGGCTCCGGTGACCCGTCTGACCCCGCCGGGGCCGGCGACAACGTACCGGCCACCCAGGACCCGGCCGCCCCGGGGCTGCTCAGCCGGGAGGCCCTGGAGCGGCTGATCATCGGCAAGGCGGTCGCGCTGGTCTCGGGTCCGGGCGGGCTGGCCTCGTTCTTGCGGCGGGAGCAGCTCGGGGCCCGGCTGGCCGGGCCGAGCCTGCCGCTGGACGTCGGGTACAGCGACAGCGTCCCGGCGTCGATCCGGAACGCGGTCAAGGTCCGGGACATGCATTGCCAGTGGGCCGGGGGCTGTCACCAGCCTGCGTCAGCGTGTGAGGTGCATCATCTCAAGCACAAGGGCCGCGGCGGCGTGACCAGCCTGGATAACTGCATCTTGCTGTGTTTTTTCCACCATCACGTGATGATCCACCGGATGGGCTGGACCCTGGTCCGCCACCCCGACGGCACCACCATGGCCTGGAACCGGGACAAGTCCAAGGTCCTGCGCAGCCACAGCCCACCCGCCCGCGCCGGGTAGCGGGACCGGCCGGCGGACGTCCGGTCAGTGCACCAGCACGATCTTTCCGCGGCAGCGCTCCTGCGGCGCAATCGAACACCGCGTCCACCCCGGCTGGTGCCAGCGCGCGGGATCCGGTCGACGAGCCCCGCGCCACTTCGCGGCCGGCGGGCGAAGGCCGGCTCTGGTCTCGCTCGTGCTGGCCGCCCGGGAAGTAACCCGGGAAGTAAGTTGTCCGGATGGGCAACGAGCGTCGGACCCGCAGGGCCCCGGCAGGCGGGCAGGCTCGGCTGGGGCGAGACTTCTGGTTCTACTTCAGCGGGCAGGCCGTCTCCCAGCTGGGAGGCTCGTTCACCACCTTCGCCTTGCCGCTCTTGGTGTTCAAGCTGACGCACTCCGCCACGAACCTGGCGTTGACCACCGTCGCGGAGTTCGTGCCGTACGTGCTGTTCGGCCTCCTGCTCGGCGCGGTCATGGACCGGTTCGACCGCAAGCGTCTGATGCTGGGAAGTGACATCGCCCAGGCGCTCGTGATCGCCGTGATCCCCGTCCTGGCCCTCGGCGGGTTGCTGCGGGTCACGGACATCTACGCGGTGACCTTCGTGCAGTCGACGCTCGGGATCATCTTCAACTGCGGGGAGTTCGCGGCCATCCCCTCGCTCGTCGGCGAGCAGGAACTGGTCACGGCCAACGCTCGCATCATGGCGACAAACAACGCCGGCCAGATCCTCGGTCCCGGGATCGCTGGCGCGCTGGTGGCTTTCGTGCCTGTGGCCGATCTCCTGTTCGTGGATGCCGGATCCTTTCTCGTCTCGTCGGGCTGCCTGGCCCTGATCCGTCGCAGCTTCAACGCCGCTACGCCGGCCGGCCGCCCCGGCGGCTCACCGATCCGGGTCCTGCTCACCGACGTGCGGGAGGGCTTGGCCTATGTGTGGTCCAACCCGCTCCTGCGCTCCATCTCGATCATGATGGCCCTGATCAACCTCGTCGCCGTGACGGGCGACTCCCAGCTCGTCCTCTTTGCCCGGCGCGCCCTGCACGCCTCAAACTCCGAGATCGGATTCCTCTACGCCGCGGGTGCCGCCGGCGTCGTCGCGGTCAGTCTCGTGGCCGGGCCGATCCGCCGGCGTCTCTCCTTCACCGTCACGGCCCTCGGCGCCCTCGTCGTCGCCGGGTTGACCATGACGGCCATGGCCCTGGCCGGCTCCTACGCGGCCGCACTGGTCCTGTGGGCGGCGTCATCGGGCTTTGGCCTGTTGTTCAACATCAACACCGGCGCCCTGCGCCAGGCGATCGTCCCGCCCCAGCTCTACGGGCGGGTGGTCAGCGTCGCCCAGGTCCTGGCCTGGTCGGCCATCCCCCTCGGGTCGCTCGCCGGGGCGGCCGCCATCAACCTGAGCGGGAGTGTCACCGGCGTCTACGCCGTAACCGGCGGTCTCATCGCCGCCATAGCCCTCGCCTTCGCCTTCAGCCCCGTCGCGCAAGGGGACCGCTACCTCGCCGAGGCGGCCGGGCGGCGGGCCGGCTCCGCGGGCCGAGGCGCGGACGGCCCGGCACGGTGAGGGCGGTCACATTCGAGGTGCTGACCGTCGGTGAGGCCATACTTACCGGGTGGACATCACCGACCTGGACTCCGATCCGCTGCGGCAGCTAGCGACATGGCTCGAGGCCGCGCGCAGTGCGGGCGAGCCGATGCCTGAGGCCATGACCATCGCGACCGCGACCGCTGACGGCATCCCGGCGGCACGGATCGTGATACTTCGCGGCCTCCAGCGAGGGCTGGCCTTCTTCACCGACCTCACCAGCGACAAGGGTGCTGAGCTGGCCGCCAATCCGCAGGCAGCGGCCGTCCTGCACTGGCTCCGCCCGGTGCATCGCCAAGTCCGGGTGGCGGGACCCGTCGAGCCGGTAAGCGAGGAGGAAGTCAGCGAGTACTGGCGTACACGGCCTGCGGCTACCCGCCGCAACGCCGCCGCCTCGTACCAAAGCAGCGTCATCGCCAGCCAGGCCGCCCTCCAGACGCGGGTG
>JBEKKH010000850.1:0-3071 GCA_050010815.1 Streptosporangiaceae bacterium | reverse complement strand
CTTCTCAACGTCACCAGTACCCTTACACGAGGTCTTACCTTCCTTGTATAGCTCTTTGACTGCCCAGGGTCCCGGCAAGGTTATTTAGCCTGTTGAGAGGCCCATTCGCTTGAGGATCTTGCGGTCGGATCCGTTGAGGCGGCGGCGTTCGGCGGCGATGTTGGTGACGCCGTGTATACGGAGCAGGTTCAGGACGGTGTTACCGACGGTAGCCATGAAGCGGGCCGCGCCAGGTGCGCGCGCCCGGGAGGAATCCTCCTTAAGGTCCACGTCCCGCACCCAGTGCGCGACCTCGGTGGCGGCCCAGTGCCCGCGGTTGAGGGCGAGCAGGTCCGCCGGCGGGGCCTGGCCGGGGCTGGCGGTGGTGAGGATCAGCACGGTCTCGCTGCGGGTGATGTTGTTGCCTTTCTTGTCTTTGAAGGTGGTGTACCGCTCGATGAGGGCAGCCTGCTGCATGCCGGGGTACTTCAGGCCGGCGGGAGCGGCGGCGACCTGGATGCTGCGGGTTTCGACGCGGCCCCGGTCCGCCTCGAAGGTGGCCGCGGTGACGGGGATCTGCTCCCAGGCGATGGCGTCCAGGGCCTGGTAGGTGCGGGGCTGGTTGCCCTTGATGACGAAGATGACGTGGCCGCCGCGGGCCAGCACCCGCTCGTTCAGATCGACCAGGGAGTGCAGCGCGTCCACGGTCAGGCACACCCCGGCCAGGTCCATCCCGTCGATGACCGGGCCGATGACAGTGGTCTCGTTTGTCTTGCGGTCCACGGCGCGCTGGGCGGCGTTCAGCCGGGTGCCGTGCCAGAAGAACCCCAGGTGCTGGGGTGCTTCCTGGCCGTTGACCTTCGCGCCGCGGGATGCCTTGCCGTCGGCGCCCAGGCCGCGCAGCGCGGGGACGTGGCGGGGGTCGCCGTAGGCCGCGGCGGGGAACGCCGGGTGGGCCGCGGGGACCGGGACGCGGCCGGAGGCCGGGCCGGCCGGGAGCTTGGCGCGCCCGCCGGCGACGGCTGCCGCGCTGGCCGCGACCGCGGACGCGGCGGCCTTCCGCGCCTGCCTGGCGGCGTTCCGGGCCTGCTTTTCCGCTCTGCCGCGTTCTGCCCGCGCCCGCCTGGCGGCCTTGCGTGCCCTGTCCCGCGCCGTGCGGGCCCTGGCTTTGGCCTTGCGGGCCGTGTCGCGGCGCTGTTCCTGCAGCTGCGCCGGGGACAAGACCTCGCCCGCGGCGGCCAGCTCGGCCGCGTGCCCGCACAGCAGGTCATCGGCCAGGTCATGATCGATCAGGCCGGCGACCCGCCGGATCGTCTTCTCCGACGGGCCGACTCGGATCCCGGCCCGCTTGTGCCGCGGGCAGCCCAGCGCCTTGAGCACCCGCTGCGGGCGGCTCGCCGCCCACTCCCCGGCCGCGGTGAACGAGTCGCACCCGGCCAGCCTCGCTGCTATCGAGATCGCGATCACGCACGGCAGGGTGAACCGCACGCCCCGCGGGTCCCGCGGGTCGGGCAGCCGGCCCAGCCACTGCCACAGCGAGGCGGGCGCGGCGGGATCAGCTGAAAGCACGTGAGCAGCAGTGACAGACTGGACGGGCAACGGGGCCACCTTCGGGACGGAGACGTCAGCAATCCCTGTCCTACCGGGGCCCCGTTGCTCACCGCCGGCACGACACGCCGGAATCCGCCAGACTCTCCCCATTGTTCCCGCCGCGCATCCCGGACCCCGCGAGCACGCATCCGGCTCCCGCACCCGTCGGCCGGACACCACAATCCCGGCCTGCAGGCCACCCCAAGACGCCTCATACGCCAGTCACGCAACGTAAGCGCCCGCCCAGCCCCGCTGATGACCCACCGTCACATTTACTTTGCCGGGACCCTGGTACAGGACCAGGGCGACGATCGCCAGGAATATGAGGCTCCAGGCCCACCCCGGCAGCGGGTTAACGCTGAATTCCGAGGCGATGGTTGACTGCAGGTAGCCGCCGAGAATCAGCAGCAAGGCGGCGGTTAGCATGGTGACGCCCGCGTAGTACAGCCAGCCGGCTGCCGTCCCGGTGCGCTCACCGAGCCCGCGGGTCACATAGTCGTACAGCGATCCGGCAGTGCGGACCTCTTTGGCGTAACTCGACACGATCGAGCCGATCGCGAAGACTCCGATCCCGGCGATCAGCACCGATAGCGGGGAAGCGATGCCGCCTCCCTTACCGGTGACGCTGGCCACTCCAACCACGAGTGGTATCACGAAGGCCGAAGTGAACACCGGGCCCATAAACCCGACGGACTGCGCTATCACATCAGGGAACGACAATACCTTGGCGCCAAGGCGGCCGCTTTCCGGCTGGGGCTTTTCTATGAGTTCTACCATTTCATTTCTTTCCTCTTTGCGGGGTCGTGCAGGTGATCTCTGCTCGCGATTACGGGAAGACTCAAGACGGCATTACGATGAAATCTGGCTGTGCCCGCGTCATCTCGGCTTGGCATCCGCGCCAGGCCGAGATTTAACCTTTCGCACCTGACTGAACCAGGGAAGTCTGTTTCGGTAGACGAGCCGGGGTTCTTGAGTCGCGTCCTGGGCGCCGGTCCTGATGTCCTTTCGGTAAATCCGGAAGCTGCATAATGCCGCATCCCGAGTCGGATGCTTTCTGCTCGCCGAATCAGACAAGTTCCCTGCCGATGCCGATGCCGATGCCCCAATGGCTGGGCGCGGTGGGCTAGCATACCGAATTCGCCTGTACTGTCATCCAGCCCTCGGTCCAAAGGGCCGTCCGCCGCGCTCGCGTAGACTTCGTTCACCAACTTCGTCAGCGCGGAAATCAGGTCGCTGTCCTCGGCTGCCTCCGGGGCAGCGCACTGATTTTGAATTCCTGTGTAGCAGCAGGGTCCTTGGAACTCGGCATGTCCTATAGCCCTTATCTATCTTGCAGGCCCAGCTTGGCCTGGGTCGGGCAGCCCGGATCCGGCCTTCGGCTAGGCAGGATTACGCCACATGGGGTACAGGCTCGGGCCACCTGGCATGTCGGTCGTCCGGTCAAGCCGCTTGTAGCCCAGGCGCTCGTAAAGCCTTGCGCTATCGCGATTGCTGGCCTCCAG
>JBEKKH010000849.1:0-3081 GCA_050010815.1 Streptosporangiaceae bacterium | reverse complement strand
CGCACCGGCCGGTCCACTTTGCTGCGCACCATCGCCGGCTCGATCGCCACCCGGGAATCCGCGGCCGACGTGCACATCTACGCCATCGACGCCGGCACAGGCGCGCTGCTGCCGCTGACCGCACTGCCGCACTGCGGCGCGGTCGTCACCCGCGATCAGACCGACCGGATCGAACGGCTGATCGGTAAGCTGCGCGCCGAGGTCACGCGGCGCCAGCAACTGCTCGCCGCCGACGGGTTCGCCGGGGTGGGCGAGCAGCGGGCGCACGCCAGCGCTCCGGCCCAGCGGCTGCCCTGGATCGTGCTGCTCGTCGACTGGTGGGAAGGCTACTTCGCCGCGTTCGAGAAGTACGACTACGGGCGGCTGATCGACGTCCTGCTCCAGCTGATAAGGGAAGGCGCGGCCGTCGGCATGCGGGTCGTGGTGACCACCGACCGGATGGCGATGCTCGGGCAGACCGGCACCGTCTTCGAAAAGCGGCTGCTGCTGCGGCTGAACGAACCAAGCGACGCGGGGCAGGCCCACATCCGCGAGCGTTCGCTGCCCACCTATCAGCCGCCGGGACGGATCATGATGGAGGGAGTTCCCGATCCGCTCGAGGTCCAGGTCGCGCTGCTGGTCGCGGATCCGTCGGGCCCCGCCCAGGTGGCGGCGCTGCGGCGGCTGGGCGAACAGTCGCTGGCCCGGTACGGGGCGCCCCAGGGGGCCTTGCGGCCGCTGCGGGTCGACACGCTCCCGGCGCGGATCACGCTCGGCGAGGCCCGCCGGCTCGTCCCCGGTTTCGTCCCGCCGTCGCCGCTATGGGCGCTGCTCGGGGCGGGCGGGGATGAGCTGATGCCACAGGGCCTGGACGTCCGCGACGAGGGTCCGGGGCTCACCATCGCCGGACCGCCCCGGTCCGGCCGGTCCAGCACGCTGGTCACGATGGCGACCTGGTTGCTCGAGGCGGGCACGCCGGTGCTGGCGCTTACCCCCCGCCGATCGCCGCTGCGATCGCTGCTGGGGCGAGGCGGCGTCCTCGGCGTGCTGGACGGCGAGGCGACGCCGGAGGCGGTGACCGCGGCGGTGGCCGGCCTCGAGCAGTTCGTGGTGCTGGTCGACGACGCGGAACTGCTTTTCAACGGCCCGCTGTCCGCTCCCCTGGAAAAGATCCTGGCCAGCGGGCGGGACGGCGAGCACGGGCTGATCATCGCGGGCGCCACCGGCGATCTGACCCGCGCCTACTCCGGGTTCATCAAGGAAGCCCTGAAGTCGCGCTGCGGCGTGCTGACCGCGGTCGACTCGCCCGGCGATGGCGACCTGTTCGGCGTCAGGCTGCCGCGTAACGCCGGCCCCGGCCCGCTCGGCCGTGGCCTGCTGGTGCGCCCGGGCACGGCCGAGCCGCTTCAGCTCGCGCTGGCGGACTAGGGCCGGACATGGCAAGACGTGGCCACCCGGGCCACGTCTTGTGCCTGTTCGCCGAAGGTCAGGCGCCTGCGACCTGCTCGACACCCTGGACAAGCTTGTTGGTGTCGGTGCGGTACTGCGTGTGCAGGTTGGTGTGATCCGACTTGATCTTGTTGGTCAGGTCCTCACACTGGCCGTTCAGGTTCTGGAAGTGCGCGCCGCTGGTGACCTCGTTGAACCCCTGGGCCGTGGTGCGGTAGTTGTCGTGCGCGTCCATGACGGCCTGGTGCGCCGCCTCGAGCTTGCTCATCTGACCCTGGACGCCGGCCGGGTCGTAACCGATGT
This sequence comes from Streptosporangiaceae bacterium, assembly GCA_050010815.1. Lineage (GTDB taxonomy): Bacteria > Actinomycetota > Actinomycetes > Streptosporangiales > Streptosporangiaceae > Palsa-504. The sequence goes on along the minus strand of JBEKKH010000849.1, from coordinate 1,350 downwards.
AGCTAGGCATAGGAGAAAACCCTCCGTGGCTCTCATGGGGACCGTGCTCACGTGCGCTGACATGGTCCCCCGCACAATTGGTCCGCACCATAGTGGCGCACATCATCTGCAGAAGATGGGATATCGCACAACTTCGCGGTGATCTGACACCTTTAATAACTACTCGTGGCTATGTGCCCCACTCGTCCCAGCTGCCGAAAGGGAGTATCATCGGCGCGTCCATGCTCAGGCGACCGCACGAACAGGGGGCGGTGCATGCTCGACATCGTCGGGGAGGCGGTTCAGGCGGCCTCCGCGGATATGGCCACGGTGCAGGCCGCGGCCGACGCGATCAACGGCGCCATCGGGCGGGTCAAGCCGCTGCTCAGCGGCCAGACCTGGACCGGGCCCGCCGCCACGGCCTGGGAAGGGGACTGGAACAACTGCTACAGCGCCGTGCTGAGCTGCCTGAACGCACTGCCCGGGGCCGAGGCGAGCGTCATCGCCGGCGTGCAGCGCCAGGCCGAGCAGCTCGTCTCCCGGATGCACCAGACCGCCCGGGCCAGCTAGCCGCCGGGACCGGACGCGATCACTACGACAGCGCGATGAGAACGGGAGCCGTATGAGCGGCAGCGACGAGGTGGGAGTCGACCCGGGACGGGTCAGCCAGGCGGCCGGCGCGCTGGAGAACCTGCGGGACGTGCTGGCGGCTAACGTGCCGGTCATCGTGAACCTGATGAACGAGTACTGGAGCAGCGGGGCCGGCTCGCCGATCAGCCTGGCCTCGCTGCATCAAGCCCAGAGCCGTTCGGTAGATGACGCCACGCAGATGCGGACCCGGGCACAGCTCGCCGAGGCCTGGCTGGCGCAGAGCGTCAACCTGACCGGCAACGGCTCCATGGTGAACATCCCCTGGTCCGGTCCGGCCCTGGACAGCGCCGACAGCAGCATCGAGGCCAAGCAGCTGGCCACCGCGCTGGCCGAGGCGAAGACCAACCCCGCGGCGGCCCGGACGGCGATCAGCGCCATCGAGCAGGAGATCCGCGAGCACGTCGCCGACGGCGGCAAGGGCACCCCCTGGCTGCAGGATTTCTACAACCAGGCGGCGCCGTCGGTGGCCAACCTGGCGACCACCCTGCACGGCCTGGCCAACGGGGACCCCCGGCTGAACTTCGAGGACCGGTTCAACGTGCTGACCCAGCAGGACCAGCAGATCCTGGCGACCTTCGGGCAGGGGCTGGCCGTGGCGGACAAGGCCGGGCTGTCGCCGGAGGCGGTCAACGCCATCGCCAACGCCCCCGACGCCTGGTCCGCGGCCATGCTGGTCAAGTTCGGCCCGCCCGGATCGCTGTGGGCCACCGGAGAGCCGGC
>JBEKKH010000848.1:0-3085 GCA_050010815.1 Streptosporangiaceae bacterium | reverse complement strand
GCCACTCCGCCCGAGGAGGCGCCCGGCCCTCAGCCGGCCCCGCCGCCCGCGCCGTCGTCCTCGTTCCCGTACCCCCAGATCACCTGGACCGCGGTGGTGGGCGCGGATCGCGGCTATTACGAACAGGTGCAAGCGGTCAGCGATCTCGAGGGGATGTCAGTGGCGTTTCCCTCCCACTGCGCCGAACGGCGGTTTGCCCTGCTGGGCAACCAGATGCGGATTGGGCGGCGGAGTGTGTCACGAGGCCTCGCGCCCGAGATCGACCTGACCGGGCCGCCGGCTGATCCGGGGATCAGCCGGCTGCACGCGGTCCTGGTCGCGGCGTCGGATGGCGGCTGGGCGGTCCTCGATCCGGGATCGGCCAACGGGACGCTCGTGAACGGCACCATGATCCCGGCCGGGAACCAGGTGCCCCTGCACGACGGAGATCGCATCAACCTTGGCGCCTGGACCGCCATCACCGTGCACCGGGACGGCCCGTGACCCGCTTGTTACGAAAATTCCGGCCCGTAGCGGCAGGTATCGGGCGTTCGCTGATAACAGCGGACGATCCTAGGCACTAACGTATGCACATGATCAGCACCCCGCCGTCGCGCGATCATTCTGAGGTCGATCTTGGTCCCGCGGCCGGAGTCAGTGACCGGGGCCTGCGGCACCACCGTAACGAGGACGCGATGGCCCTGGCCGCGGAGCAGTCGCCCAGCGGCCCCATGGTGGTCGCCGTGGTCTGCGACGGCGTCTCCTCCTCGCCACGGCCCGACGAGGCGTCGCTCGCCGCCGTGCAGGCCGCCCTGCCGGTGCTGGTGACCGCGGTGCAGGCGGGGGAGGATCTAGCCGAGGCCTCGCGGGCCGCGGTGACGGCCGCCCGCCAGGCGATCGCGGGGCTGGCCGAACCCGCGGGTGACACCTCAGCGACCACCTACGCCTCGGTGGTGGCCAGCGGCTATGAGGTGACGTTGTGCTGGCTGGGCGACAGCCGTACCTACTGGCTAGCGGAGCCCGTGTCGGAGTCGCGCCAGCTCACCCAGGACGACTCGGTGGCCGGGGGCATGGTCGCGGCCGGCCTGGCCGACCAGGCCGCGGCGCTGGCCTCGCCGCACGCGCACGTGCTGACCCGCTGGCTGGGCGGGGACATGGCCGACAACCCTGATCCCGCTCCGCACGTCGAGCGGTACACCCCGCCCGGGCCTGGCGCCCTGCTCGTATGCTCCGACGGCCTGTGGAATTACCTGCCCGAGGCGGCGGATCTGGCCGCGCTCGCGCTGCCCAAGGCCCTAGACGACCCGCTCGGCGCCGCCGCGGACATGGTGAGGTTCGCGGTCGACGCGGGCGGGGCCGATAACATCACGGCGGTCCTGATCCCTTACCAGGCGCCGGAAACGCCCTGATCAATCTGGTACCCCGGGTGGGACTCGAACCCACACTGGACGGTTTTTGAGGCCGCGTGCTCTACCAATTGGCATACCGGGGCGTACCTGCGTGCCGCTCCCGTCGGGAGCCGTGCGAAAAACAATCTACCTGGTGACGGTAGGCTCGTCTGCGTGAGCCAGAACCCGCTGCGTGTAGTTATAGCCGAGGACGAAGCCCTGATTCGCCTCGACCTCAAGGAAATGCTGGAAGAAGAAGGCTACTCGGTGGTCGCCGAGGCGGGCGACGGGGAGTCGGCCGTCGAGCACGTGACGGCCCTGCGCCCAGATCTGGCCATCCTGGATGTCAAGATGCCGGTCCTGGACGGGATCTCCGCCGCCGAGCGGATCGCCGCCGAACGGATCGCCCCGGTCGTCATCTTGACCGCCTTCTCCCAGCGCGAGCTGGTGGAGCGGGCCCGCGACGCGGGTGCGATGGCCTACCTGGTCAAGCCGTTCACCAAGGCCGATCTGGTGCCTGCCATCGAGATGGCGGTCAGCCGGTTCGCCGAGATCCGGGCCCTTGACACCGAGATCGGCACGCTGCGCGAGCGGCTCGAGGTCCGCAAACTGCTCGACCGGGCCAAGGGGCTGCTCCAGTCCGAGCACGGGCTGAGTGAGCCCGAGGCGTTCCGCTGGATCCAGAAGACCTCGATGGACCGTCGCCTGACCATGCGGAAGGTTGCTGAAGCGATCATCGAGGGCAGCATGCGCGTCGCCGCGGAGACCCCGCAGCCTTAAGGCAGGAACCGGGGGGACCGTTGGTGCCGTGCCTGCCTTCCCCGGCCGGCACGTTGTCTACTTGGACCCCCCGGGCCCGCCGGCTCCACGTTATCGACCCGGCGGCTCGTGGGCAAAGTGAGCCGCCCGCGCACGGGCGGCTCACCGGTGCTGGTTACTGGCGGTTCGTCCCGGCGCCGATCCCAGGGACCCGGTCCCTGATCAGGCAGGTCAGCCGCGAGGTGCAGATCCGGTGGCCGTCCGGATCGGTGATCACGATGTCGTAGGTGGCCAGCGTGCGGCCCCCGTGCACCAGGGTGGCGACCGCGGTGACCTCCCCGTCCCTGGCCCCGCGGTGATGCGTCGCGCTGATCTCGATGCCGACTACCGTCCGGCCCGGGCCCGCGTGCAGGGCCGCAGCCAGGGACCCGGCGGTCTCGGCCAGCACGCACGAAGCGCCGCCGTGCAGCAGTCCGAACGGCTGGATGTTGCCGGCCACCGGCATCGTCGCCACGACCTCGGTGCCTGTCGCCGACATGATCTTGATGCCCATGCTCGCGGCCAGGGTGCCGTCGGCGACCGTCATGGCCATCATCGACTCCGGGACTTCGGTGTCCATCCGTACCTCCCTTTCACGACAAGGTTCCCACGCCCCGCCCCGGACCAGCACAAAGGCCCGGTTCCGCGTACCGTCCGTTGCAGACCGGCCCAGATTCCGTCACATATTTGTGCGATAAGGCGTGACTTTGGTCTTGTTAGCGCTCACAATCGCTGTGGAACCTAAGTGAAAGGAGCGCAGCATGCGCGGAATCGGAAGACAGCGGCGTCTTCGGCCCTCAGCTATCCTGGGGCTAGCGGCCATGGTGGCGATAGCCGTCGGCGGAGCCCTCGCGGCCACTCAGGCCTCGGCCGCGACCAGCAAGCCCGCGGCCCCGGCCGGGGGCGGGCTGTCCATCAGC
>JBEKKH010000847.1:0-3085 GCA_050010815.1 Streptosporangiaceae bacterium | reverse complement strand
TTCTCGCCAGCCCGGTTGATGAGCTCCTTGACCCGGCCAACCAAGGTCAGGTAGCCGTCCGCACTGAGCGTGCCGACATCGCCAGTGCGGAACCAGCCGTCGCGGAACGAGGCTGCCGTCGCCTCCGGGTTGTCCAGGTAGTGGTCGACGACTGACCGGCCGCGCACTGAGACCTCACCCTGCTGGCCCGGCGGGACCTGCCGCCAGTTCTGGTCGAGGGCGGTCAGCTCGACTCCCGTGGCCCGCCCGACCGTGCCTGGCCGGCGCTCTCCCGGCGGCAGCGGGTTCGACGCCATCTGGTGGGCCGCCTCGGTCATGCCATAGGCCTCCACCAGCGGGACGCCGATGGCATCCTCGTATCGCTGCCAGAGCGCCGCGTGCAGCGGCGCCGAGCAGGAGCGGACAAAGCGGAGCCGGTGCGCACCGGGGGCCGGGCCCTCGAGGGCCCGCGTGAGCAGGCGGGAGTGGATGGTCGGGACTGCGGTGTACCAGGTCGCGCCGTGCCGGGCTACGTCATCCCAGAATGTGGACGGCCGGAACCGCGGCACAACCACCACGGTGCCGCCGGTCGCCAGCGTGGCCAGTACCGCGGCCACGAGCCCGTGGACGTGGAACAGCGGCATCACGCACATTGTCACATCGTCTGAATTCAGTCCGTAAGACGCCGTGACCGCAGAGGTCGAGGCGACCAGGTTGCGCTGCCGGATCGGCACCGTCTTCGGTTTGCTGGTCGTGCCGCTGGTATGCAGCAACAGACCGAGCGCGTCGGGGTCCTCAGCGGCGTCGAGCGGATCCCCGGCCTGGCCGTCGATCTGCAGGAACGCGTCCTCAAAGCCGATCACACTCGCCGGGACCCCGGCTGACGCCGCGGCCGTGACAGCCTTGACCGCTCCGTCATGGAGGAGGCGGGATACTCGCAGGTCATCGAGCTCTGCTGTCAGCTCCGCCGCCCCGAGCGCTGGATTCAGCGGGGCGGCCGCGGCCCCGAGAGCGCCGACGGCGAGGAAGGCTGTGATCAATGCCGGACCATTGGCGGCGACAAGCGCCACCCGGTCGCCCTTGCCCACGCCGAGTGCGGCTAGCCGGCCCGCCGCGCGGTCCAGCGACCGTTGCAGCGCGGCATACGAGAGTGATGTTCCCGACTCGGGCACCACCAGCGCGGGGTGATGGTCGGACCGCCCGACGAGCGCGCGCACGGTGGTCGGCTCGGTGGCGGTCATGATGCTCATTCTCCCCACTCCAGCCCGGCGGCGCCAATGCCTGGACGATCGCTTCTTGCCCAGCATCAGCGCGGTCCGGTCAGGCGACGGCGACGAGCCGCCAGCTCATCCGGCGGCCTCGGCCTCGATCGTGTCGAGGTCGCGTACGGCGTAGCGGAGGTGCTCCCACTCCTCCATCAGGATCACGTGCAGGCATGAACGGGTGGTCTGTCCGCGTCCGGGATCGTGCGGGTTCTTGCGCGGCGCGGCCAGCACCTCCGGTGTGACGGTCGCGAGGAAGTCGCGCACCATCGCGATGCGACCCGCCCTGACCTGGAGCACCTCGGCGTAGGGCGGGGTGACCGTGGTGAAGGCCGACATGTCCATGCGGTCTCCGGTGCTGGCGCACCGGAGACCGACGGGGTGGAACGGCTGCTTGATTTCAGGCTGCGGTGATTACTTCACGGCCGCACGGGGTGCCACCCGCGCCGCCTTCGCCCAGTAATGCGCCAGAACGCGGCAGCGGCTAGCGCTGCCGCGCCCGAGCCATCACTGACGCAAGTGCTGTGACCGCGGGCCGACTAGAAAGACGCCACGATGCATCGGTTTCAGCGGGTACCGCTGGCTCCCCGTTTTGGCTCCCAGGTGACGACCCGCCTCTGCGGCACATAGCTGGACCACAGTTCTGCCTGGTGAGCGCGTACTTGGTTGCGTATCCGCATGGTGCGTGTCAGATGGAGTGATTGCCTGCGAGCAGTACCTCATCAGAGCGACGACGATTTCGAATATACGGGTCCTACCTGAACCATCTGCGCCCCGACCGCGACTCGAACGCGAGACCTACTGCTTAGGAGGCACTTTCGAAGTGTGGCCAGGAGGTGGCAGATGTGGCCTGACGTGCCGTCAAGCTGCAGTGATAATGGCTGGATGTGGCCAGGCGTGGCCCTGTGTCTGCGGTCGTTGGCTCCCCGTTTGGCTCCCCGCGATCTCGTTAGCGGCGCTAATGTTCGAATGCTCATGGCCTGAGGCCGACCCCGTGAGTCCAGCCGACGACCCTATCCGATTGAGCCAGACCCGTCCTGCGACGGCGCGCCCCGATGCGGCGCGGCTCGTGGCGGTTAGGACCCGCTCCGGTTGCCGCGAGCCCCGAGTGGGGCCTAGAGTTAAGGCATCCCTTGAGTTAAGCCTACCCTTAAGGAGAGGGGACCGTGTGGCGTGGAGCGTCAAGGTAACCGAGGAGTACGCCGCTCGGTCGGCCACTGGTGGACCGGATCCAGGGCAGCAGGATCCATCATCTCAAGGAGCTGCGGCCCGGCTCGGCGGCCCGGTCCGAGATCCGGGTGCTGTTCGCGTTCGATCCCACCCGCTCTGCCCTGCTGCTCCTCGGCGGCGACAAGGCCGGGAACTGGCAGCGGTGGTACAAGCAGAACGTCCCGATCGCCGAGCAGTTGTACCTGGACTACACCATGCAGGGAGAGGAATAGACCGTCATGCCTAACCGCACCCCCCTGGACTGGGAGGACCTGGAGAGAGAATTGCACGCCGCCGGGGTCTCCCCCGAGGAAATCGACTCGGGTGCGCGCCAGTTGCTCGCCCAGGCGCGCGGGCACCAGCTCGCTGAGACCCGCAAGCAGCTGGGCCTGCGCCAGAAGCAGATCGCCGCCGCCATGGGGGTGAGCGTCGCCCGGGTGTCCCAGATCGAGCACGGCGAGGTTACTTCCTTTGAGGTCATCGCCCGCTACGTCGAGGCCCTCGGGGGACGGCTGGACCTCGTGGCCGATTTCGGCGACAGGACCGTCCGGCTGCCCGTCAGCGACACCCCCACCGCCGCTTGACAGCGACCGCGCCTGACAGCGTCCGCCTCGCACGAGCAGAGTGAGTGGCCA
>JBEKKH010000846.1:0-3087 GCA_050010815.1 Streptosporangiaceae bacterium | reverse complement strand
CACTGCTGCTGGCCAGCCGAGCGGACAGATAAGTTCGTGGAGAACGTGATCGTGGCCCGGCTGTCCCGCGAGGATGTCGCCGGGCTGATCCCGCACGAGGCCGAGGTGGACGTGGCCGCGCTGCGGGATGAACTGGTGGTGTGCGACACCCGCAAGCGCGGCGCGGCGCAACTGTACGCGCGGGGCACCATCGATGACGCGCAGTTGGAGACGATCAGCGCCGAGCTGGACCACCGCATGGCCGAGATCCGCGCCGACCTGAACGCGGCGACCTCGCACAGCCCGCTGTCGGCGTTCGCGATGACCGATGACGCGCGCCGTACCTGGGAGGAGCTGCCGATCGGCCGCAAGCGGGAAATCGTCCGCATCCTGCTGACCGTCACGCTCCCGCCGCTGGGACGCGGGCACGCGTTCAACCGTGACCTGATCCAGATATCGGGCACCACCCTGGCCGCGCGTGCGGCCTGACAGAGGCTGGCACACAAGACGATGCCTCCGCCGGCCGTGGTCGGCGGGGGTATCTGCCGTGTCAGGCTGCCCGGTTGCGGGGCGTGCGCAGCGGCCGGGCGAGGCTGTCGCGCTGCCGGTCGGTCAGCGGGGGCAGGGTACGGCCACCTCCTTCACCCGCTGGTCCAGGTCGTCGTCATCGTCGCGGGGCACGGCGTCGTCGTGGCCGGGTGACGGCTCGGGCGGTTGCGGTCTGGCCGTCTGGCTCGTGGGGCGTTCACCTCGTCTTCATCCTCGGTCGGGTAACGGGGGTCACGCGGGGTTCCCCGGCCGGCCAGATACCGGCCACTACCGGAACGCCTCCCCGGCGGTGCCGGGCTCGTCGTCGGGGTCGGCGTCGCGGAGGGCCTGCTCGCGGTCGGCTGCCTGGCGGCGTTCGCGTGCTCGCCGTTCCCGGTAGTCCTGCCACGGGTCGGGCAGCGCCTGCTCCAGGCCGGCCAGCCGTGACCGCCGTCCGCCCCGGGCAGGGGCAGCCAGACCGGCCCGGCCGGGCTGGTGAGGCGGGGGTCGAGCGCCGCCGTCGCGATCCGCAGTCCGGCGGCCTGGCTGGTGGCGGCCAGGGCGCGGCGGGCGGCCTGCTCCCGGCGCGGCGAGCCGAAGCAGAACAACAACACCGGGCGGGGCTGGCCGTGCCAGGCCAGCCCCGCAGCCAGCACGACGTAGCCGTCCAGCTTGGCGGCCAGTACCGGCAAGTGTTCCATGCCGGCGTCAAACTCCAGCAGAAAGCTCACCGCCTGGCCGTCCTCGGCCCAGGTGGCCGCCCCGTCCGGGTGCGGTAGCCGCAGCCGATCATCCACCTGGACGGCCGCGGGCTCGGCACGGCGGCGGTATCGGCCTCGTTCAACCACTCGGCCAGCTCCCCACCGCGCTCGCGGGCATCCTTCATCAGGGCGGCGAAGAACCAGTTCCGGCCGGTCGTGTGGCCCAGCCGCGGAGAGCGCTCCAGGCCGAGCTGCCGGTCGGTGCGTACCTGCGGCGCCACCTGTTCTCGTTCCGGTCCTCGACGGCGCCCTGCCCCTGCGGACCCGGGCCGCCGCCGCCATCGTCTTGCTCTACGCGCAGCCGGCGAGCCGCATCGTCCGCCTCACCGTGGACGATGTGACCTGCGAGGACGGCGAGGTCTTCCTGCGACTCGGCGACCCGCCGAGCCCGGTCCCCGGCCCGGTCGCCGGCATCCTGCTCAGCTGGATCGGCAGCCGGACCAACATGAGGACCGCGACGAACCGCAACTCGGCATGGCTGTTCCCGGGCCGTAGGGCCGCCCAGCCGATGCGCCCCGACTACCTCGCCAGGCTGCTCAACGAGATCGGCATCCCCACCGCAGCAGGGCGAGCCTCAGCGATCCGCCAGCACTTCCTGGAGACGCCCGCTCCCGTCGTGGCCGACGCCCTCAGCTACAGCCAGGGCACCACCGCCAGGCTGGCCGCCCAGGCCGGCGGCACCTTCAGCCGCTACGCGCCCGGCGACCACAAGCGTCAGACAGCAGGCGAAGGAGACTCATGACCGTCCCGTCGCTCCCTGCAGCGCTCCGCGCCGGCGCTGAAGGCCTCTACGCGCTCGAGGCCGCCACTGGGCTGATCATCGCCCACGGCACCTGGCTCGAACGTGATGATTTCGCCTGCTTCATCCACCACGGCACTCGCATGGCGGCGATCGACTGGGAAGCCGCCATCACCGCCTTGGACGCCGGCGGGCTCCCTAGCTCGGCCGGCGAGAAGCGGATGCTACGACTAGCCGCTAGCCTCGCCGACCGGGCGCACGTCAGCCTCGGCGACGCCATCACCGGCATCGACGAGCACAACGTCGGCCTCCTGATCAAGTCGGTTCGGCACGCCTCCGGACGACGCCAGTTCTAGCCCGCAGCGGGACCATGCGGGGACATTACGGAACGAACCGGGCGGGGGTCGACGGGAGAGCTCGCCACAGTTAAATACGCAATCTCACCAGTAAGCGGGCCGGGACCGGTCCCGTTCGCGTGCGGGGGAGCTGGGCGGCCTGCGAAAACAGCATCCCGTACCAAGCGTTATATACAATTAGTAATCAATCGACTACATTAAGTGCTGTGATGTGACCGGGCCTGCCGTGCCGGTCCCACCGCTGCGGGGTTCACCTCCGTACCAGGCACGGGGACACAGTTGGGGGCAGGTTATGCGCGCACGGCAGGACCATCAGGCCGGCACCGGTCATCGCAGGGCCTCAGCCCGCTGGCGCGCCGCCGCCGCCACCACCGTGGTCGCGACAGCCGCGCTGGCACTGACGGCCGTCGCGGTACCCGCCTCGGCGGCGGGCGGCTACACCGTCACCGCCACCATCGCAGTGGACTCCGCTCCGATCGGGGTGGCGGTGGACCCCACCGCCGGGACCGTCTACGTGGCCAACTTCGTCGGTGACACGGCGTCGGTGATCAACGAGGCGACCAGCACCGTCACCGACACCATCCCCCTGTACGGCCACGCGTGGGATGTGGCGGTGGACCCCGCCGCCGGAACCGTCTACGTGACCCATTTCTACGATCAGACGGTATCGGTGATCGACACGGGCACTAACACCGTGACCGCCACCATCCCCGGGCTCTCCTAC
>JBEKKH010000845.1:0-3091 GCA_050010815.1 Streptosporangiaceae bacterium | reverse complement strand
CCAGCGCGGCGCGGATCAGCTGGTCGTGCTCGGGGACCTTGACCGTGACCGCCACGGCGTCTACTTCAGGGTGAGACACCAATTCGCGGTCGTCCGCGAAGGCCAGCGGAATCCCGAAGACCTCCGCGGTGGCCCTGGCCGTGGTCAGCCGTGTGGTGGACACCGCGGTGATCTCGAACTCCTCAAGCGCCGCAAGCGCGGGAAGATGGGCGGCGGTGCCCCAGCCCCTGGCCGGGGTGGCTCCGATGACGCCGATCCGGATCGGCGGCCGACTCTGCGAACCCGTGGTGCTCACGGCTCGATCCTACCTTTGGCGACTAATAGAATCGGAAAAATAGACAATCGAGTCTCCCGCGGTACCGGTCGGTCATCAAGATCGCGGCGTGGAGACTTCGCGCCTTCAGGCCGAGGACAGGTCGCGGCTGGAATCCTCGTCCGTTAGCTTTAGGGCGATGGAGGATGTCAACGCCTACTACCGCGCCCTGTCCGGCGAGCACGAGGAAAACACGTAGTGACCGGGCGGGTCGACTATGACGAGTTCGGGCTGTTCCATGAGAACGCCGAAGAATATGGCCTGCCTTTTGACCACCCGCCGGCCGTGCGGCGGGTCTTCGCCGACGTGGACCCCAAGGCCGACGTGAACCTCAAGGCCCCCGTGGACGGCGGCCGGCGGCTGAGCGCGCTGGTGTGGCAGGACCGGGACCCGGAACTGGTCCTGCTGCACGGCGGAGCCCGGAACGCGCACACCTGGGACACGGTCGCGATGGCCCTGGACCGTCCCCTGGTGGCCATCGACCTCCCCGGACACGGCCACTCGGACGGCCCTGGAGACGTCCCGGAGGGCCAGCTGGACCCGCACGGCAACGCGGTCGACGTCGCGGCGGCCACTCGCCAGCTTGCCCCGGCCGCCGCGGCGGTGGTCGGCATGTCGCTCGGCGGGCTCACGGCCATCGCGCTCGCCGCCGAGGCGCCGGACCTGGTCCGCAAGATCGTCCTGGTCGATGTGCTGCCGGGGGTCAAGGCGCAGCGGTCTCAGCACATCACCGCCTTCATCGATGGACCGGCCAGCTTCCCCAGCCTGGACGAGCTCTTGGACCGAACGGCCCGATTCAACCCGGCCCGGTCCCGCTCGTCGCTGCGGCGGGGCATCTTGCACAACGCCGAACAGCAGCCCGACGGCACCTGGGTGTGGCGCTGGACGACGACGACGAGCGGGAACTGCTGCGCCGCCTGCCCGCCGCCCAGGTCGTCCACGTGCAGGGAGCCGGCCACAGCGTGCAGGGCGACGCGCCGCTCGAGCTGGCCGCGATCATCGGTCACTTCGTCTTCGGCTGACGCGGCCGGCTCCCGGTCCAGCGATCCTCAATACCCAGACCGCTATTGACTATTATACCAATCGGAAATATATGTTAAAGTCGTCAGGTGAGGGATTCGGACCCAGTCGGCAGCCCGGGAGCTGCCGTGGCCGTGATCGGCGCGGGCGCGAGCGGGACTCTCGCCACGATCTACCTGCTCCGGGCGGCCGCAGCGGCGCGGACTCCACTGCGGGTCGCCCTGATCGACCGGTGGGGAAAGCACGGGCTAGGCCGGGCGTACGCGACCGCACACCCCGCTCACCTGCTGAATTCGCCCACGGACCGGATGAGCGCGGTGGTGGATGACCCGGGCCATCTGACGCGGTGGGCCGCGGCCAACGGGATCAAGCCTGACGACGGATTCCTTTCCCGGCCGGATTTCGGCCGCTATCTGCGCGAACTGCTCGCCGACGCCGAGCGGACGGCAGGTCCGGCCGCCACCGTGGCCCGGATCACCTCGGACGTGGTGGGGCTGACCGATAGCGGGCCAGGCCGGCCGCTGCGGCTGCACCTGGCGCCCGGGGGCCACCTCGACGCGGACGCGGCCGTGCTGGCCACCGGCAACGCCTCGCCCGCGGCGCCGTTCCCGATGCCAGCTTCGCCTCGCTACATCGGTGACCCCTGGGTCCCCGGGGCCCTCGACGGCGTGTCCGACGGCAGCCCGGCGGTCGTCCTCGGGACCGGCCTCACCATGCTGGACGTGGCGATCTCCCTGACCGGCGCGCATCCGCAGACGGTCGTGTATGCGGTATCGCGGCATGGGCTGGTTCCGCGCGAGCACCGGGTGCCGTCCGACGGGGCCGCCTATCCGCCGGCCCTCCAGCTGGCCGGGCCCGGCCCGGCCGACCTTCCCGGCCTGATCAGGTACGTCCGGGCGGCGGCGGCGCAGGCCCCGAACGGCTGGCAGGCCGTGGTCGACGCCCTGCGCCCGCACATTCCCGGACTGTGGCAACGGCTGTCGCTGCCAGAAAAGCGCCTGTTCCTGCGCCAGGTGGCCCGCTACTGGGAGGTGCATCGCCACCGCGTGCCGCCCGCGACCGCCCGGACCATCGACCAGCTCCGGTCCGCGGGCCGGCTCTCGGTGCAACGCGGCCGAATCGTCGCGGTCACCGAGACGCCGACGGGCCTGTGCGTCCGGATAGCAGAGGGCGGCTGGGTCACCGAGGTGGTGGCGGGCTGGCTGATCAACGCGACCGGTCCCGCCGCGGACATCACCGCCACCGCGGACCCGCTGCTGCGGGGCCTGCTCGATGGCGGCCTGGCCAGGCCCGATCCGCTCCGGCTCGGCATCGAGGCCGACGCAGGCGGAGCGCTGCTCGACGCGTCCGGCGTGCCGAGCGACACCATCTTCGCCCTCGGGCCGCCGCTGCGGGGACAGCTGTACGAGACCACCGCCATTCCGGAGATCCGCGACCAGGCCGCGACGCTCGCGGGCCGGCTGCTCGCTACCCGCCGCAGCCAGGCGGTACCACTGGCCGCGGCTACTGGAGCCCGGTGCGGACGGACGTGATGCGGTGCGTGTTGAAGCCGAGCCAGTGCATCCGGCCCACATAGCGCGCGTGCTCGATCTTGAGGCAGCGGTCCATGATCACCGTCACGCCGGCGTCCTCGGCGATCCGCGCGCCCTCTTCGTTGATCACCCCGAACTGGCACCACAGGGCGCCGGCCCCGATCGCCACCGTGTCCCGCGCGATCTGCGGGAGCGCGTCCGGCGCCCGGAAGACGTTCACGATGTC
>JBEKKH010000844.1:0-3093 GCA_050010815.1 Streptosporangiaceae bacterium | reverse complement strand
CGGGTTCCTGGTCCAGTCCCTGCTGATCTGCTGGTATGCCCACTGCGCCTACGACCCCGCCGACGTCGACCGCAGGCGCCGGCTATGCCCGTGGTACCGCAGCAAAACTGAGCCGTCGCCCGCCGACATGCTCGCAAGGCTGCGCCGCGAGTTCCTCAAAGCCCGATTTTCCGCCATCCGCCCGGGCCAGCCCGCACCAGATCAAATCGACCTGGATGCCTGGGCCTGCGGCAGTACCGCCGCCTAACTCGGAAACACGAGTAAGTCGAGAACTCACTATTCTGCCGCGGACAGGGTCGAGCGTCGCGGGCCCGGCAGCACCGGTGACCCTGCGCCCGCTTCGGCCTGGCCGACGAGCCGCTGATCCAGATGCTCGGCGAGCGGCGCTGACATATAGTTCCAGTGCCTTGCGTAGAGCCTCGGCATGTTCGGCGCTCAGGTCTTGTACTCCGTGCCGTCGAGTCCGAAGCGGACGGTGCTCTCGGCCTCCCCACCGTCCAGATCACCGATCAGCAGGGGTCTGTATCTTCTGCGCCATGTGTATACAACTCCTCGTATGATTGATGCATCAGCGTAGACGATCAGCACCTGCACGGGTTCGTGTGATCGGACACTTGTCACTCCCGCACGCTGACTCTCCAGGCAGTAACTACCGCACAGCACGTATCAAGAGTTCGGCTTACAGGCTGACAACCCATCTTGATCGTGAACTGCGGCGTCTGGCGGGTCACGCCAGAGTTTCACCAGGGATGGCTGTGGCAACTCAGTCCGAGTGGTAAGGGGTATATCGTAGGAAATTAGGTCAAACTGCGATTTTGTGATCGCCCGCATACCCGGTCCGGCTACCGATTTCCGCCAGAGGCCACGACACGCCCGCTTCGGTCCGTTTACAGACGCCCTCTTGCCGATACGCTCGCTCCTGCGGCGCCGTGGGCGAGACAGACGATGCTGAGGCTTTGTCGAAAGCGCGCCGCTAGCCGTGGTTCTCGGTTGACCGGTAACCTGCGCTGACACTCGCCCGGCCAATGCTCTCTTTGGCCAGTATGTTCGATTGGCTATAATCCCCGGAGTTTAGCGCGTTCAGCATGACATCGACCCGTACCGCAGCCAGCGACAAGAGCCCTGAAGACTCATCCGAAGCATCTCGCCCCAAATCCGACGACTTGCCAGGGATGTACCTGCGCACGCTGCGTCTTTCCAACTTCCGTTCGTGCTATGAGACAACCGTTGCGTTCCGGCCGACGCTTACCCTCCTGGTTGGTGAGAACAACTCCGGCAAGTCGAACGTCATCGAGGCACTCCGGCTTGCCACTCCTCCACTCAACCTGCGCCGTAGCCGTTACTTCGAGATGGACGATCTCTCTCATGGGCGGGCGGATCAGGCGATCGAGTTGGGCCTGGAGCTGGCTGGCCTGACCGCGATCCAGCAGGGACATTACCTAACGGCGCTGGATCTCGACACGAATCACGCGCTCTACACGGCCCGGTTCCGTGCCGACGAGACGATCCCGAGACGCTTTCAGCTGTCCTTCCATGCCGGCAAGGACGCCGGGCCTGACCCCGAATCTGAGAAACGCGAGCAGATCCGTCACGTCTACCTGGCGCCGCTCAGAGACGCCCAGCGCGAACTCGACTCCGCGAACGGTAGTCGCCTCGCCTTCATCATCGAGCAGTTGACCAGGCCGGAAGATCGCGAAAAGTTTCTGGCGGATGCCAACGCGGCGGTCGGCGAGCTGGCCAACCACGATGTCATCACCGATAGACAGACAGGCATTCAGCAGCGCATCCAAGAGCACGTCACGGCGCTTACGGACCCCGTACGAGGCCAGAGCGTCAAGCTCGGCTTTGAGGCGTATAACCTGCGTCAGTTGTGCCGCAGTCTGCGGCTCAAGATGGCCGAGCACGGTATCGAGCCAGCTGATCTGACCGAGACTGGCTTGGGCTACGCCAACCTGCTTTTCATCGCCACGGTTGTCCTGGAGCTTCAGAACGCCCGTGAGGCCGAGCTGACCCTCTTTCTGGTCGAAGAACCCGAAGCCCACCTCCACCCGCAGCTGCAAGCGGTCCTGCTCGACTTCCTCCTTGAGCAGGCGAAGGCGTCCGTCAAGGATGACTCGTACGGCCCGGTCGGCAGAATCCAGGTCATCGCGACGACACACTCGCCGAACCTAGCCAGCAGCGTCGGCATCGAGAACATCGTCGTGCTGCGGACCAGACAGCAGGTTGAGCAGGTCGAGACAGCGCAGGCACCGCAGGACGTCACCCGCCGCATGACGTGCGCCTTGTCGCTCGCCCAGCTCGACCTCACACGGAATGAGCGCCGGAAGATCAACCAGTATCTCGATGCCACTCGTACAACAGTGCTCTTCGCGCAACGCATCATCCTGGTGGAAGGCATCGCCGAGGCAGTCCTGCTGCCGGTGCTGGCCCGCGAACTCACCTTTGCCAAGGATAATGCCAAATGGCGTGAGTTCCACGCCGTCACCATTGTCAACGTCGGGAGCGTCGACTTCGCACCCTACATCAAGCTGCTGCTCGGTCCGGTCAACGGCCTCACCGTCATCGACCACCTGGTGGTTATAACTGACGGTGATCCGGACCCCAAAGCCGCCGAAGCGTCCGATGACTCAACCGTTCGCAACCGCGCCGCCAAGTTGGCAACCATCGCGCGAGAACTGGGCGCCGGGCATCGACTGACGGTTACCGCAGCCACCTACACCCTTGAGGCTGACCTGCTAACCGAGAGGGTCAATGCTCCCGTCCTCCAGGCAGCATATGTGAGCCAGCATCCGCGCTCACGAGCGAAGTGGCAGCACATCGCGGGCGCCGCCAATCCCGCCCGGGCGCTGTATCAGGAACTGCGCAGGGACAAGGACTTCATCTCCAAGGGTGAGTTCGCTCACGATGTCGCCCTCGCCATTCGGGATGGTGCCGCGTTCGTCGTCCCGGCGTACCTACAAGCCGCCATCACTGCCTCGCTCGACGGCCTCGGAGAACCAGATGTCGCTACCAGAACTAAGTGATGAGCAGCGGCGGCTGGTACTCGCGGATGGCAACCAGTTCGCCGAAGCCTGCCCCGGCGCCGGCAAGACC
>JBEKKH010000843.1:0-3101 GCA_050010815.1 Streptosporangiaceae bacterium | reverse complement strand
AAAAGACTGGATCGCCGACAGCGTGCAGGCCATCGAGCAGGTCACCGGGACCCGCCCGGCCGGGTACAACAACTACTGGATCCGGCCTGGCGTGAACACCCTGGAGATCTTGGCCGAGCTCGGGTTCACCTACCACATCGACGACCTGTCCGCCGACGAGCCCTTCCTGCAGACCATCAACGGGCGGCCGTTCGCCACCGTCCCCTATACGGTCCACCTGAACGACATCGCCAGCTTCGACTTCCCTGGCTTCAACCCGGCCGCCTACGAGCAGCAGCTGATCGACGAGTTCGACCAGCTGTACGCCGAGGGCGCGGCCCGCCGCCGGATGATGGTCATCGGCCTGCACGAGCGCATCTCCGGGCACGCCTCCCGGGTCCGGGTCCTGGACCGGATCTTCACCAGGCTGCGCGAGCACGAGGACGTCTGGTGGGCCCGCAAGGACCAGATCGCCCAGTGGGTACTCGACCATCCCGGTACCGCCGCATGGGTCGACCGCGACCCCGCTCCAGTGAGCGGCCTGCCGGGACGGAGCCTGAGGCCAGCTGTACATAACCCCACACGGGAAGGAAGACAACATGGAAAGCCCTCGCCTGGAGTACACCGCGGAGCTCCTGCGCCATTTCGCTGATCTGCGCGACGGCACGCACGGCGGCGCCGTCTCCCGACGGGAAAAGGAACGCTTCTTCACGACAGCCGTCGCACTGCTCGATCCGCACGCCCGGCAGCCACTGGAGGAGATCAACACAGACCTGCTGCTCGGCACCGGCGAGGTCACGGCCACAGGCCTACGGTGCCGCGGCGACGGCCTCGACGCGATCTGGGCTCTGTCGTGGCCCGAGCAGCAGGCCGCCGCGATCAACCCGATCATCATCCGCGCCTATTACGGCGTCGGAGCTCATCACCCGCATTTGCGGGCGGGCACGGCCGGTGACTGGCCGCTCAACGTGTTCGACCAGAAACAGGCGGCGGCCGAGTTGCCGACCCTGCGCGCGATGGTATCGGCCGACCTCCACAACCTGGTCTTCCAGCGTGACTACCGGATCATCCCGGCCGTCGTGAACGGATGGGCGCCCCGGCCGCCCGCCTGAGCGCCCGATTAGAAGTAGGGTCCGTACATCTCAGGCCGCATCATCCAGGACCGAGTGCAGGCTCCGCCCGGTCCGGCGCATCTGGACGCCCGTCACGATCTGCGAGAATCCGTAGATCAGGCTGAACAGCCCGAAGAGCAGCGCGAGGGTGACCGCGCCGACGCCGGGCCGGGAGAAGAGCACGACGCCGAACGCGATGGACACTAGCCCACCCACGATGAACAGCCCGCGGGTGCCCGCGGTCTCCCCGCTGCGGAAGGCGGCGAACACCTCGATGAGGCCACCGGTGAAGGTCCAGAACGCAACGATCAGCACCAGCACGAGCGCGGTGGGCACGGGCCACGCCAGGGCGATCACCCCGGCGGCCAGGTCAAGCAGTCCCAGCAGCAGGTGGCCGAAGACCGGTCCGGCGGTGGCACTGCTGAACGCCCGCACGGCCTGCAGCCCCGCGCCGATGAAGGCGTAGACCGCGAACAGGATCACTAGCGCGAGAATTGTCACTCCCGGCCAGGCGAGCGCAATGGCCCCGGCGATAATGGCCAGCGTGCCGAGCAGAATCAACGAGGTAGACGTTGATTTGAACATGACAAGCATTCCCTTCGCTCAGTCGGCGCCGCGCTGTCTTCGAGGTGTGGCCCGTATGTGGGCGAAACCGACCCGGTCCGCCACCATCTGCCATCGACAGACCGATAGCTGACGGCTTGTGATCAGCCAGCGAGCGGATTACCCATGCCAGAACCATCCGCCAGGGACGAGCGCGTTCGCGTCTGTGGGATCCCTAGCCGGTACCCCGGCATCCGGCCCGATCCTCCAGCCGCGTTGCGCCGCGGTCCCTGGGAATCCCATGCCGGTGCCCGCGAGGGCTATGAAGCTTGTGGCTGATGATTGCGGCCTGGCGCCGACCCGGGTTGGGGCCGGGTGTCGTCGGATGTCGTGTGGCACTAGCGCGCATGCCTGATGGCGGCTGGTTCCCACTGGGCGCTAGTGCTTGCCGCTCCGAGTTGGCAACTGAAACCGCGCTTCCGGCAACCGTCACTACATTGGATTTCCCAGGCGTTTAGCGTTGCTAACGAGATTTTGGGGAGCCAAACGGGGAGCCAACGACCGCAGATGCAGGACTGCACCAGGCCACATCTAGCCACTGTCAGCGCAGCTAGGAGGCACATCGCTGGAGAGCCCGGCGCATTGAAAGGTGCACACCGGGTGTGCGCCGTGAGGCGCTTCGTCGTATCCCCTACTCAGCAGGGAGGAACTCGGAGGAGATGTTCCTGGGTCGCCTGGCTTACCTGGCGGGGAAACCTGGCGGGGACAAGAGCATGCCAGGGACGCGGCGGCCGTCTGGAGGCGTCCAGGGCGGGGTGCCGCTAGACCCGCACGGTATGGCCAAGGCTGGATTGCTTGAAGCCCAATCTCCAGCGGTGAATGTGCGCACCCACCGGAACGGCGCCTGGAGCCGGTGCCGCGTCATGTCCCGGCATGAACCCGTGGGCCGGGGCACCCTCCGTGACGCGGAGCGTCGCCCAGCGAGGGCGGTTGAGGAGATGAGTGGGCGGCCTAACCCGTGCTCGGTACGTACGACGAGGACGTACCGCGGGATCGCCTACGGGGCGCGAGCCCTATGGCGACGGAGTGCCCGTAGTAGTCAGAGGCCGGGAAAGCCGGTCACGCGGCGAAGGGGCACAGGTGGTCAGTGAGGTTCAGTGACGGGAGGCATGCGTAATGCAGGACGCCGCAACGGTGCTGGACGCCATCGGCAAGCGAGGAGCACGAGGGCTGCCGGCGGAGCGTCTTTACCGGCAGTTGTTCAACCCGCAGTTGTTCCTGATGGCCTACGGCAAAGCTGTACTCCAACAGGGGTGCGATGACGCCGGGGGTCACCGGGGAGACCGTGGACGGCATGTCGCTGGCGAAGATCGGGGCGATCATCGGCGCGCTGCGCGCCGAGCGCTACCGGTGGCAGCCGGTGAAGCGGGTCTACATCCCGAAGAAGAACGGGAAGAAACGCCCGCT
>JBEKKH010000842.1:0-3108 GCA_050010815.1 Streptosporangiaceae bacterium | reverse complement strand
TCGCCGCGCGGCGCGCCGGGACGCTCGGCGTCGGGCTGATGTCCGGCGGGTACGGGCGGGAGGAACTCGAGCGGGCCGGCGCGTACCGCGTCTACGCCGACCCGGCCGAGATGCTCGCCCGCATCGACGAGCTCGGCGTCCGCACCGGACAAGGCTGAGGGGACGTGGACACGGCCCGTACGGCCCCCGCAGGGGGCCCAAGGGGGGCACGGGGGGATGGGTCCCCCCGTAAGCGGGGGGGTCTGGGGGGGTCGTCCCCCCGAGAGTCACTGTGGCTGGTCGCAGTGGGCTTGGCCTACATCGCCACGCAACTGCTCTTCGTTTCGCTCCGAATGGGTCTTAGCTGGGACGAAGCCGTGTACGTGAGCCAGGTCAGCAAGCATGTGCCAGCCGCGTATTTCGATCCGGCCCGGGCCCGGGGCGTGCCGCTGATCGTCGCCCCGGTGGCCTGGCTGACTAGCTCCGTGGCGGCGCTGCGGGTATACCTAGCGGTGCTATCTGGCCTGGGGCTGACACTCGCGCTGTGGACCTGGCGGGGTCTGCGGCCGACCTGGGTCCTGGGGCTGACCGGAGTGATGTTCGGCGGGCTGTGGGTCGCGCAGTACTACGGACCGCAGGCCATGCCGGACATCTGGTCGGCGCTAGGTGGGCTGGCGGCGGTCGGCTGCTTCCTGCGCTGGACGCGGGGTGGCAGCGGATTCAGGGCGCTGGCCGGGCTGGGCGGCAGCGTCGCGTTCGTGACCTTGGTCCGGCCGGGAGACGCGGTCTACCTATGCGTGCCGCTGCTCGTCGTGGCCGCGGTGAGCGCCCTGGCGGCGCGCGACTTCGGCCGGTACGGGGCAGCGGCCGGAGCGATCGCCGGCGGCCTGATGGCCGGCGGGGCCGAGTGGGTCATCGAGGCGTACGTGCGCTTCGGCGGCATCGCCAGCCGGCTGCGGGAGGCGGGCGCCGAACAGAGCGGGTTCGGGTGGCACTTCGCGCTGCCGGACGAGTTGCGGGCGGTGAACGGCCCGACCTTGTGCCGGCCCTGCACGGTCGGCTTCCGTGCTCCCGAACTCGATCTGTGGTGGCTGGTGCTGCCGGTGCTGGTCGTCCTCGGCATCCTGGCCGCCCGGCGGGCCGGTCAGCTGGCCAGCGGGCTGCTGGCCGCCGTTTGCGGGCTCAGCCTCGCCGCGCAGTACCTGTTCATGATCAACTACGCGGCGCCGCGGTTCTTGCTGCCCGCCTACGCGCTGCTGGCCATCCCGGTCGCCGACGCGCTGGGCTGGCTGCTGGCCGGCGTCAGCCGGGACCTGCGGCCGGCCATGACCGCGACCGTGACGTGCTTCCTGATCCTCCAGCTGGTCACCCAGCATCTCGTGCTCGACCATGAGGTCGGCGGGACGGTGACGTTCCACGACGACTACACCCGGATCGTCGCCGAGCTGGCCGCGCGGGGGGTCAGGCCCCCGTGCCTGATCCAGGGGGTGCAGTACATCCCGATCGCGTTCTACGCCGGCTGCGCGTCGACGGGGACCGCGGCGCCGGGCGAAGCGGTCGCGGTGCTCGTCCAGGTCCGTGGCCGGCCCCCGTCGTACGCCCGCAACTGGCGTTCCTACCGCATCACCGGTACCACGATTCTCAAGGTCAACGCCTATGTCGGGGGATGAGGCCCTCGTGGGAACGCAGTGAGGAAGTCAGCACGTTAGCGAAGATAGATGTTAGATAGAGGGGTACGCGGTAACCGGCGCCGCACTGACGCGGGCGCCCCGGTGGTAGTCGGGAGGCGAGTTGCCGTGCCCACGGTGCGTCGGGTCATTGTTGGCGTGCATGGGTCTCTAGGGAGCCTGCAAGCACTGCGGTACGCCGCGAACGAAGCCCGGCAGCGAGAGGTGCCGCTGGTGCCGGTGACCGCCTGGGTCCCTCCCGGCGGAGACCTGGCGGAACGGCGGCACGCCTCGCCGTATCTGCGCAAGCTCTGGCGGGAGGATGCCGTCCGGCGGCAGCAGGCGGCATTCGAGGCCGGCCTCGGCGGGTTGTTCCCCGCCGAGCTGCGGGTCGAGCCGCTGGTGGCGCGGGGGGAAACGGGTCCGGTGCTGGTCGACACCGCCGACCAGCCGGATGACCTGCTGATCGTGGGCACGGGGCGGCGGGCCGGCCTGGGCCGGATGCTGCACCGCTCGGTCAGCCGCTACTGCCTGGCGCACGCGAAGTGCCCGGTGCTCGCCGTCCCTCCGTCGGCGCTGATGACCGAGATGAGCCGCAGCCTGCGCGCCTGGCCGCTGCGCAGGCACGCGCTGATCCCCGACACCCCGGACGTCTAAACCCCTGAGCCGGGCCGAACGGCCGGGGCGGGCCCAGCCGCGGCCGGGTTTGGCCTGCCCGGGGGCCGGCCCGTTCAGGCTTGCCGGGGTCGGCCGCATGGGTTCTGTTAGGAACCGGACGGCGGGCGCATGCGTCACGCAAGGGTCCTTTCCGAGGGTGATTCCTGAGCCTTAACTGAGTTTTGCCTAGGAGCAGTGATGCCCGGGCGGCTCTACCACTAGCGGCACACCACAAGGAGTCACCGTGTGGGATCTGTTCTATGTCGGCCTGACCATCGTCGTCTTCGCCGTCCTCCTCCTCATCGTGAAGGGGCTTGAGACCTTTGAGCGCTGAGAACTGGATCGGCCTGATCGGTGGCGTCCTGCTGACGATCTACCTGTTCGTGGCCCTCGTCTTCCCTGAGAGGTTCTGATGAATTCCGCGCTTGCGGGCTGGCTGCAGTTCCTGCTGCTGTTCGCGGCCCTGGCGGCGTGCTACATCCCGGTCGGCAACTACATCGCGCACATCTTCACCGACACCAAGCACTGGCGGATCGAGCGCGGCATCTACAAGCTGACCGGCATCGACCCGGAAGCAGACATGCGGTGGACCGCCTACGTCCGCTCCATCCTGGCCTTCTCGCTGGTCTGCGTGCTGTTCGTGTATCTCATCGAGCGGACCCAGCACTGGCTGTTCTGGGTGGTCGGGATGGCGAACGTCACGCCGGACACGGCGTGGAACACGGCGGTCTCGTTCACCACCAACACCAACTGGCAGAACTACGCCGGCGAAGCCACCATGAGCTACCTGACCCAGCAGAGCGCG
>JBEKKH010000841.1:0-3112 GCA_050010815.1 Streptosporangiaceae bacterium | reverse complement strand
TGTCCCAGCTTCCTCCAACTTCCCGCGCGGACGGCCAAGCCGCGGTCTTGCGGGATCACCCACGTACTGGACAGCGGGCTCACCGCGGAGGGCACCCGCGCCTTCCTCGGGCAGGCCGGTCATCTGGTGGACATCATCAAGGTCGGCTGGGGCATCGGGTACATCGATCCGCAGCTGAGCACCCGGGTCGCCATCTGCGCCGAGCTGGGCTGCCCGGTGTCCCTGGGCGGCACGCTGCTTGAGGTGGCCGCGCTCCAGGACCGGGTCGGCGAGCTACGGGACTGGGCGCTCAGCGTCGGCATGACGCATATCGAGGTGTCGAACGGCCTGCGCGCGCTGACGGCCAGCCGTAAGCACGCCCTGGTCCGCGAGCTGGCCGCTGACTTCGTGGTCCTGGCGGAAACCGGCGCCAAGGAAGGCAACTACCCGCCGACCCCGGCCGAATGGGCGCAGGAGATGACCCGCGACCTGGACGCGGGCGCCAGCTGGGTGATCGCCGAGGGCCGGGAAAGCGGCACCGTCGGGCTCTACCACGCCGACCAGGGCATCCGCGAAGATCTGGTCTCGACCATCCTGGCCTGGGTCCCGGCGGACAAGGTGATCTTCGAGGCACCGGGCAAGAGCCAGCAGGCCTGGTTCGTCAGGCAGTTCGGCGCCGACGTCAACATCGGCAACGTAGCCCCGGCTGGCGTCCTGTCGCTGGAGACACTGCGGCTCGGGCTGCGTGCGGACACCGTCTCGGTCGGCGCCCTGACGTGATCGGCCCTGACGTGATCGGCCCTGACGTGATCGGCCCTGACGTGATCGGTCCTGACGTGCTCGCCGACCCTGAGCCCAACACGATCACCCGTCCCTACCGGGGGCTGTCGGTGCAGGACACCGACGTCCCGCTCACCGCGGCCGGGATCGCGGGGCTGCTGCGCGGCCGGGAAATCTACCGGCGCACCGCGTTCCTGGTGCTCCGCAACGGCGGGCAGACTGCCCTCGTCGCGGTCCGGCCGCAGGACACCCGCCCGCTGTTCTCCCCGGTCGCGGAGCTGCGGCTGCTGGCCGGCCCGGAGAGCACGGCCTGGATCGAGAACCCGGACACCGACGTCGGCAACGCCACCTCGCTCGCCGCGGCGGCCCTCGCGTCGCCGGCGGCAGGCCGCGATGAGGTTCTCGCCTACGTGGTGCAGGGCCGGTTCGAGCACGTGAACTTCATCTGGCGCCCGGCGCCGCTGCCGGTCCTGGTCACCGAGGTGATCCCGCCGCATCCGCCGAAGCTGCTAGCCATGGCCGAGCAGGTGGTCGGTTACGACGAGGACCTGCCGCCGATCGAGCTGACCCTGGACGCGGTCGACGTCCGCGACCTGGTCGCGGCCCACCCGGCGCCGCATTACCTGCTGCCGTGCCGCGGCAGCGGCGTGCCCGCCGGCCAGCAGGTCAGCTTCCTGGACACCCACCCGCCCTACCACCCGGACTGGCTGCTGGTCGGCTGCGAGCGGTCCCGCCAGTTTCACGAGCATTTCTACGGCGCCCAGCCCGAACGGGTCGACCTGTGCCCCAGGGCCCGGGCGGCCGGACCGCCGGGCGCGCGCGTGCTCACCAAGTGCTGCCTGCTGGAACGGGGCATCGAGGTGCGCGGCACCACGGCGGTGGTGCCCTGGGGAGCCAACCTGGACGAGGTGCGGGCCGCGTTGCGGGCGCTGTCCGGCCTCCCGGTGGTACCGCGCGTGAGCCCGGTTCCATGAGCGGCGCGCACCCAGCCGACTCGGCCATCTTCGGTCATCTGTGGACCACGCCGGAGGCTTCCGCGCTTTTTTCCGACCAGGGCCGGACCCAGGCGTGGCTGACGATCCTGGCGGCGCTGGCCCGGGCCCAGGCCCAGGTCGGCCTGATACCCGCGGCCGCGGCGGAGACCATCGGAGCCCATGCCGACGTATCGCTGCTTGACCTGGACCTGGTGGCTGAGCAGACCCGGCTGACCGGCCACTCGACCATGGGCCTGATCCAGGCGCTGCGCAAGGTGCTGCCCGCCAGCGCGCGGGAGTGGGTGTACTACGGCGCGACCGTCCAGGACCTGTCCGACACCTGGTTCGCGCTCACCTTCCGGACGGTGGGGAACATCGCCGAGCGGGACGTGACCCGGATGCGGGACCGCGCTCTCGAGCTGGCCGTAGAGTACCGCGACACGCCGATGTGCGGCCGCACCCACGGCCAGCCCGGGCTGCCGGTCACCTTCGGCTTCAAGGCGGCGGTCTGGGCCGCCGAACTCGACCGGCACCTGACCCGGCTGCGGCAGGGCCGAAGCCGCTGGGAGGTGGTCCAGCTCGGCGGGGCGCTGGGCACGATGGAATTCTGGGGCGGGCGCGCGCTCGACGTGCTGGACGGATTCGCCGCCCAGCTGGGCCTGGGTGTGCCGGACATTCCCTGGCTCACGGCCCGGGACGGGGTCGCTGAGTTCATCTGGCTGCTCGCGGCGATCGCCACGACGGCAGGGAAAATCGGCAACGAGGTGTACGAGCTGCAGCGGCCGGAGATCGGGGAACTGCGGGAAGCCTTCACCCCGGGCACGGTCGGCTCGATCACGATGCCGCACAAGCGGAACCCCGAGATCTCCGAGCACCTGGTCACCCTGGCCAAGATCATCCGGGCGCAGGCTGGGCTGGCCCTGGACGGGATGCTCGCCGAGCACGAGCGGGACGGCCGCGCCTGGAAGACCGAGTGGCTGGTGGTCCCGGAGACCGCGATGACGTTCGCGGCCTGCGTGGCCGCGGCGGCCCGGATGCTGGACGGCCTGCAGGCGGATCCAGGCCGGATGCGCCGCAACATCGACAGTCACCGCGGCTACCTGCTGTCCGAGCCGGTCCTGCGCGCGCTCGCCGCCCGGCTCGGCAAGCACACCGCGCACGACGCGGTGTACGCAGCCGCGATGACCGGCCTGGACCTGGACCAGGACTTCCGCGCAGCGCTGCGCAGTGACCCCCGGCTGGACCCGATATCCGATGATGAGCTCAACGGTCTGCTCGAGGTGCAAGCATCGCTTGGCTCGTGCGCGGCCTTCGTCGACCGGGTCCGGCTGGCCTGCGGGGCGCGCCGGTGAGCGCGCCGTCCCGGGCGGACCTGCGCG
>JBEKKH010000840.1:0-3117 GCA_050010815.1 Streptosporangiaceae bacterium | reverse complement strand
ACGTGCAGGTCGCGGTCGGCTTCTAATCCTCATCCCTAGCCCCAAGAAGCGCGCCGCGCGGGCCCGGTGGTGATACCGGGCCCGCGCTTTGCGTGCTGTGTTCGGTTAGGGCGCTCCTGCTAACGGAGCGCCGGGGTCACTGTACGACGGACCACACGAAGGTGGCCGTGCCGGAGACTCCTTCGGTGTCGGTCGCGGTCACGGTCACGGTGTAGGTCCCGAGCGTGCTGGCGGAACCGGAGATCGTGCCGTTCGACGCGATGCTGATGCCGGGCGGCAGCCCGGTGGCGGTGAAGGTGAGGGTCTGGGAGGAGTTGGAGTCCTGCGCCTGCATGGCGAAGGACACCGCCGCGCCCTTGGGGCTGCTATAACCCTGGGGGTTGACCACTCCGACGGTCTCCGCGCCCGGCACGCCCGAGTTCGGGGTGACGTTCGCGCTGACCGCCGTGTTGGCCGTCGAGACGCCCGCGCCCGAGGTGCCCGCGGCGACCTGGCCGGTCAGCTCCTGGGCCAGGCTGGTCGACCCGGTCAGGGGCAGGTTGTTAGATGCGTCCCCGACCTTGATCGAGTACGCGCCCGCCTGGGCTTCCCACTGGTTGTCGGCCGGCGAGAAGGCGGCCAGGTCGTGGATGGTGAGCGGGAAGGACACCGGCGCGCTCTGCCCCGCGTTCAGCGTCACCCGCTGGAAGCCCTTCAGCTGCTCAGGCGGATCCTGGCTGGCGGCCGGGTCGCCGACGTACATTTGCGCCACGTCCGCGCCTGCCACCGACCCGGTGTTGGTGATCGTCGCGGTCACCGTGGCCGTGCCGTTGGCGTTGAAGGCGCCGACGTTGAGGTTGGAGAAGGAGAACTTCGTGTAGGACAATCCGAAGCCGAACGGGAACGCGGGCGTGATGTTCTGGGACTGGTACCAGCGGTAGCCGATATCCACGCCCTCGGTATAGTCCACGCCGGTCGAGGTGCCGGGCCACTGCGCGGTGGTCTGCGCGGGGACCTGGCTCAGGCTGGCCGGGAAGGTGACCGGCAGCTTGCCCGAGGGGTCGACGGTGCCGAAGATCAGCGCGGCCCCGGCCGCCCCGGTCTCCCCGCCGCCGTACCAGTTCTCGAACACCCCGGCCACGTCGCTGAGCCACGGCATGACCACCGGCGAGCCGCTGTTGATCACGACGATGGTCTTCGGGTTCGCCGCGGCCACGTCCTCGATCATCGTCTCGTCCGCACTGGACAGGTCGAGCGTGGTCAGGTCGCTCTCCTCGCCCTCCGGGGCGCTGACGTAGACGATCGCGTAGGTCGCGGCCTGGGCCGCGGCCACCGCCTGCGGGATGTCGGTGGTGCCGTTGTCGTCACCCGCGGTATAGGTGACCGTGACGTTCGGCCCCACCGCGTCCTGGATGCCGGTCAGCGGCCACACCGTGCTGGCGCTGTCGACCCCGCCGCTGCCGCCGCCGGCGAGCTCGACCCCGGCGCCGCCGTCGGTGCCGATCACCGCGATCGACTCCTTGCTGGTGGGGTTGGGGTTGAGCGGCAGCAGGCCGTTGTTCTTCAGCAGGACCGTGCCCTCCTCGCCGAGCTGCAGCGCGGTCTGCTGGTGCGCCGCGGTGGTGACGGTGGCGGACAGGGAGCCGGTCTGCGGGTTGTCGAACGCGCCGAAGGCGAACAGCTGGGTCAGGATCTGGGCCACCAGCGCGTTGACGGTCGCCTGGCTCAGCGTGCCGGCCGTCAGCGCGGCGGTCACGTTGCTCGCATCGGAGAACGGCATCGCTATGTTCATGCCGGCCTCGGCGTCGGCGACGGTGGCACCGGCGGCGCCCCAGTCGGAGGTGACGAAGCCGCCGTAGTTCGCCTGCTGGTCGAGTCCCTTCTCTAGGAGGTCAGCGTTCGCGCAGGAGGCGGCGCTGTTGACCACGGCGTAGGAGCACATCATCGCGGCCGGCGCGGACTGCTCGACGGCGCTCTGGAAGGGCGCCAGGTAGAGCTCTTCCAGTGCCTGCTGGCTGACCGTCTCGTTGTTGCTGCCGTTGGGGTACTGCTCCTGGTCGTAGGCGGCGACATGCTTGACCATGGCCATCACGCCCTGGCTCTGCAGGCCCTCGACCTCCGCCGAGGTGATCTGGCCGGCCAGGTACGGATCCTCGCCGTAGGTCTCGTAGGTCCGGCCCCAGCGCGGGTCGCGCACCAGGTTGGTGGTCGGGCCGAGCGAGACGGTCGCGCCCTTGCCGGCGAACTCGGCGCCCATCGCCGCGCCCTCCTGCTTGATCAGCGCCGGATCCCAGGTCGCGGCGGCGTTCTCGCCGTCGGGGTAGGCCGTCACGCCGCCGTTCCCGTCACCGACTCCGGACGGGCCGTCCTCCATGTTGATCGAGGGGATGCACAGATCGGGGATAGCGGCGACCTGGCCGATATAACCCGAGGTGCCGTCGCCGGAGAGCAGGCTGGCCTCTTCCGACTGGTCGATGGTGTTCAGCACCTGCTGGACCCGCTGGGCGACCGGCGCGGTGGAGCCGACCCACGAGCAGGTGCCGTTGCCGCCGCTGCCGGTCCCGCCGGCCAGCGGCGCGGTGTTGGTGAGGCCGTAGACGTCGAACTCGAAGATCGAGTAGCCGAACTGGGTCGCCCGCACCGTGCCGTACATGCGGATGTAGCGGTCGGTCGTGGTGATCGGGAACGTCTGGTTCCCGCCGGTGCCGGTCGTCGTGGAGTAGACCGTGGTCCAGGTCGAGTTGTCGTTGGACACCTGGATCTGGAACGCCGTGGCGTACGCGGCCTCCCATTCGATCCCCACGCTGCAGATCTGCTGCTGGGCACCGAGGTCGACCTCCAGCCACTGCGGGTCGCTGGGCGCGCTGGACCAGCGGGTGCCTGGGTCGCCGTCGGTCGCGTAGTAGGGCAGGTAGTCGGTGCCGCTCTGGACCGACGAGCCCGTGGTCGGCTGGTCCATCGCGAGGTCCTGCGTGCCGCAGTACTTGCCGCCGCCGCCACCACCTCCGCCGCCGCCGCCCGATCCCTGGGTGAAGGCCAGGTAGTGGAAGTTCCAGCCGTTGGAATCCTGGTCGACGGTCAGCGTCTGCTGGCCGGCCGGCAGGGTGACGGTGGCCGTGACCGTGGTCCAGGTCTCGT
>JBEKKH010000839.1:0-3117 GCA_050010815.1 Streptosporangiaceae bacterium | reverse complement strand
CAGCACGGGCCTCAGGGCTCCGCTGCGCGCCGTCGCCTCGACGGTGGCGGTCTCGTCCAGCGCAGGGCGCCTGATGTCGGGCGCGCGGAGTTTCAGCGGCCGCAGCGCCCGCATCAGTGCGAGGCTGCCGGGCAGCGCGATGCTCGCCGGCACCGGCACCGGCATTCCGGTGCCGGTGCCAGCCGGGCTCGTCCAGACCGCGCTAACTGACGAGGGAAGGTAGACGGGTAGCCGATCCGCAGGCTCACGTGATGCTCCACGCTGATCGCCGACCCCGGCCTGACCCTCAGTTTGCGGCTCTTGCTCTTCAGGCAGCTGTGGTGCCGGTTCACCTGCCGCCTGCCGGGCGGGCGGCGCCGCGTATTGAGCCAGCCATATCGCCTCGGCGACCTCAAGCGGGGTGACGTCCAGTCCCGATTTGGTCAGCAGGTCGATGAAACCTGCGACGTCCATGGGTCCCCCTCGATCAGGCAAGCCGGTCGAGGTGGCGGAGCAGCGATTGCGTCAGGCGCGTGCGATCGATTCCTGGTTCGCGCGCAGCATATGACGTCAGGTAGACAGCGTTCAGCAGCTGGTCAGCGGCTAGGTCACCTTCGCCGCGCCGGGCCACGAACTCCTCAAGCAGGTCCTGTCCAGCGGCGGCCAGGTCGGGGCCTAGGTGGCTGGTGACGATTCCAGCGAGTTGCTCCGGGCTTGGCACCGGAAGATCTAGCCGCAGGCAGCGCCGCATGAAAGCGGGCGGGAACTCGCGCTCGCCGTTACTGGTCAAGACAATCAGCGGGAACGCATGGCAAAGCACCAGCCCGTGATGGAGCCGGGCGCGGTCCCCCGCGTCTTCGGTCATAACGTTCACGTCAGGCGCCCGGTCAGCTATCCGGGCGAGTTCGTGAACGGTATACGCCGGGTACTCGAAGAGGTTAAGCAGGTCGTTCGGCAAGTCGACATCGCTCTTGTCGATCTCGTCGATGAGCAGGACGCGGGGGCGCCGGAACGGGAGCAGCGCGGTGCCCAGCGGGCCCAGCCGGATATAGTCGCCGATGCCGGCCAGGTCGGCGGTGCCGTCCTGTCCGCCCAGGTTAACTTCCTGGAGGCGGCCGATGGCATCGTAGGAGTACAGACCTTCCCCCAGGGTGGACCGGCTGGTGATCGGCCAGCGCAGTACCGGGCCCAACCCTAGTTCGTAGGCGACAGAGTAGGCCAGCGACGACTTGCCGGTGCCCGGCTTGCCGGTGACGAGTAGCGGACGCCGTAGGTAGAGCGCGGCGTTCACCAGCTCGACCGCCTCAGGATCGGGCCGGTAACTGCTGGCGATCCGCAAGTCGCCTAGTTTGCCGCGCCAGGGGCTGTCGGTGCTGTCAGCACCGGGACTCTGCGGGACTGGCCTGGCTGGGCTGCCGTCAAAGGCACGCCATGGGGGTGGCGGCGGAAGGGCGTCAACGCCCTCATGCGGTTCGCCGGTGCCACGGTAGATCAGCCAGTCTGTCAATGTACAGCCAACCCTCGTGGGTGTGGTCCTCGATAGGGATTGTCCCATAGCAGAGTGCTGTTGCTCAATATTCCGGGCGAAAGACGCAGGTATTTGAGGTTTGCCGGAAGCAGGTGAACGGGTTCCGGCGACATCTTCTTCCTAGCGGCCTGTCGGAAGATCGTACCGTCGCACGGCCCGGCTTTCGTGCCGGAGCCAGTGTTGTCGTGCGACCCGCAGCGGGTCAGCCGCCAAAACGCCACGCGGATGCCCGCGTCCAACGCCGCGTTGAGTGCGTCGCTGTTCGCGCTGGCCGGGCCCGGCATTCCGAGGGCCGCGCGCTCGCGGCTGGCCTCGAACCAGGGGTACAGCTGGTTGGCGGTTCGCTGGTCAACGCAGTGCAGCCACTGCATCGGCGTGGTGCTTTGCGTGCTGAGCCAGTCCCATTTGATCTTCGCGTGGTTGCGGTCCTCGGATTCATAGAACCGTTCCCAGTCACGGATGACAACCGGGTAGCGGTATCCGAGCAGAATGTAAGGGTTTCGGAAAACCGGCCACGCGTGCACTGGCTCGTCGAACAGCTCAGGCGGCAGGATGAACTCGACAATCACATGGCTACCAGGGAGCTCGCCAAGTTCCGCGGGCAGTTTGTCCTTGAGCGCGGCTTTAATCTCGGCCAGCTCGAGAGGTTCGTTTTCTCGCTCGACCAGGACCACGCCCTCGCGGTTACGCCAGATCGTGTAGACATACCGTTCGGGTGCGCGGTCGCACGGCTCGAGTTGTATGACCACGGACAGGGGGTTGGTCTCCGTCCCGGTTTGCCGCGTGGCCAGCCCGGGGCTCGTTCGCCAGGTACGCAGCTGTTCGCCGCTCTGCTGCCGCGTCGCCTCGGCGGTCGACCAGTCGTGTAGATCCATCATGAGCGCCGGGTGGCTGGCCGCCAGCAGCTCGGCGAAGATGATCACTGGATGCGGCCTGCCCCGCTCGTGCAGCAGACCGGCCAGACTCAGCGCGACATCGCGTAGTTCTCGCAGAGGTCCCGGATCGGGGCACAGTATCGTGCCGGCGCACTCGCGGTACAGCATGCCGAGCCGGGCCCGATCGGTTCCGGGCAGGCGGCTGAGCAGTCCGAGCAGCTCGGCTTCGGTGTCGGGCGCCAGCAGGGCCGCGGCGGCTGGTGGCTTCGCCTCCCAGAGCGCCCGCTGCGCCAGGACCCAGTCCCTGTGGTCGTCATGGTAACGGTCGTGGGAGCGGAGCATCTCACCAGTGACGTCGCCGGTCAGACCGTAGGCGAGACGGACAGGGACCGCGTACCCGTCCTGCGCAGGACCCGCCAGCTTCGCTACACCGCAGACCTCGCCTGTGCTGAGATCGAGTACCGGCCCGCCGGACATCCCCGGCCCGAACCTCTCGTTCTTGAGGCGCATCAGGTACAGGAACTTCCCGGTGTACTCCATCGTCGCGGAGAAGAACTCGCTGGAAACCTCTCCGAATGGCCGGGGCCGGCCGGCCGCCACCATAGGCGAACCCTCCTCAGGCTCGCGTGCGCCGAGCCGAACACAAGGATGACTGAGGTTGCCTTCGAGGTGGATGACGGCGAGGTCGGGCTCTGGCCAGATCGTGGCCCCCTCATCCTGGCCGTCATCTCCGGG
>JBEKKH010000838.1:0-3119 GCA_050010815.1 Streptosporangiaceae bacterium | reverse complement strand
AGAATGTGCACGGTGCCACACCCATACCCATCGGCTCGGGCACGCAAGTGACGGGAACGCGCGCTGTGACGCCAGAGGCCGGTGAGCGCCTGCTTGCGGAGCAGGGCAGCCAGCTCCCCGGCCCGGGACGGATCCCGGTGACACCCGTGGTGGCCGTGCGGCGCCCGTGCCGGGTGGTGCAGCCTGCCCGGCAAGGACTGCGGTGGATCGGGGCTCCGGGGCGGATCCGAGGCACCCCCGTGCCGCGTGCCAAATCCGAAAACATCCGCCCGATGCGCCGGCTCACTATCGAGGCGACGGTCAGGCTCTGAGGTCCGTCAGCTACCGGCCAGCTCGCCTCCCGCGCGCCCGCCCCGGCCCCGCGCGTCGGCCCCCGGGCGCCGGCCCCGGGGGGCCGGCGCCCGGGGGATCACTCCCGCCACTGACGCCCATCCCTGAACCCCTGACCCGCCCGCCCCGGCCCGGCCCGGCCCGGCCCGGCCAAAAGGATCGCGGAAGATCCGGCTTTCACGGAAACCCCGGTACCCCATGATTGCCCGGATCCTCCGTAACAGCCGGATCATCCGCGCAAACCGGCCGTCCCGGACCGCGCCATGCCCAGGCGGACGCGGCCCGGCATACATCCCGCATCACCTAGCCCAGCAGCCGCCGCACCACCAGGAAGACGAGAGGATCCGGGCTCCGGGGCGGATCCGAGGCACCCCAGCAACACCCATGGACCATCGTCGTTCCTCGAGAGCGGGATCAGCCCAGCACAGGTGTGCCGGGCGAGGCGGCCGGTGCTCGCGGGACGCTGAGCCCCCGCTGGGCGTGACCTGCTAACCGGATGAACGCAAGCTGCAAAAGGACTGTGTGCAAACGAAGGACTAGGTGCAATGGAAGGACTAGGTGCAATGGAAGGACTAGGTGCAATGGGAGAAGCTGGTGCAACGGGAGAAGCAGGGAGACACCTAGGGCTGGAGCCCGGCCCACGGGTCGTAGTCGATTTCCAGGGGCTCCTGGGACGGCCGTTCCGCCTCGGGTACGTGCTCTAGGTTGAGCCGGATCCGGTACCACACCGAGCTGCGGCCCCGCATCCCGTCGACCAGCACGTCGGCCGGCTCCAGTTTCGGCCACACCGCCGCGTGCCGCGCCTTCCAGCGTTCCAGCCCCTCCATCGCCTCGTCCTTGCTCGCCGCCCGCGCGATCTCGATCAGCGGCTTGGTGCTCTGCCGCCGCCCCGACCCCGACGACCCCGACGACCCCGACGTCTCGGCCCCACGCCCCGTCTCGGCGCTGCGCCCCGGGCCAGCACCGCTAACCCTCTTAGACGGCTGCACCCGCGGCGCCTCGCCGGCCTGCTTGTCATAGTGCGGCGGCCACGGCGCGTCGGGCAGTCCCGCCGCCTCGTCCCGGGCCGCCAGCTCGAGCAGCCCGGCCAGCGACCCGGCCGCCTCGTCCATGCCCGCCCAGGGATCGCCCACCGCGGCGAACCGCGCCGGCATGGTGTCGATGGTGTACGAAGCGGGATCGCACTCCGGCACCTCGTCCCAGGTCAGCGGGGCCGACACCCGGGCGTCTGGCACCGGCCTGATCGAGTATGCCGATGCGACCGTGCGGTCCTTGGCGTTCTGGTTGTAGTCGACGAAGACGCCGTGCCGCTCTTCCTTCCACCACTTGGAGGTGGCCAGGTCCGGCGCCCGCCGCTCGATTTCGCGTGCCACCGCCACCGCCGCGCGGCGGACCTCGCCGAACGACCACTGCGGCACGATCCGGGCGTAGATGTGGATGCCGCGGGACCCGGACGTCTT
Organism: Streptosporangiaceae bacterium; assembly: GCA_050010815.1. Classification (GTDB taxonomy): domain Bacteria; phylum Actinomycetota; class Actinomycetes; order Streptosporangiales; family Streptosporangiaceae; genus Palsa-504. The sequence continues at coordinate 1,329 of JBEKKH010000838.1, read as the reverse complement.
CGGCCAGCCGGTCAGCCCGAAGTCGGCCAGCACATCCCTGGCCACCAGGGCCACGTCCCTGATCTGCGGCCACGCCACTCCGGGCACCGGATCAAGGTCGACCCGCAGCTCGTCCGGGTGGTCCAGGTCGGCGGCGCGCACCGGGTGCGGGTTCAGGTCGATGCAGCCGAGGTTGATCACCCAGGCGAGCGCGGCCTCGTCGGTGACCACCACCTCGTCGGCGGTGCGGCCGGAGGGAAACCGCAGTTCGGTGGTCTGGACCCAGTCCGGTCGCTTGTCCGGTGCCCGCTTCTGGAAAAACGCCTCCTTCTCGGCCCCGTTCACGAACCGTTTCAGCGCCATCGGCCGGCCCCCCACGCCCGCCAGCGCGCCCGGCGCCACGGCCAGGTAGTACTGCACCATGTCCAGCTTGGTGTGACCGGTACGCGGGAAGAACACCTTGCCGGGGTTGCTGATCGCGACCTCGCGGCCGGCCAGTTCCAGGACCATCTTCTTCTCAGCCATGCTGAGCACCGGAAGATCCGAGGATCTCGGCCAGGTCGAAGCTGACCGGCTCCTCCAGCTGGGCGTAGGTGCACGAGGCCGGCTCGCGGTCCGGCCGCCAGCGGACGAACTGCGCCGTGTGCCTGAACCGCACGCCCTCCATGTGGTCGTAGCGGACCTCGACCACGCGTTCGGGGCGCAGCGGGATGAACGACAGGTCCTTGTCGGCGTTCCACCGGCTGGCCATGGCCGCCCGCGGCGTCCGCTGGCCGGCTTCGTGCTCCGCCCAGTTCCACGGGTGCCCGTCGAACGTGGTGACAAGCGGCTGCAGCTCGCCGAACAGCTCGATGCGTTTCTCCATCGGGAAAGCGCCGATCACGCCGACGCTGGCCAGCTTCCCGTCGCCGGAGTACAGCCCGAGCAGAACCGACCCGATGCGATCCTCGCCGCTCTTGTGCACCCGGTAGCCGGCCACCACGCAGTCCGCGGTGCGCTCGTGCTTGATCTTCTTCATCACCCGCTTGTCCGGCTCGTAGCGCCCTTGCGCCGGCTTGGCGATCAGCCCGTCCAGGCCCGCGCCCTCGAACTGGCTGAACCAGCCGGCCGCGACCTGGCGGTCCGTGGTCGCCCGGGTCAGGTGCACCGAGGCGCCCGCCGCGGCCAGCGCGCCCTCCAACGCGGTCCTGCGCTCGGCGAACGGCCGGTCCATGTAGTCGGTATCGCCCAGCGCGAGCAGGTCGAACGCGATGAAATGCGCGGGCGTGGAGGTGGAGAGCAGCTCGACCCGGCTGGCCGCCGGGTGGATGCGCAGTTGCAGGGTGTCGAAGTCAAGCCGCCTGCCCGCGG
>JBEKKH010000837.1:0-3126 GCA_050010815.1 Streptosporangiaceae bacterium | reverse complement strand
CAACCTGTCCGGCAGCCAGCTGATCGTCTCCACCCAGCAGAGCCAGGGCGGCGACACGATAACGCAGCTCAGCAGCGCCCAGACCGCCCGCCTGGGCGGGCAGGTGGACAGCCTCGCCGCCAGCCTGCACACGCGGGCGGTGCCACTGGAATCCACGGGCGCCACGCTGTACCAGGTGGGCACGCAGGAACACAGTCCGTTCGGTTTCACCGGCACCGTGTCCGTGGCCACTCCGCAGTTGCTCGCCACCTACGGGATCAAGGCCAGCCAGATCAGCCCAGGCACCGACATCCTCACCATGCGGCCAGGGCTGGCCGGCCTGCCGCACATGGAGATGACCTGGAGCACCTCCGACATCCAGTACCCGGGCGAAGGCGTTCCCGGTAGTAGCGGCAGTCCGCCCTGCACGCTGAGCAACGGCTGCGTGGCCAGCCCCGCGATGCAGACGGTCAGCGGACTGCCCAGCGGCACCTCCGCGCCGAACACGGTGATCACCGAGTACGCGGTGCGCAAGTACCACCTGCAGCCCGGCCCGAACGGCTGGCTGGTCCAGGCACCGGCCCCGCTCACCGCCGCCCAGATCAGCGCCGCGCGGCAGCTCGCGCTCGCCTACGGCGTGACGGTCGAGACCAGGTCCGGTGCGCCGGGTCTGGGCGAGCTCGCCGGCGGCGCCACCGCGCTGGGTATCGTGATCGCGTTCGGCGTGCTGGCCGCCTGCGTCGGCCTGATCCGCAGCGAGACCGCCCGGGACCTGCGCACGCTCACCGCCACCGGCGCCAGCGGCGCGACCCGGCGGACGATCACCGCGGCGACCGCCGCCGCGCTGGGCCTGCTCGGCGCGATCATCGGCGTGGCCGGCGCACTGGTCGCCGGGCTGGCCTGGGCGCACAGCAGCCTGTCCGCCATGTTCGGCGGCCTGCCGTTGAGTGACGTACTCATCCTGCTGGCCGGACTGCCGCTGGTCGCCGCGGCCGGCGGCTGGCTGCTGGCCGGCCGCAAGCCGGAGGTCATCGCCAGACAGCCGATGGACTGACGTCCGGCTGCTTCCTGACCGCTGCGGCAGAGCCGGTGGTACTCACTCTTTAGTGCGAGTCGCGGGGGACCTCGTGCCCGCTGGCGCCGACGAGGAAGTCCAGGTCGGCGCCGGAGTCGGCCTGCAGGACGTGCTCGGTGTACAGCCGGGTCCAGCCCCGGGTGGCGTGCGGGGCGGGCGGCTGCCAGCTGGCTCGCCGGCGGGCCAGCTCCTCGTCGCTGACCTCCAGGGCCAGGCTCCGGGCCGGGACGTCCAGCTGAATCCAGTCGCCGGTCCGCACCAGGGCCAGCGGGCCGCCGGTGGCCGCCTCGGGGGTGACGTGCAGCACGACCGTGCCGTAGGCCGTGCCTGACATGCGACCGTCGCAGATCCGCACGATGTCGCGGATGCCGCGCAGCAGCAGCTTCTTCGGCAGCGCCACGTTGGACACCTCCGGCATGCCCGGGTAGCCGCGCGGGCCGCAGTAGCGGATGACGAGCACCGTGGTCTCGTCGACGTCGAGGTCCGGGTCGTCGGCCACGGCGTAGTACGCCGAGGGCGAGTCGAAGACCAGGGCCTGGCCGCGGTGCTTCAGCAGGTGCGGCGAGGCGGCGGACTGCTTGATCACGGCGCCGTCCGGGGCGAGGTTACCGCGCAGCACCGCGGTCCCGGTGCCGGCGGTGAGGAATGGTTCGGCCAGCGACTTGATGACCTCGCGGTTCCAGCATGGTGCGGCCGCCACGTTCGCGCCTGCGCCGGATCCGGTCACCGTGATCGCGTCGGCGTTCAGCAGGCCGGCCTGGTCCAGCTCGCGCATCACCGCGGGCAGGCCGCCGGCGTAGCAGAAGTCCTCCATCAGGTACTTGCCGCTCGGCTGCAGGTTCACCAGCGTCGGCACGTCCCGGGCCAGCGTGTCAAAGTCGTCAAGCGCCAGCGGCACGCCCAGGCGTCCGGCCAGGGCGAGCAGGTGGATGACCGCATTCGTCGAACCGCCGATGGCCGCGTTCACCCGGATCGCGTTCTCGAACGCGGCCCGGGTCATGATGGCCGACGGGCGCAGGTCGTCCCGCACCAGGCCGACGATGACCTGGCCCGCGCGCTGCGCGGTCTCGAACCTGCGTGCGTCCACGGCAGGCCAGGTCGCCGAGTACGGCAGCTGCATGCCGAGGGCCTCGGCCATCGACGCCATCGTGGACGCCGTCCCCATCGTCATGCAGTGCCCGTTGGACCTGGCCATGCAGCCTTCGGCGAACGCGCATTCCTCCTGCGTCATCCGGCCGGCTACGAGCTCCTCCTCGAACCGCCACACCGCCGTCCCCGAGCCGACATCGCTGCCCTGGTACTTGCCGCTGAGCATCGGGCCGCCGGTGACCATCACCGCCGGCAGGTCCACGCTGGCCGCGGCCATCAGCAGCCCGGGCGTGGTCTTGTCGCACCCGGACAGCAGCACCACGCCGTCCAGCGGGTTGGCCCGCATCAGCTCCTCGGCTTCCATCGCGAGCAGGTTCCTGTACAACATGGCGGTGGGCCGCAGCAGCGTCTCACCCAGCGCCATGGCCGGGAACTCGAGCGGGAAGCCGCCCGACTGCCAGACGCCGCGCTTGACCGACTCCGCGACCCGGTGCAGGTGGACGTTGCACGGCGCCAGCTCCGACCAGGTGGTCGCGATCCCGATCACGGGCCGGCCGTCGAAGACCTCGGGCGTGAACCCCTGGCTGCGCATCCAGGACCGGTACACCATCCCGGACCGGCCCGTTTCCCCGAACCACTGTGCACTGCGCAATCCGCTGTTCGCTGTCATAGTGCCATTCCTAACACCACAGCCCCGCCACGGCGAGGCTCTGGCTGTTAGGGTCGCGAGGGTGAGCCGTGTTCATGACATGGGCGGGCAGGCCGGCTTCGGGCCGGTGCCGGTAGGCGAGGACGGTGCCGTGCCGTTCGGCGCGGACTGGGAGGCGCACGTCTACGCGCTATCCACCGTGCTGCGGCGGCGCGGCGTGATCAACGGCGACGAGCTGCGGGACGCGATCGAGCGGCTGCCGCCGCAGCAGTACCTCGCGGCCTCGTACTACGAACGCTGGCTCGGTGCCCTCGAACTGCTCGTCGCGGAAAAG
>JBEKKH010000836.1:0-3128 GCA_050010815.1 Streptosporangiaceae bacterium | reverse complement strand
GGCTGCTGATGCTCGCCTGCGGGGACGTGATCCGGCCCGGGCTGGCCTGGATGCTGACGCGCCCCAACCACCACCTGGCGCCGGTCATGGCGGAAACGCGTGATCCTGCCGGGTTTGCCCGGCTGCGGGAGCTGGCCGAGGCCGGGCCGGCGTCGGCCCGGAAGGACGCCCGGCTCGCGGCGACCAGGATCGCGACCCTGCTTGCCTGCAAGGGCGGCGTCATCGCCGACGTCGCCGTCGGTGACTGCGTGGAGCTGGCTGACACCCAGCGGCGGGTGCAGGCCCGCGGAGGCCAGAAGAAAGTCGACTTCTACCTCCGCCTGCACGCCCTCGGCGTGTTTCCCGCCGATGCCCCCGCCACGATCCGCGCGTTCGGCATGGCCCAGGGGCAGCTCACCGTCGAGGAGCTCGTCGACCGCCACCGCCTCCAGTGCAAGCCCGTCCGCGACCTGCTCGTGGACTACCTGCGGGAACGGCAACCCGCACTGGACTACGGCAGCATGCAGGTCATCGGCTCGTCCCTGGCCGGGCTGTTCTGGGCCAGGATCGAGGCCCTGGCCCCGGGCATCGGCATGCTGCGGCTGCCGCCGGAAGTCGCACGCGCCTGGAAGGAAGACCTGCAGACGGTCAAGCGCACCGTCACCGGCCCCGACGGGCAGAAGACCGTCATCACGAAACCGCGGCTGAGCGTCAAGAACGAGCTGATACGGGTACGCGCGTTCTACCTCGACATCGCCCAGTGGGCCACTGAGGAACCCGAACGCTGGGCGCAGTGGGCCGTCCCGAGCCCGGTCAGCGACGCCGAGGTCAACTGGGCCAAGGAACGCCGGCACCGCAAGGCCCGGATGGACCAGCGGACCCGCGAGCGGCTGCCCGTCCTCCCCGTCCTCACCCGGACCGCCGCCGAGCGCAGGAACGCGACCGCCCGGACGGCTCCAGGCCGCCATCGCGACACCTCCCGGCGAGATCATCGAGGGCACCGACGGGACGCTCCGCCGGGCCGCGGCCCCCAAGGCCAACGGAAGACGCGTCTGGGCCGAGGACACCGCCACCGGCAAGCGGCGCAACCTGACCTACGAGGAAGAGGAAGCGTTCTGGGCGTTCGCCGCGATCGAGGTCCTGAGACTCACCGGCATCCGCTGCGAGGAGCTCCTGGAGCTCACCCATCACAGCATCACCGAGTACCGGCTGCCCTCGACCGGCGAGCTCGTCCCGCTACTGCAGGTCGCCCCAAGCAAGACCGATACGGAGAGGCTGCTCCTGGTGTCCCCCGAGCTGGCCGACGTCTTGTCCGCGATCATCAGCCGGGTCCGCGGCCCCGGCGGCGCCGTCCCGCTCATCGTTTCGTACGACGTCCGGGAACGGGTCTGGAACCCGCCCATGCCGCTGCTGTTCCAGCGGAACATCGGCAGCGAGACCCGGGCGCACACCCCGAACGCGATCCGCAACCTGCTCATCAATGCGCTCGCCGCGACCGGCCTGACCGACGCCGCCGGCAACCCGCTCATGTTCTCCCCGCACGACTTCCGCAGGATCTTCGTGACCGACGCCATCATGAGCGGCCTGCCGCCGCATATCGCCCAGGTCATCTGCGGGCACAAGCATATTGACACCACAATCGGCTACAAGGCCGTCTACCCTGCCGAGGCGATCGAGGCCCACCGGGCATTCATCGCCCGCCGCCGGGCAACCAGGCCCAGCGAGGAATACCGTACTCCGACCGACGAAGAGTGGGATGCCTTCCTCGCTCATTTCGAGAAACGGAAGGTTTCGGTAGGCACGTGCGCCCGCGCATTCGCGTCGCCCTGCATCCATGAACACGCGTCAGGTGCTCACTCCTGAGGCCGGACCCCGCCCAGCGCGGACGGCTCGAGGAGATCCGTGTCAACCTGCACGACCGCATCGCCGAGGCCGAACGCGAAGGCTGGCTCGGCGAGATCGAGGGCCTCAAGGTCAGCCTCGCCGGCACCGAGGACAAGCTCGCCCAGATCGACACGGCCCTGCAGCGCCGCGAACAGGCCGTCCACCTGGGCATGCCCGCGTTCCCCGACATCGCCGGCCGCTCCGTCCCCGGCACGGAAGGACAGCAATGACCACCGTGAACTCCCGCCACCTCAGCGGTGCCCTGCGGGCCTGCGCCCGCGGCCTCTATCCTCTCGAAGCCGGCACCGGCCTCCTGATCGACTGCGGCAGCTGGCTGCACCGCGATGACTTCACCAGCAGGTTCATCACCACGGGCCCCAGCATCAGCGACGGCGTCACCCTGCTCGCCAGCATCGACTGGGAAGCCGCCGTCACCGCCCTGCACGCCGGCGAACTCCCCGCCAGCGGAGGAGAACGAAGGATGCTCCTTCTTGCCTCCAGCATCGCCGCCGGAACCCCCGTCGATCTCAACGACGCCCTGCCCGGCATAGACCGCCGCAACGCGAGCCTCGCCGTCCGCGCTGCCGCTCATGCCGCCGGGCTTCCGTACCCATATCAAAAACGGACATAAGATGCCAAAACGGTTAGTTCAGAGAAGCCTGCCACGGATGCGACCATTTCGCGACCGACCGCAGCCATCTCCCCGAGATCCGCCGGCAGCTCGCAGCCACCGAGCAGCTCATCCGGCAGCGGCAGGAACAGCACGCCGCCCGCTACGGCGAGCCGATGAGCGACTCCAACATCTGGCTCGAGCAGCGCCATGCCGAAATCCGCAGCATGCGCCTGGAGATCACCGCGCTGGAAGCCCTCGGCGACGATACCGCCGTCGTCCGCGGCCCCGGCGTCTGCGGCAGGGCCGGCTACCAGGACGCCGGCCCCGTGAACATCACCATCACCCCGAAAGCGGAGACACCGTGACCGGCAGCGCCGACGATCGCCGCGCCGCCGCGCTGCGGCAGGCCGCGCAGGCCAAACGACAGGCCGCCGTCACCCGCACCGAAACCGCCATCCGCGCGCTCATCAAGAACAAGCAGGACATCAACTTCCGGTCCGTCGCCCGCGTTGCCGGGGTCAGCCTTGACTTCCTATACGGCAATGACGACCTGCGCTCGCGGGTCGAGAAGCTCCGGGACCAGCAGACAGCCCGCCCTGTCCCGGATCCCGGGCCGGAGCACGCAGACAGCAGCGACATCGTGCACATCCTC
>JBEKKH010000835.1:0-3142 GCA_050010815.1 Streptosporangiaceae bacterium | reverse complement strand
GGGCAGTTTGAACACCGCCTTAGGAGCCAAGTGAGCCATCCAGGGCGGGGATTTGAGCTGTCCCGAAGGCGGACTTTGGATAAGACGCGGCGCTGACGGCTCTGCGCCCAAGAACGAACCCGCTTCGCGGGAGAGCCATATGGGCAGCGGCGGAGGCTGGCTGACGAGCGTGGAGGAGGTGTGAGCGGATCGGGGTGATCCGAGGATCGGGGGGTTGTCAACCTCCAGATGAGGAGCACCCCGATGAGCGAGAAGCCCATCAGCCCGCTGCGCCAGCGCATGATCGAAGACATGACGGTGCGCAACTTCGTCGACAAGACGCGCAACGACTATGTGCACCACGTCAGAGCCTTCGCGGCGTTTCTCAAGCGCTCGCCGGATACCGCAACGCCTGAGGACCTGCGTCGCTTCCAATTGCATCAGACACAGGCTGGCATGCACCCACCGAGCATGAACAGCGCGGTGTCAGCACTGCGTTTCTTCTTCACCGTTACGCTCGACCGGCCGGACATGGCACGCCACCTCACGTTCGTCCGCGAGCCGCGCAAGATACCGGCCGTGCTGAGTTCCGAAGAGGTTGTGCATCTGCTGGAAGCCGCGCCCGGACCGAAGTACAAGGCCGCGCTGGGTGTGGCCTATGGAGCCGGTCTGCGGGTCTCCGAGGTGGTGTCGCTGAAGGTCTCGGACGTCGACTCCCAACGCATGCTGCTGAAGGTCGAGCAGGGCAAGGGGCGCAAGGATCGCCTTGCGATGCTGTCACCGCAACTGCTCGGCCTGTTACGCGACTGGTACCGCATCGCACGACCGCCGATCTGGCTGTTTCCCGGCCAGGACCCGACCAATCATCTGACACCTCGCCAGCTCAACCGCGCCGTGCATGCCGCCGCTCATATGGCGGGGATCAGGAAGCGTGTGACGCCGCATACGCTCAGGCACAGCTTCGCCACGCACCTGCTCGAACAGAACGTCGACATCCGCGTGATCCAAACCCTGCTGGGTCACGCCAAACTCGATACCACCGCGCTTTACACCCGCGTCGCCACCAACACGATCCGTGCGGTCACCAGCCCGCTCGACCGGTTGGCACCGCTGCCGCTCAGCAGGGTTCAGCCGCCGCCATAACAGGCGGCACGCGTGGTCCGTCCTGCCCTGGAGGTCGCGGATATCTTCCGCGACCACGGAGCCGCGTGGCGGCGCGCCAACGCCGGCCACGTGAGCCTCGGACAGTTGAAGGTGATGAGCGCCATCGAGAGCTGCCGTACGGCGGCTCTCGGCGGGCACGTCGCACGCTGCGAGGACTGTGCCCACACCACAATCGCCTACAACAGCTGCCGTGACCGGCACTGCCCGAAGTGCCAGGCGGCGGCAGCCAGGGAGTGGCTCGAAGCGCGCGAGGCCGAGCTCCTGCCAGTGCCGTACTTCCACCTGGTGTTCACGCTGCCAGCCCAGATCGCTGACATCGCTTATCAGAACAAGGCGGTGGTCTACGACATCCTGTTCAAGGCTTCGGCCGAGGCCATGCTGACAATCGCGGCCGACCCAAAGCACCTCGGTGCCACGATCGGCATCACCGCGGTTCTGCACAGCTGGGGTTCGGCGATGACGCACCATCCGCATGTGCACATGATCGTGCCCGGCGGTGGCATCTCCTCCGATGGCCGACGCTGGATCGCCTGTCGGCCAGGCTTCTTTCTCCCGGTGCGCGTGCTCGCCAAGTTGTTCCGTCGCCTGATGCTGGAGAAGCTGCTCGCCGCGCATGCAGCCGGCGAGCTGCAGTTCTTCGGCAGTCATGCCCATCTGGCTCAGCCAGCGGCGTTCGCCGCAGTCCTGGCGCCGCTGCGCAAGACCAAGTGGTTCGTCTACAGCAAGCGTCCCTTCGCCGGACCCCAGGCGGTGCTCGCCTACCTGTCGCGCTACACCCACCGCGTCGCCATCTCCAACAGCCGGCTGATCGCACTCGACAACGGCCGTGTGACATTCAAGGTCAAGGATTACCGGACCGAGGGACCCGACCGCTACAAAACCATGACGCTCGATGCCGCCGAGTTCATCCGCCGCTTCCTCATCCACGTCCTGCCCAAGGGATTTCACCGCATCCGCCATTACGGGCTATTCGCCAACGGCTCGCGTGCCGAGAGCCTCGCGCGCGCCCGCGAGCTGCTGGCCGTCTCCGCCCATCGCGCCGAGACCGACGCACCAGCTCAGGACAATGCACAGGAACCGAACGTTCTTGCGCTCCCCTGCCCGTGCTGTGGCGGCCGGATGATCATCATCGAGACTTTCGAGCGAGGCGGCCAACCGCGCTATCGACCATCAGCTTCACGCGCCGCTGTCAGGATCGACACCTCATGACCAGCATCCCCGCCTGGCCGCGATGTCGCGCTGAACTTGCCTGCCGCTCGTCTGCGACTGGCCGCAACCACGCTCGACGATCTCGCCAACACTGCCGCCAAAGCACGCCTGTCACCGTCGCGTTCAATCGCCGTCGTCGCCAGCAATCCGCCCTGCGACCCCTCGCCGGGCGCCGAACCAACCGTCCCTTCGGCTCTTGCGCTTGCCGATACGACCCTGTCGCAGCGGCCAAATCTCCATAGCGCCCGCGCCAACCTCGCTCGCTCCTCCCCCCGCGGGTTCGTTCATGGGCGGCTTCCGGACGCCGGCCCGTACTGCGGGTCGTTCACTCAACGCCGGCGTCCGGAACCCTTCACCATCCCAGCCATTTGCTGCTCGGCCCACGAACGACCGCTCTGAAGGAATCGCGCCGCTCGCTTGAACGGCGATGATTGGCGCAGAGCCGTCGGCGCCAGCTACGCTGAATGTCCGGTTCCCGGATCGCTTCCCAGGCTGGCTTATGGCGGGCTCAGCTCGAGTCCGGCCGTTTAGGCCAAGCAACTCGACTCGCCGCTTTGGGTGGGCACACGACCCTCAAACCGACCCTACCACCCGTTGTCCGTGCTTCCATCCGCCGCCGTCCGCGTACCGCGAGAAATCTTGCGGGCATTGCCCAATCCATTGGTATATGTTATCATCACTGTCAAACAATTTTCCACAGGAACCTTTCCACCATGTCCATCCCATCCAACGGCATCACCGTAGAAGTCATCCGCGAGTCCATGACGCCCTACCTCCTCAGCCAAGACCT
>JBEKKH010000834.1:0-3143 GCA_050010815.1 Streptosporangiaceae bacterium | reverse complement strand
GGCGCTGACCCGAACCCGCTTACCGGGGCGCTGCTGGAGGACCGCGAGAGCGAGCGCTGACCAGTAGTGGCCCTCTATTACCTGGATACCAGCGCCGCGTTTAAGCTCCTGGCCGCCGAGGAGCATGCTGAGGCGTTCCTCGCCTTCTATCGCGAGCACCGCAGCGACAGCTGGATCAGCTCAGACCTGCTGCGGATCGAGGTGAGTCGTGCTGTGGCGCGGACTTGGCCCGCGCTGATCCCTGATGCGCAGCGGCTGCTTGACGCCTTCGAGTATGTCCAGATCGACGAGGACGTTGCCCGCTCCGCCATCGTCGAACCCGACCGGTTGCTGCGGTCCCTGGACGCGATCCATCTGGCGACAGCGCGGATACTCGGCCCGGAGCTTACAGCCCTTCTTACCTACGATGACCGGCTTGCCAAGGCCGCTGCGGACGCCGGGATATCTGTCCTGGCACCGCGTGATACCTGAAGCGATTTTGCGGTGCGCTCGCCATCGAGTCCGTGCGGGGTAGGTACCTAACAAAATGCGGGGCTGGTCTCGGCGGCCGGGCAGCTCCTTGAGATCGTGCGGCGAGACGAACTGGCCGACGAGTCACGGGATGATTCGGGTCATCGTGAAGACGCGCAGCGGCCTCTTGGGTTCGTCGGCCAGCGGGCTCAACTTCGGCGCGAGGCCCGGCGCGATGCCGCCTTGAACGCTGCTTTCCGGGCGGCTTTGGCGGTCTTCTTGTCGTCGCAGTGCTTGCCGAGCATGGTAAGCACGGCTTCCGCGTCCGGGTGGTCGAGCCGGGCCATGGCGTCGAAGAGCGATTCATTGCTCACGTCCCAGCCCGCGTCGGAGAGTTGGGCCGTGTCGAACGGGATCGTGGCGTTCCGGCCGACGGTACGGGGAAGAGGGGCGAAGCTGTCCGCGATGAACCAGGCGAGGTCCTCGGTGGTGCGCTTGAGCTCGGCGGGTACCGGCTGTTCCGGGTCGCGGCCGACTAGCCGCTCGATCAGCGCCATCTTGGCGTAGCAGCGCAGCTCACGGCGGTTGAGTGCTTCCCACAACGCTGGTTCGGCGGCGTCACCGAGCCGGGATACGACCTGTACCGCCGCCATCCGGATTGCCGCGCCCTCGCCCGCGGCGAAGGCGAGCAGTTCCCGCGCGGCGTCCTCGGGCGTGCGTCCCGCGACCCAGGGAGCGAAGTCCGCCGCGAAGTCTTCCTCGGTCCCGAACATGCTCAGCAGCACCACGTCGTCCGCGGTCATCTCGCCTGGCGGCGGGAGGTCCGGCACATGCACGTCACATGCCCGCAGTTTGGCGGCGATGGCGTGCAGGGCGAGCGGTTCCAGGCGCGCCACCCCGTCGGCGACCGTGACCGCCGAGAGCTTCGCCAGCTGCCCGAGCAGCAAGTCGGCCGGGTCGCCGTGGGCGCCGGCCCATTCCTCCCACTGGCGCTCGGCGGCATCCGGGGGGACCTCGGCGATCGCCGCGCTCTTGAGGCTCTCGGACAGCTGCGTGACGGGAACTCCTGCCCGCGTGCCGAGGAACAGTTCCGTGACCAGGGCGATGCCGTGGCCCGCTAGGTCCAGGTCCTCGCCGGCCTGCGGCTCCGTCTCGTCCGCCGCCTCCAGCGTGGTGTCCAGGACCTGCGCGAAGGCATAGTCCCACGCGTCCAGGGCAGCGGTGCCCTCGGTGAAGTCGTCCAGCCACTCGACGTCGTCGCCCGGGACAAGCGTGTCGCCGTCGCGCTCCACGAGTCCGCACTCCACCGCTAGCTCGAGGAGAAGCGGGTCCACGGTGGCGGCGTGCACTGTCGTATCGCGGACATCGCGGACATCGCGGGCCAGGCCGCGCAGGCCGGCCAGGAGCGGCGCCGCGACCGCCAGCGCCGTGAGTTCTTCATCGTCCGGCAGCCGGACCGGCGCGACGACGTCCGGGATGCCGAAGGCTTCCTTGAGGTCGACGCCGTCCCAGGTGGGCGGGTTGGCTTCGGGGGCGGCGAACCCGCCCGCGTTGCCAGCGAACACGCCCGCGTTCTGCTGTGTGATCCACGCATCGACCGAGGCGCTGTCGCTGATGTCCACGCCGTCGCGGTGCATGGCATGCATCATCGTCGTGGCCGGCCCCCAGTTGGCCGGGTCCATCACCGCACCGGCGAAGTCCGGCTCGATCTCGTCCAGTTCCTGGTCCATGGCTCGCGCGGTCCTGGCGGTGATCGCTGCTGTGTCGGCCAGGTAGGACGTCAGGTCCCGCAGTGCGGGGATGGTGGACTCAATCTCCTTCGGGTCGAGCACCGTGACCTTGCGCGGGTACACGTCCAGCAGGAGCTCGTTGAGGAGACCCGCGGTCAGCCGGGACGGGGCGCTGATCCCCAGGTAGTCCGGCATCAGGCTGAATACCGTGTAGAGTTCGGCGGCGTCATCTTCCGGGTCGCCGCTCAGCTTACGATCCGTCGTGCCCGACCAGCGGCGGAATCCCGCCAGGGTCTCCTCGAACGCGTCACTCGCCATGGCCGTCACCCTACCGCGCGTGCACTTCGGCGTTGCCCGCTCATTTAAGCCAAGGCGAAAGGTGTTACCGCCTGTGCGGCTTCTTTGGCCGGGGACGCCGCGCGGCGGTGCCCTGGACGGCATGCGGCCGGGCCGGGGCGTGCAGGATCGGCTCGGCGACCAGGGTTCGGAACTCCTCCAGGGTTTCCGGCGCCGGGTAGCCGGAGGCCGACACGGCGCGGACGATGTCCTTGCGCTGCGCGGGAGGCAGCCCCTGGAGCTGCTCCCTGACGGCCTCGGGGCCGCCGATCTCCAGCAGTTCCAGCAGGCTTCCGGCCATGATCCAGGCGGCCTCGTCCGGGCTCGCGTCTTGGGGGCTGAGGTCATCCCTCTCCGTGAGCAGCACGACCGGGCCAAGGTCCGGGTCGCGGATCAGTTCGGCGAGCAGTTCGGTGCCCTCCGGCACGCTGCGGGCGAGGGTCGTCAGCAGCGCCACGCGGCGGGACAGGAACGGGCAGTCGCGGACCGCCTGCACCAGCGGGTCCAGCGAGCCGCCGTGGGCGGCCCGCCAGATGGCGATCTCTTCCGGGGCGCTGGACGTCGTGTAGTGCTCGGCGACCGTGCCGAGTAGTTCCGCCGGGGTGGCGCCCGCGAGTTCGCCGACGA
>JBEKKH010000833.1:0-3146 GCA_050010815.1 Streptosporangiaceae bacterium | reverse complement strand
TGGCGCGCAACGCCGGGCCGAAGCAGCGCGAGTCGTCGTCTTCGGCGGAGTCGATCCTGGACATGCTCCGCACCTCCGCCACCACCCGGTTCCCGGACGTCTACAAGAACGTGCACATCAGCTACCCCCGCTACCTGGGCTCCACCATCCAGCAGCTGGTCGCCAAGGGCCGGGCGGATAACGCGCTGAAAGGCGACGCCAGCCGCTACTACGTGTCCGGCCCGCTGGCCACCTGGGAGGCGAATCCGCGCATCCCCGGCAAGGAGGCGTTCGCCGAGGACTACGAGAAGGACCCGGCCCTGGCGGAGGCCAAGTACGAGTGCAAGCCGCGGCGCGCCATCAACCCGTACTTCGCCAACGAGGCCGCGATCCGCGACTGCTGCGTGGAGTACGCCCAGCCGCCGGTGTCGGTCGCGTACGTGCGCGAGGGGGCGAGCTGGCGGCCGCTCTACACCTTCAGCCCCGAGTTCTACCCGGTGAAAGGCGCGCTGTACGCGATGCACGCCGACCTGGCGGCGTCCGGCGACCGGGCCGGGGTGTCGCTGGCGCACGTGAAGCGCTGGCAGGACCACGCGCTGGTCGGCCACGACGAGGCGGGGCTCGAAATCCAGGTGGCGGAGCGCCGCCCGGTGGTGAAGGTGGACTTCACCATCAGCTACGAGAGCAACGCCGGCGCGGTGCCGCCGATGGAGATCCAGATCCGCTGGGCCCGGATGCTGTGCCTGGAGCTGCGCCGGATGGGCTTCCCGATCACGTTCTTCTCTTTCGACCAGTGGCAGTCGAAGGACTCGATGCAGATCCTGGAGAGCCACGGCATCGAGACCGACCGGTTCTCCACCGACACCTCCGAGGAGGGCTGGCGGACCCTGCGCGACGTCATGTACGAGGGCCGTCTGGAGATGCCGAACCGCGAGCTGGTGGTGACCGAGCTGCTCGGCCTCTCCCGGCTGCCCAGCGGGAAGATCGACCACCTGGGCGACAGCTCCAAGGACGAGGCCGACTCCCTCGCCGGCGCGGTGGTGGGCGCGCTGGGGATCGGCGGCTCCGAAGACCCGGCCGGCAACCGCGCCTACCCCGGCCAGATCTCGTTCTACGGGCCCGACTCGGGCCTGGAGACGATGGTGCCCGCTGGCATGCCGTCGATGCGGCAGCTCAGCCCCGACCTGTTCCTGCCGGAGATGCGGCCCGGCATGGAGCACGGGGTGAGCTTCCTGGACGACTGGGGCCCGGCGGCCGGAGGGTGGCAGCAGTGAGCGTCCCGTTCGAGCGCCTGATGGAGTACGCCGCCAGCCTGACGGAGGAGGACCTGCGCGAGCCGCTGCCCTGGCTGGCCGCGCAGGTGGGGGAGTTCCCCGAAAGGCTGGCCGACGCGATGACCGCCGTCCGGGTGTGCAACGGCGTGACCAGCGCCGACATCCGCGCGGTGGACGACCCGGTGGTGGCCCAGGCCCTGGCCGACGACCACGGCACGATCATCTCAGGATTTGGGGTTGACACGAGTCAAGAGGGGTAGTACCTTGAGGACAGAAGCAAAACAGGTGGCGCTCACCGCGAGCGCCGGTAGTCTAGGGGACATGATGCAACGGTCATCGAGCAAGCAGCTACAGCGAGGGTGGTTCGCCCACACCTCCGCCGCAGCCATGCTGCGCGAAGACAACTGCATCCCCGGCATGGTGGTTCCTGGGTAAGCCCAGAGTCCTGAGGTCAGGAGCCGCCCCGCACGCCGGGAGCGGCTCTTTTTAGTGGAACAAGTGCACATAGGGACGTAGTTCAGCGGCCAGAACGGCAGCCTCCAAAACTGCGCGCCGGGGGTTCGAGTCCTCCCGTCCCTGCGACCGTCCGCGACGGCTCACCGAGCCCGAGCGAGCGCATGTCAACCGAAACTTGAAACTTCCACAGCGGAGAGCATCAGCGGCGGGTGCCATCCCGCCGCGGGCACGGTGAAAGACAATGCAGCTACTCCCGGGGAGCAGCAGCCGTTAAAGGCTGGGGACGCCGCAAGGCGTTCCTGTACCGGGCACCGCGCCAGCTTAATCTTCCGTCGGCGTCCGTTCCGGGACAGCCGCGCTCTGGTTCGCATCCAGGGCCAGCCTGTCCGTAGGGGCGGACGCCGACGGAGACAATGGGGCCTTGGCGCAGCTGGTAGCGCGCTTGCTCGGCAGGCAAGAGGTCAGGAGTTCAAATCTCCTAGGCTCCACGTAGTACCAGGTATGAACAGTAACGACAAAGGTGGCCGCACAGAGGCTGTTGTGCTCTCTGAGTTGGCGAAGGCTGGGTACACCGTGCTAGTCCCCTTCGGGGTGGCTCGCTACGACCTGGCCATAGACGATCGAACGGGCGCTGGGATAAGGACTGTTCAGTGCAAGACCGGCCGGTTCGGCAAAGGGTGTATCGAGTTCGCCGCATCATCGTCTGACCGGGTTACGGATTCGCAGCGGAACTTGCGGCGCGGGTACCGCGGGCAGGTGGACTACTTCGGAGTCTGGTGTCCAGCCCGTCCGGAGTTCGTGTATCTGGTGCCGGTGGAAGACGTTAGTCAGTCCGTGGGGTTCCTACGGCTTGAGCCAGTGCGAAACGGCCAGGTCAAGGGCATTCGCTGGGCTTCCGAGTATGAGGTCAAGGGGACGTAGCTCAGTCCGGTAGAGCAGCCGCCTCGCACGCGGCGTGCCGTCGGTTCAAATCCGACCGTTTCCACCAGAGGTTTTCAGCAGGTTGTCCTCGGAAGCTTCCGAATCAAATCAACCGCACATCGGGGTATAGCGCAGCTTGGCTAGCGCGCTTCGTTCGGGACGAAGAGGTCGGGCGTTCGAATCGCCCTACCCCGACCATCGGGATGTAGCTCAGTGGCAGAGCGCCTGATTTGGGATCAGGAGGCCGCCGGTTCGGCTCCGGCTATCCCGACCATGGACCCTTAGCTCAGATGGCAGAGCGGCCGGTTGAAGCCCGGCAGGTCGGAGTGTCGGAATCTCCAGGGCCCACGGTGGGGGTCGTACGCCCCCGCAAGTCAGATCCCATGGGTTCGATTCCCCCTGGTGGTAAAGGATCTGGCGTGAAGACGTCTAGGGAGTGGCCGAAGTTACGCCACCTGCTGCCGATGCAAAGGCAGTCCAGGAGCCTCTTACCAGGCCCTCCCCGGACTACATGAG
>JBEKKH010000832.1:0-3160 GCA_050010815.1 Streptosporangiaceae bacterium | reverse complement strand
CCGCTCGTGCCGCATCAGCTCGATGATCTGGTCGATCTTGTCCTCGGACATGCCGTCGGCGGTCTCTGCGCTGGCCCCCGGTGTCATCGCCCCGTGGTTGGAGTAGATGTTGCCGTAGGCCAGCAGGTACAGATTCCTGTTGAACATCTGCCGGTAAAGCTGCTCGCACGGCAGGCCCTGCCTGCCGCGCTCGCGGAGAACGCTCAGTACCACTGCGGCGTCTTGCATTGCGCATACCTCATGGTTCCTCAGTCGTTAATCGCCTGTGCCCCTTCGCCCTGTGGTCCGGCTTTCCCGGTCTCCAGATTGGCCGGACGTTACCCCGGCGACTACATACGGGCACTCCGTCACCCGCCGTGGCTCGCGCCCGGCGGAGTGATCCCACGTTCACACTGCTGTACGTATCGAGCGCGACTTAGGCGCCCCGTTCGTCTCCTTGAACGCCCGTAGTGAGCGTCGCTCCTGCGCCCCGGAGGATTGCCGCGGGTATCTGAGCACCCCGCGGCAGGGGCCGGTGCCGGTTACATGCGTCTTTCCGGCAGGTGCCGGATCACACCTTCTGGAGGCTGGGGTTCAGGCAGTCAAGCTTTCGCCGTATCGCGCGGGTCCCCCGGCACGCCGCCCCTGACACATGGGCACGGCCGCCGGTTTCCTGACATGCTGCTGTCCCGTTCACCTCACGGATCCCGGTAAGTCATCAGACCCAGGAACACCTCCTCCAGTTCCTGCCCGCTGTGCGGGCGATACAGACGTGCGCCTCGTGGCGCAGCCAGATCTCCGGTGAAGGCTGTGCGTCTGGGGTTAAATGCCGGGCTGAGGGGCGATCTGGTAGGTGATGGGGCGGTTGTCGCCGGGCATGGCGGGCGGGGTGGCGTTGATCTCGTCGATGAGCAGTGCGAGGACGCGGGCGACGCGGCCGGAGCCTGGCTGGTCGAGCTGGACGGTGATCGCGGCGGGGGTCCAGGTGATGGTGCCGGCCAGGCCGCGGATGATGGTCTGGCGGGTGATGGCGCGGTATTCGTCGTCGTCGCGCAGGTAGGCGTTGAGGTGGCTCGATAGCCAGTGCTCGGCGTTGTGGGCGAGCAGCCGCAGCACCATCTGCAGGCCGCGGCGCCCGGCGCGCAGCAGGGCGGTCTTCGCGTCGGGGTCGATGGTGATGGCGGGCAGCTTGGCGGGGATGGGCTTGCGGGCTGCGGTGGCGGCGGCCGCTGCGGCGCGGGCGCTGGTGATCTTGTTCTGCAGGGCGGGGATGCGGGCGTTCTTGGCGGCGGGGGTGATGGCCGGGTCGGCGAGGAGCCGGGCCAGGTCCCGCTCGGCGGCGGCGAGGGTCTTCTCCGCGTCGCGGACGGCGGCGTTCGCCTGGTCGCGGGCGGGGTTCCGGATCAGCTTGGCGTTTGTCTCGATGCTGGCGAGGTAGTCGCAGATCTTGTCTATGCCGTAGTTCTCGCTGGCGTACTTGAGGAAGTTCTCCTCCCGCCACCGGGACTTCAGCCAGGCCAGGATCTCCGCGGGGCAGGCGTCAAGGTCAGACGTCAGGATCTGCAGGGCGATCCTGCCGTGCTCGAATAGCGTGATCTGCCTGGCTTCGCCGTAGTCCTTGAGCTGGACTTTCTCCTCGGCCCAGGCGAGCTGCCGGGTGCGGCCGCCGTAGGTGACGGCGGTGATGACCGGCAGCATGACCGGGACGGCGAGCGGCGCACGCCGGTAGGTGACCCAGTGCACGTCCTGGTCGCGGCAGTGCGCGAAGACCTGGGGGCAGGCGCCGCCGCGGTCGAAGCCGAGCATGATCTGGGCGCCGGGCCCGGCGGTCTTCTTCAGCTCGGCCAGCGCCCTCGGCAAGGTCACGGTCAGCCCGGAGGGCTCCCCGGTCACGAAGCACACCGCCCGCCCGTCGTGCGCGGTGACGTGGGTGTCCGCGCGGCCCCGCTCGGCGCGGCCCCGCTTGTTGTTCCACCCCTTCGCGACCGGCTTCGCCCCGGTATAGGGGACGAAGTGGTCATCGACGTAATACACCCCGGAGGTCACCGGGCCGGCGGCCAGCATCGCGGACGCGAACATGCGCTGCAGCGCCACCGGGTCGGCCGCGTCGGCGATCGCGGCCAGCCGGGGCCGCAGCGCCCGCAGGCCCGGCAGCACCGCCAGCCCGGCCAGCGGCCCGGCCTCGGCGGCGGCCAGGTGCTTGAACTGCTCGGTTGTGGCCGCGCCGAGCGCGAAGCACATGCTGACCGCGGACAGCAGGAGTGTGTCCCCCGGCCCCCCGGCTGCGGCGGCCAGGACAGTCCCGGCGCCGGCCTGCGCGAAGAACGCGTGCAGCAGCATCGCCCCCGCGTACCGCGACCTGAGCGTCCCCTCCGCCGGCAGCGGCCGGGGCGGCGGCCCCCCGGCAGGCGGCAGGCCGGTACCAGTACCAGGCTCCTGTTCCCGGTCAGGGTCAGCACCGGGTTCAGGCTCAGGCTCGTTGAACAAGGGATCCGCCGGCGCCCGGCCGGCCGCGTCGTCCCCGGCCGGCGCCGGCCCGCGCGGCCCCAGGCCGCGGCTGACCGTGGTGTGCGCCACGCCCAGCCGCCGGCCGATCTCCGCGTCGCTGGCGCCCTGGTCCCGCCACGCCCTGGCCTGCTCCCGCTGCGCCGCGGTCACCTTCCCGGGCGCGCCCCGGCGGTCCTGCATCACCAGCGCCGCCGCCCCGTCCCGCCTCGCCGCGTTGTGCAGCGTCGCGACATAGTTCTCCGTCAGCCCCAGCGCCGCCGCGACCGCCCGGCCCCGGAACCCCAGCTGCCGCAGCACCGTCAGCGCGATGTTCCGCATCACGACGTCGCCGGCCGCGTACTCGAACAGCACCGCCGACCCGGCCGTGATCACGCACCGGCCGTCGTGCTGGTGCATGCGGAGGTCGCGGGGCTCTGGCATGCCCTCCAGGATGGCCGCAATCGCCGCTGACATGCCATCAGCTTACCATCGATTTAATAATTACGCACAGGAAGGCTGGGAT
The DNA here is from genome assembly GCA_050010815.1 of Streptosporangiaceae bacterium. Taxonomy (GTDB): domain Bacteria; phylum Actinomycetota; class Actinomycetes; order Streptosporangiales; family Streptosporangiaceae; genus Palsa-504. The sequence continues at coordinate 171 of JBEKKH010000832.1, read as the reverse complement.
AAAGCCGCATGTCACAGACTCGCGGTTCTCCTACTGCCGGAGATCTGGGGCTGGCAGCGAGAAAGAAAAGGCCCGTGGCGTACGTTCTGCGCGACGACAAAGCTCGCGATGACGACCTGCCGGCTAGTGCCCGGCCGCGCCGCCGGACCAGGCATCAGGGACGGCGACCCC
>JBEKKH010000831.1:0-3165 GCA_050010815.1 Streptosporangiaceae bacterium | reverse complement strand
AGGATGGTCCGGCCCGCGCTGCCTTTGCTCCGGCTGGCCCCGATCACCACCACGGACTCGGGGGCCAGCACACGCCGCAAGCTGGCGGTGTCCGCACGGCCCGCCCGTTCGGCCGCTGCGTTGCGGTCGAGGCCCGCATGCTGCATGATCATCGGTCAGAAGATCGGCCCGGCGGCGATGGGATACGCGTCGGGGTAGGTGAGGCGGTCGCGGACGGCGACGACGCCCTGGACGCGCCGGATATTGCGCACGAGGTCGTGGCCGAACGTGGCGGTTTCCGGGCTTCCCGCCAGGGTCACCACCCCCGCCTGGACGGTCACCGAGAACTGACCGGGGTCACCGAGGAAGTCCTCGGAGATCACGTTGTCGGTGATCTCCTGGCGGATCTCCTCATCGGGGCGGTCGAAGACCGCCAGCACGTCGGTCCGGCTGATGATCCCGACCAGCCGGCCGTCGGGGTTCACCACCGGGAGCCGCTTGACCTGGAGGGTGTACATCAGCCGGGCCGCGTGCTCGACCGAGTCGCCGGGTCCGACGGTGACGGCCGGGTGCGTCATCAGGTCGTCCGCGATCAGGCCGTCGGCCTTCTCCCGCTCCCGGCGGTGCAGCATGGCGGTGAGGGTGCCGAGGTGATCGCCGTTCAGGACCTCCTTGGCCAGCATGTCGGCCTCGGAGACCACCCCGATCACCTTCCCGTCGTCGTCGACGACGGGAAACGCGCTCACCCGGTCCTGGCGGAGCCTGGCCGCCATCTCCTTGAACGTCGCGCCGCGCTTAACCGCCACGACCTGGGTGGACATGATGTCCCTGACGCTCGTCTTCATCGTCGGTGTCTCCTTCTTAGTCGCGCGAGGGGGGCGGGTAGCTGAGGCGGTCACGGACGGCCACCACACCCTGGAGGTGCCGGACCCGGCCGACGATCTCGTGACCGAGCTCGTCGGTCTCGGGGATGCCCATCAGCGTGACCACGCCGTCCCTGACCGTCACCGCGATGGTGTCCGGGTCGCTGAGGAACTCACCGAGGATCACGCTCTCGGTGATCTCCTGGCGGAGGTCGTCGTCCGAGCAGTCGAAGACGGAAAGGACGTCGGCGCGGCTGACGATCCCGGTCAGGTGGCCCTGGGCGTCGACCACGGGGAGCCTCTTGACCTTGCGCTTGTACATGACCCGGGCGGCCTCTTCGACCGTCTCCTGCGCTCCGATGGTCACCGCTGGCGCCGTCATCAGGTCGCCCGCGGTGATCCCGCGCGCCTTGTCCTGCTCCTTGTGGCGCAGCAGGCCGGTGAGCACGCCCGGTATGCCGTCGTAGCCGCCCGCCAGGGCTTCCTTGGTCAGCATGTCGGCCTCGGAAACCACGCCGATGACCTTGCCCGACTCATCCAGGACCGGGAACGCGCTGACCCGGTGCTCCCGCAGGGCGGCGGCGAGCTGCTTGAAGGGCGCGTTTTGCTGGACCCAGATCACGCGAGTGGTCATCACATCCTTGACCACGGTTTTCGTTAGGGCTCGCACGGCTGCCTCCACCTATTCGTCACGTTCTACTCACCAGCCTGGTCACGCGGGCCCGACCTGGGCAGGGCCGAAGGTCCGTACCGATCCGGGTTGAAGGTCATGACGCTTCCGGACGGACGGGATTTCACGGCGCCGACGTGGGCCGCTAAGGTCGTCAGTAGGCGACCAGGCCCGCACTCGGGGAAGGACCAGCCATGGCTGACCGCACGATCACCGAACTTGACGAGGCCGAGAGCCTGCAGCTGATAGCGTCCGGCGGCATCGGCCGGATCGCCTACCAGGGCCGGTTCGGCCCGGCCATCTTGCCGGTGAACTACAAATGGCACGACGGGGCGGTCGTGTTCCGGACCGCCCGGCACAGCGCGCTCGACGAGGACCTGCAGACCGGGATCGCGGGCGGAGAGTACAAGGTCGCGTTCGAGATCGACGAGATCGACACGACGGCCCGCCAGGGCTGGAGTGTGCTGATCCAGGGGCCGGCCCACCACGTGTCCGAGACCGAGCGCGAGGCCGCCATCAAGGCCGGCGTCGAGCCGTGGCCCGCCGGAGCCCGCGAGCTGTTCGTCCGCATCGTCCCCACCCGCATCACCGGCCGCCGGATCAGCCCCGCGTAAAACCTCGGGGTCGGTCCCCCGGCGCCCGCTTCCTTGATCGTCACCGAGTGACCCAGCCGGGTGAGGTGGTAGGCGGCCGACAGGCCGGATGGCCCCGCGCCTACCACCAGCACCCGCTGACCCGTCGGCGCCACAGCGACGGGAGCTTGTCAGTTGTTGCGGAGCGCCTCGCAGGAGCCCTCGATTTGCTTAAGCATGGGCCAGTGCCTCCCGCTCGTCCCTGACGAAGGCGAAGGCGGCCCGGGCCGCGGCCTCGTTTCCCTGCGCGACCGTGCCGTTAAACTTCTCGTTGATGGCGGCCAGGACCGAGTCCAGGCTGACCATCCAGGTCAACGCGGCGAACCCGCCGAGCATCGCGCCGCCCGGCAGCGGGCGGCCGAGGTGGGTCTGGGCCAGCGACGAGGCCGGCACGACCAGCAGCCGGTCCCGGTGGAAGCCGGTGACGAACTCACCGAGGCCCAGCGTCTCGAAGTCGTGAGTGGAGTTGACGAGCATGTAGCCCTGCGGGCTAAGCCCTCTGAACAGGTCCGCCTGGTGCAGCAGCGTGGGATCCTGGATGATCAGCGCGTCCGGCTCGCTGACCGGCTCGTGGGTGCGGATCGGCTTGTCGTCGATCCGGCAGAACGACATCACCGGCGCGCCCATCCGCTCCGAGCCGAAGCTGGGGAACGCCTGCGCGTGCTTGCCTTCGCTGAACGCGGCCGCGGCCAGCAGCTCGGCGGCGGTGACCACGCCCTGCCCGCCGCGTCCGTGGAATCGCACCTGGAACATCGTCCGCGCCTTTCTGCGTCCTGTTCGGCACCGTCAGCCGGAAGCCTCCGGCCTCGCGCCGGTGGGCGCGGACCGGAGGGACCGCAGGTGGTGCCGTGGGTGGTGATGACGGGTCGTGCTGGTGGCGATGACCGCCGTGGCAGCCCGGGTCATGCGGCCTTGGCCGGGGTGGGCCCGGTGGCCGGGATGGCCTCGTGAGTGATCTCGGTCCGGCGGCCCAGGGCCAGGCCGAACACCGACCCGATCAGGGTCAGCCCGCCGAGGCCGA
>JBEKKH010000830.1:0-3199 GCA_050010815.1 Streptosporangiaceae bacterium | reverse complement strand
CGGCGTCCGCGTCAGCAGACGGAACCCTTCAGTCCCCGCCCCGCTTCCCGCCCACCTGGTTACCGAGACTGCCGCAGCCGCGAAGGATGATCCCGCGCTGCAGGTGGCGGTCGCGCTGGCCGGGGTGCACGCGCTGCTGCCAGGCCAGATCCGCCACCTGCGCCTAGACCAGGTCGACCTGCCCGGCCGGCGGCTCGGCCCCGGCGGGCTGGACCGGCCGCTCGACGAGTTCACCGCCACCGCGATCCGCGGCTACCTCGCCTTCCGTAACCACCGGTGGCCCGCCACCACCAGCCCATATCTGCTGGTCACCCGCAAGACCGCGCACACCGGCGAGCCCGTCAGCCGGTACTGGATGAACCGGCTGTTCCGCAGCCTGCCCGTCACCGCCGAACAACTCCGCGACGACCGGATCATCGAAGAAGCCCTCTCCGGCCGCGCCGACCCGCTCCACCTGGCCGCTGTCTTCGGCTTCGGTCCCCGCACCGGGCTGCGCTATGCAGGTGCAGCACGAGACCTAGCAGAGAGCCCTGTTGACCATAGTTAAGGTGCCAATTACACTTAACAACATGGAGGACCCGCTATACGAACAGAGCCTGCCGCTCGTCACCGATGAGGAGCTGGCCGAGCTGGAAGGCATCGGGCATCCGATTCCTCGCTCGGCAGGAGAACCTTTCTTCGTGGAAGGCGAGCATGGTGACTTCGCCCTCCTGATCAAGAAGGGTCATGTCAAGGTCGTGGCCGGCCGGCCGCCGCGCATTGTCGCCATTCGCGGCCCGGGTGACATCGTCGGCGAGATGGCGGCGATCCGCAGGAAGCCGCGCTCTGCAAGCATCATTGCCTTCGATGACGTGGAGGCACTCTGCCTGCCCGCGGCCGAGTGGCTGAGGTTTCTCTATGGCCATCCACGGGCCATGCATGCCCAGTGGGCTGCTGAGGCAGACCGGGCTGACCAGGCAACCAGGAAGGTCGTCGAATCGGAGCTAGCCGTCGGCCGCCAGCTTGCCAAGGCGCTCCTCGAGCTGATTGACGGCGGGCTCGGCGAGCCTGCCCGCGAGGGAACCACGGTCCTGCGGCTGAGCCAGCACGATCTGGCAGCACTGATCGGGGCGAAGAAACTCGACTCGGTCAAGAAGGTCGTCCGGTTGCTCAAGGCCCAGGGCACCATTGCCACCGGCAGGCAAGTGATCACCATCCTCCAGCCAGCTGTGCTGCGCGACATCGCAGACGGCAAACCCGTGTCCTGATCAGGCCTGGACACCTCGATGCCATCACACATGCTCGCGAATGCGACAGACCGTGTCGTGCTGCTTGCCCTCGCCCTCGCCCTGGCTACCGTCGCCAGGGCGCTGTCATCGGTGCTGCGGACATGGATCGAGCAGGCATTCCGCACGCGTCGCCTCATCAGGTCACTTGAGGACGCCAAGCCAGATCAGCGGCCGGGCATCATTATCGCGTGCGGCCAGCTTGAGGGATCAGGCAGTCCCGGCAGCGAAAAGGCGGACACCGCGTCCCACGCCGGCGAACACAAGCGGCTATCAGCGCTGGCTCTCACGGACACGCGCGGCCACAAACGTCACGGGGACTGACCATGCACCAGACAGCACGCTCTGCCGCCCTCTCAGAAAACCGGCTGATCCGCCGCCTGATCAAACTCATCGCAGAACTTGACCTGGACTGCCGTGACTTTGTGATCTTCGGCAGCGGTCCTCTGCTGGCGCGCGGATTGCGCCGCGGCATCCATGACCTTGACGTTGTCGCGCGAGGAACAGCGTGGCAGCGCGTGTCCGAGCGCGGCATCCCCGAGGTAGGCGCCATCAGCGGCGCGCCGATGGCGCTCTTCTGGGGCGACCGCATCCAGTTCTCCCCGGTATGGATCTCGGCGGACTGGGACACCGATGACCTGATCGACCGGGCGGAGATCATCCAGGGGCTGCCGTTCGCCCAGCTGACCGACGTCCTCGCATACAAACAGCAGCTGAACAGGCGAAAAGACCAGCCAGATATCAAAGCGCTGCTCGACCTGCTGCAGCCAGGCGGAACCCACGTGTCCACTCCCTCCCACGCCGCCTGACGACCCGTGGGTTCACACGTTCCTGCGCTTCAGAATTGCTGAACTCCCGGGAGACCGGGTTCGAGGCGTTTTACTGCATCGCCGGGCTGGAGGGGGCTCATGAGAAAGGCGGGGTGGAAGGGGAGATCGGGCGCTACCGCCGCGGGTTCCTTGTTCCCGTCCCCCGCGTGGGGTCGCTGGGTGAGCTGAACGAGCGGCTCGCCGTAGACGACATCACCGATGACCGGCGTCATATCGGGTACCGGGCTCAGCTTAGGTTTTAACCTGCGGCTTCTCGGTGGCACTGTCCTGCATGTCCGTGTTGCGTTTTTTCTTCGGTATCGGGTACCGGGGTGCCGGCCCGCGCGTGCTGCCTTTGGGCCGTCCGGGGCCGGGCGCGGAGGGTTTGCCGACATGGGCGGGGGTCCCGATCTGGCGGCGGATGTTGGGAAACCCGCGGCGGACCCGGCCAGGGGTCAGCGGCCGGGCGAGGTCGGGTGGCGCTTCCCAGGGGCGGCGCAGGTCAGCGGTGTCTTGCCGGGCGATGAGCAGCTGGGCGTAGGCGGCCATGACCAGGCGGACCCACCGGTCGGCTTGTGCGGGGGTGCGGACTTTCGCGGCGGTCAGGCCCAGGGCGCCCTTGAGGAACCTGAAGGTGTGCTCTTCGTCAAAACGGGCCATGTAGCCGCGCCACAGCTCGTCTGCCGACAGCGGCGCGGGCCCGGCGTGCCACAGCCACATCGTCTTGTGCGGCGGGCGGCCGTCGGGCAGGTGCTCGACGGCGACGCGCAGCAGGGTGCCGCGCAGGATGGGCGGCTCGCCGTGCCAGTTGTCCTTGAACCAGCCGCGGTCGCCGTGGATGACCGGGTGGACCGGGCGCCAGGCGTCGACGCGGACGGTGCCGTACTGCGGGGTGTCTGGCAGCAGGAGCGACTCGCCGGGTTCGGGGTTCGCGGCGGCGGGGTCGTTGTGGCAGGTGACGGGGATGCCGTGCCGGGGCGGGCGGCCGTTGCGGCCGGGCCAGGTGACCGGTTCGCCGTACATGACGCTGCCGGCCGGCAGCCGGACCAGCAGGTGCACCGGCTGCCCGGCCAGCGCGGCGGTCAGCGCGGCGGCGCTGTACCCTGCGTCGAGGATGACCAGCGG
>JBEKKH010000829.1:0-3845 GCA_050010815.1 Streptosporangiaceae bacterium | reverse complement strand
CTCGGCGTAACGGAAGCCGTGGAAGGTCTTGGTGGGCTCGAAGTTGTCCTCGCCGCCGGACAGGATGAACCGGTCGGTAGCCTTGGCGCTGCGAAGTGGCCGCACGCCGAGCTCGCCGTGCTCAAGGACCTCGCCGTGACGGACGGCGATCTCGGTCCCGGCCTTGCCCTTGATGGTGAAGCGCAGCCAGCCGACGAGGTTCTGCCCGAAGTCCACGAGCGTGCGACCAGACGGCGACAGCCAGATGTTTACCGGCGCCATGGCCTCGTGCCGGATGACGGGCGGCCCGATGTACGGCGTGAGGCGGCTGGTGTCGAACTCCAGCGTTTCGACGCCGCCCCAGCCCAGCAGCGCGGCCGCCGGACGCATCCACGTGTCGTCGGCCAGCCGGGCGTCGATGGTCTGCCCGTCATACAGGTCGTTCGCCAGCGTCGCGGACGGCCCGGCCCGCCACCCCTCGTCGGTGCTCACCAGCTGCCGGTGACCGTCGGCAAACGTCACCTCCAGCTGGGCGATGACCGCGAGGCGGTCACCGTAGAGGGCGCGGTTTCCGTTCCAGCCCAGGCGCCCGCGGCTCCAGCCGTTGCCCAGGGAGACGCCAAGCACCGTGGCAGGCCGCAGGAGGTCCGTCACGTCTTGAGGTAGGCCTCGAAGACACCCAGGCTGCTCACCGCCAGCTCCGCGCTTGCTACCGCCCCGTGACCGTGGTCCAGCGCGAACTCCGCCCGCAGCAGCGGCGCGCCCGCGAAGTCGTCGGCCGGCGAGATCATGGCGGCTGACCACCCGGCGAACACGACTAGGCCTCCCCGTGAGCGATGAGCCGGACCGCCATGAACTCGCGTCCGGGCAGGTCAATCCGGAAGGTTCCCGTGAAGCTGCCCGGCTGGCGTTCGACGGTCATGTTCCACGTATCGATGACGTCGACGAGCCACCGGCTGTCCGGCGGCGTCGTGATGTCGCGGTACCGGGGGCGCCCGAAGCCGAAGTAGGCAATCCGGTAGTCCTGTCCGCCGCCCCACCTGACATCCCAGTCGCTGGGCAGCGGCTCCAGCGCGCCGCCGGGCGCGGCTGCGGTGAGCTGGAGCAGGAATCCGATTCGTTCGGCCGAATCTCCGACCAGGGCACCACCCTTGGACCACCACAGCTCCTCGCGCTCGTTGAGGTAGGTCTCGCCATGTCCGACGTATCCGCCGCGGACGGCGCCTTCCCAGCAGCGGCGGACGATTTCCTGGCCGCTTATATTGCCCCAGCCCTGGTCGATATCGCCTTCATAGCCGCATTCGTCGATGACAACGGGCTTGGCGTATTGCTCCCGCCAGCCGCTGGTGTTCTCCGACGTGCGGTAGGCGTCAATCCGCTGGATGCTGCAGTGGGTGATCCACGGGCGGGCGTGATCGTAGAAGCCGTGGCAGTTATGGATCGAGATGAGGTGGCCCGCGTGATCGTTCGTGCGTACGACCAGGGCCAGCCGTTCCCAGTCCTCGGTGGTCTTCGACGGCAGCAGGTCGTACTCATTGGCCAGCGCCCACCACACGGAGCGGTGCGCGCCCAGCCGCCGGACGAGGTACTGGGCGTACCGGTCGTCCGCAGTTTTCGGCATCGCGGAGAATCCCCACCGGTCGTACGGGTGAAAAAGGATCAGGTCGGCCTGGATTCCCAGCCGGGCGAGCTGATCGATGCGCAGTTCGAGGTGGCGGAAGAACTGCGGGTCAAAACGAGTGAAGTCCCAGTCTCCCTGACTGTCCCGGGCAAACGGGTACCTTTCCGGCTCGTTCGTGTTGAAGAGATACGACTTCGGGAACACGCACATCCGGAGCTTGCGGAAGGGCGAGCTGGCCAGGGTCGCGAGCGTGCGCTCCTGCAGGACCGCCGGCTGGTGGGTCCAGGCGTAGGCCGTGGTGCCGAACGGCAGGAAGCAGGTACCGTCCCGGTAGGCGAAGTGGAAACGGTCGGCTACGTCGACCGGGCCGTGGTTCCCGGGCCCGGGTGGCCTCACCTGGAAGGTGCCGCGCAGGCCGTCCAGCGAGCGGGCGGTCGACGCGGTGACGTACGTCCAGGTCCCGGTGCTGGGAGCCTGAAAACGGATCCGGTAGATTCCCTCGCCGTCATAGAAGCCGCCCACGCTCAGGTGACGGCCATCCTCGCCGGTGAATTCGGCCGAGAGCTCGACGTCGACGAACGGGTTCCGGTGGGACGGCCCGTCGATCCTCAATTCGGTGACGCCCCATTGCTCCGCCGGGCCGGTCACGCTGATCCGCGCGGAACCGCGAGGGACATCGCCGGTCTCATAGTCAAGCGCGGGCGCGATGTAGGGCGTCTCGGCCTGGCTCGGCGCACTGCCCTCGACCGCGGCGAGCTCGTGCCACATCCGGTCGAGTTCGGCCGGGTCTGACGGCGCCGCGCCGCCGTGCTCGACGACCGCCCGGATGGGAAGAAATCCCATGTGCGCGATCACCGGCGAGTTTGCTACGGCGGGAGCGTACCTGGCCACGATGCCGCGCGCGATCTCGTCGGTAAGAACGTCCCTTACCCGCGCTTCTTTCCCGTATCCCATCAGCCCGGCTGGGCGGCCAGGAAGGCACGCCGTTCGCCCCGGCGCTGTTCCTGCCGGACGGGGTCGGGAACCGGGGCCGCCAGCAGCAGCCGCTGGGTGTAAGGATTCGCCGGGTGGGTGGTGACCTGGTCTCCGTCGCCGTATTCGACGATCTCGCCGTGGTACATCACGGCGACCCGGTGGCTGATGTTCCGTACCACGGCCAGGTCGTGCGAGATGAACAGGTACGCCACGCCGGTGAACTCCTGTATCTCCTTGAACAGGTCGAGCACGCGGGCCTGGGTGGACAGGTCCAGCGCCGAGACGGGCTCATCACACACGATGAACTCGGGTGACAGGGCCAGGGCCCGGGCGATGGCGATGCGCTGGCGCTGGCCCCCGCTGAACTCGCGGGGCAGGCGGCCGAGCGCGTCGTGCGGGAGCTTGACCTGGTCGAGCAGGTTGCGCACCCGCGCCGTCGCGTCCTTCTTCAGCATCTTGCGGACCATGAGCGGCTCGGTGAGGGTCTGCTCGATGGTCAGCGACGGGTTGAGGGAGGAGTAGGGATCCTGGAAGACCACCTGGATCTCGCTGGACAAGGCCCGGCGCTCGCGCCGGGACAGGGAACCGATCTCGCGTCCCTTGAACGTGACGCTTCCGCCGGTGACCGGGGCGAGGCCCAGAATGGCCCGGCCCAGCGTCGTCTTCCCCGAACCGGATTCGCCCACCAGCCCGACGGTCTCGCCGGGACGGATATCGACGGAGACACCCTTGAGGGCCCGGAAGGCGCGCCTGCGGACGCCCTTGGACGGGTACTCGACGACCAGGTTGTCGACGGCGATGAGGGGTTCGGGCATGTCGGCACGCTCCTTCGGCGTCATCAGGACCGGGTTTCCACGTAGGGACCGCGGGCCGTGCCCTCGTCCAGGATCGCGTCGAACAACGACCTGGTGTAGGGGTGCTGCGGGTCAGCGAAGACCGAGCGGGCCGGCCCCGTTTCCACGATCCGCCCCTTCTGCATGACCGATACCTGGTCGCAGAGGTCGGCGACGACCCCGAAGTTGTGCGTGACGATGAGGATGGTCACGCCGAGCTCTCGCTGGAGGTCGCGCAGGAGATCGAGGATGTCGGCCTGGATGGTGACGTCGAGGGCGGTCGTCGGCTCGTCGGCGATGATGAGGTCCGGTTCGCACGAGACGGCGCCGGCGATCAGGACGCGCTGCGCCATGCCGCCGGACAGCTCGTGCGGGTAGGAGGCGAAGGTCCGCTCGGGGTTGGGGATGCCGACCTGCCCGAGCAGCTTCAGCGCCCT
>JBEKKH010000828.1:0-3223 GCA_050010815.1 Streptosporangiaceae bacterium | reverse complement strand
GTCCGTACGCGCAGCAGTTTCTCTCGGGGGGAATGATCCCCCCCAGACCCCCCCTGCTCACGGAAGGGGCTGCCCGCCCCCCGTACCCCCCTGGCCTCCCCAGGGGGAGGGTGGTGCGGGGCCTTTGGCCCCGCGTGGCAGGATCCATGTCATGACTGAGCACGAAACCCCGTCCGTGGACGGCCTGGCCATCGGGATCCTCGGTGGCACGGGGGAGCAGGGACGGGGCCTGGCCCGCCGGTTCGCGCTGGCGGGGAACCCGGTCATCATCGGTTCCCGCAGCCATGACCGGGCCCATGGCGTCGCCCAGGAGATCGGGCATTCCGCCCGCGGGCTGGCCAATCGTGACTGCGCGCGGGAGGCGGACGTGGTGATCGCCGCCGTGCCCTGGGAAGGCCACAGCGACCTGCTATCCGGGCTGGCCGCCGAGCTGGCGGGCAAGATCGTGGTCGACTGCGTGAACCCGCTCGGCTTCGACAAGCGCGGGGCCTACCCCCTGCCGGTCGCCGAGGGCAGCGCGGCCGAGCAGGCCGCGGGGCTGCTGCCGGAGAGCCGGGTGGTGGCGGCGTTCCATCACGTGTCCGCGGTCCTGCTCCTTGATCCCGCGATCGAGACCATCGACATGGACGTGCTGGTGCTCGGCGACGACCGGGACGCCACCGACACCGTCCAGGCCCTGGCCGCCCGAATCCCCGGTGTCCGCGGCGTCTACGCGGGCCGGCTCCGCAACAGCGGCCAGATCGAGGCGCTGACCGCCAACCTCGTCTCCGTCAACCGCCGCTACAAGGCCCACGCGGGCCTGCGCATCACCGACATTTAAAACCCTTTTGGGAGCCGAACGGACCGTGGCTCACCTCCCCATGACAGTCTCGGCGCGGGCGTGAACCCGATCTAGCGGATCGGGTGAAAGCGGGTGACAGATACATCACCTCGCATCGGATGGATCCAGCCATGACCGTGCCGCCCCGGCAACGCGCGGACGAGCTGCGCGGAGATTGTCCGCGCTCGGACGACGCCGCGTTGATCGAGCGGTCCTGGCATGAACCAGAAGCCTTCGCCGGGCTCTACGACCGGCACGCCGTGCCCATCCACCGTTACGTCAGCCGCAGGCTCGGCGAGCCGATGGCCGACGACGTCGTCGCGGATACCTTCCTCGCGGCATTCCGGCGGCGTCAACGCTACGACCTGCACCGCCCCGACGCCCGGCCGTGGCTGTACGGGATCGCCGCGAACCTGATCGGTAAGCACCGCAGGGCCGAGGTCAGGATGTTGCGGGCGTACGCCCGGACAGGGGCCGATCCGGTCGTCGAGGGCCACGCCGACCGGATCGACAGCCGGGTGAGCGCCGCCGCTGTCCAGCGGGACCTCGCCGCTGCCCTGGCCGGCCTGTCGGGCGGAGAAAGAGACGTCCTGCTGCTCGTCGCGTGGGCCGACCTCACCTATGAGGAGACCGCGACCGCCCTGGAGATCCCGCTCGGCACCGTGCGCTCCCGGCTGAACCGGGCTCGAAGAAAAGTGCGCGAGGCACTCGGCGGCCAGAATCCCGTCGGCTGATACCGACCCCGCAGCCCTCGCTGAATCAGGAGCCCGGCAGATGAATGATCTCGACCTAGTGCGCACGCTGCGCGCCGATGTCCCGGCGCCCCCACCTGCGCGCATCGCCGCGGGGCGCAACCGGCTGCTCGCCTCCATCGCCAGCCCCTCCCCACGCGTCCGCCATCCCTGGCGGCTGGCCCTTCCGATCGGAGCGGTGACCGCCGCCGCCGCCATTGCCGCAGTCGCAGTCACAGTCGCGGGCCTCGGCACGCACCCCCTTGCCCGCCCCACCGCGCGCCCGTCCGCCCACTCCGCACCGAGCCTGCGGATCAGCTTGTCCGCGCGAGTGCTCGCGGTCGCGGCGGACAAGGTCGCGTCGGAACCGGTCACCAAGCCGCATGCCGGACAGTGGATCTACACGAAGTTCATCCAGAAGCAGACCGGGCAGGCCAGCCAGTCGGATGAGAACTGGATCCGATTCGATGGCCGTCAGAGCGCCTATTTCCTCAACGGACAGCTCCTCGTCCACAATGGAGCAGTCGCGCCGGCGGGCGCCAGGGGACTGGCCGCCTATGACGATAACGCCACGCCGCTGACCGCCTTCAACGCGCTGGCATCCCTGCCATCGTCCCCGGCGGCGATTCTCACCACGGTCAGCCGCATCGTGGGGACCACTCCTCGCGACTGGGAGAACTGGTCAAGCGGCAGCGTCATTTCGGAGCTCGCCCCCAAGAACCAGGGGGAGGCGGAGTTTGATTACCTGGCTCAGCTGCTATGGAACGCCTACGCGGCTGCTCCGGCCACGGCGGAGGCCAACGTGTACCGGGCCATGGCCGACATCTCAGGAGTGACCGTTAAAACGGACACCGCCAACGCCGTCGGGCGACCGGCGATCGGTGTCTCGGCCGACCGCGGCGTGTCATGGCTCCTCCTAGACCCGCAGACCTACCAGGTGAACGGCGTCAACGAAAAGGCCATCAGCAATAAGTCGGTGATGGTCAAGAATGCCCCGCTGACGTTCTCCGGCACGATCTCCATGGCCTGGGCAGCCGTAGCTCTCGTCCACGCTCCCGGCGTTCGCTGACCTGATGAACACCGATTATCCGGAGAATCTGCTTAACCGGGAACCGGCACCTCCTTATGAAAGCGAGGGCCCCTTCGCTCTGTGGCACTTCAGCGAAGATGCATCCCTTGGCCGGTTCCGGCCGCGCGCTTCGGCCGCCAGTCCCGGGGAACCGCCGCTGGTCTGGGCGGTTGACACGCGCCACGCGCCGACCTTCTGGTTCCCGCGGGACTGCCCGCGAGGGTGCATCTGGCCGGTATCGACCACCACAGCCGAAGATCGCGAACAGTTCTTCGGCCAGAGCGGCACGGATCGCATCCATGTCATCGAGGCTGGCTGGCTGGAACGGGTCCGGTCTTGCCGTTTGTACGCCTACCGGTTGCCCGCCGGTACCTTCCGCCCGTACGAGGTAGGCGGCTACTGGGTCACCGGCCAGCCGGTGACCGCGATCGAACAGGTCCTGGTAGATGATCTGCTGGGCATGCATTCCCGCGCTCGGATCGAGCTTCGGATCACACCCTCCATCTGGCCGTTCTGGCGGCGCGTCGCGAAGTCCACCGTTGAATTCAGCGGCTCCCGCTTGCGCAACGCTGCACCCCACCCGTAGCAATGATTTAGCGCAAC
>JBEKKH010000827.1:0-3224 GCA_050010815.1 Streptosporangiaceae bacterium | reverse complement strand
CCGCCGAGCAGATCCTGATCGAGGGCGCCCCGCACGTGATGGTGTTTCCGAACCTGTTCATCGCGGAGATCCAGGTCTTTGTCATCCAGCCGGTGTCGGCGGGGGAGTGCGTGCAGTACTCGACCGCGGTCCAGCTCAAGGGAGCCCCGGAGCTGAACAGGCGGATGGTCTCGCAGTCGGTCGGTTCGGTCGGGCCGGCCGGGATGCTGCTGGCCGACGACACCGAGATGTACGAGCGCAACCAGCGCGGCGTGGCCATGCTCAAGCCCGAGTGGCTGGACCTGCGCCGTGGACTGCAGCGGGAACTCCTCGACGAGCGCGGCCTGAAGGTCGGCACGGCCACCGACGAGACCGGGATGCGCGGCTTCTGGTCGCACTACCTGTCCCTGATGGCGGCGGCGTGACCGCCCCGGCCGGCCATGATCTCGACCTGCGGGAGATCGAGCAGTTCCTGTACCGCGAGGCGCGGTACGCCGACGAGCACGACTACGACGCCTGGGAGGCGCTGTGGACCGACGACGCCGTCTACTGGGTGCCGGCCGGAGGGGACCTGACCGAGCCCGGCGGGCAGATGTCGGTGATCTATGACAACCGGAACCGGATCACCACCCGGCTGAACCAGCTGCGCACCGGCAGGCGCCATGCCCAGTCACCGCCGTCGAGCCTGCGCCGGGTGATCTCCAACGTCGAGGTGCTCGGCCGCGAGGGCCCCGACGCCGTGGTGGGCGCCAACTTTATCCTGGCCGAGTCGCGCGAGTCCGGAGTCGAAACCTGGGCCGGGCGGATAACCTACCGGCTGCGCACCGTGGACGGCCGGCTCCGGCTGGCCGGCAAGCAGGTCCTGCTGGTCAACCGCGAGCGCGCGCTGCCCACGCTGGCGTTCCTGATCTGAGCGGTACCGGCCGGGAGGACGAAGTGCCTGCGCGAGAAGACGAGGGTCCGGCCGTTCCCGGTGCCCGGGGAGTCGTGGACAGCGAATTCGCCGAGGTCAAGGTCGTGGTCGACACCAGCGCGAATGGGCCGCGGCTGCGGCTGGAGGACCGACGGACGGGCCGGGTGCGGTTTCTGGATGCCCTTGAGCTTGAGACCATCATCTGGTTGCCCGACGGCCACCTGACTCAGCTGCTCGACCCGTCGGCTGACCGCTGGCGCGACGCCTGATATCAATCCGAACGGAAGGTCCTGCACGTGGCTGCCATACCGGTTTACCCGTCGTACTTCCAGTTCGACCAGCAGGGCGTCGTGTTCAACATGTGGTACTTCGCCTGGTTCGACGACGCCATGACCCAGTTCCTCGGCGACGCCGGGTATCCCTACCAGGCGATGATCGCCGACGGCCTGGATGTCCAGCTTGTTCACACCGAGGCCGACTGGCGGGCCGGCGTCCGCTACGGGGAATCGGTGCTGATCGACGTGGTCACCGAGAAGATGGGATCGACCAGCTTCACGCTGTCCTTCACCGTGCGGGCCGGATCGCAGCTGAGCGCGACGGCGCGCACCGTCTACGTGGTGGTGGGCACGGACGGATCGGGCAAGCAGCCCATACCGCCGAAGCTGCGCGCGGCCCTGCAAACCGCGGCTGACGCGAGCCAGGCACCTTCGGGGAGGGGCTTATGGGAGGTGCGCCAGGCGAGCTGACGATCACCGGCACGGTTCAGCGCGAAGCGTGGTTGCGACGCGTCATGCCGCCCGTCGAGCAACTCGCCGAGGACCTGTGGTCCCTCCCGGTCCCCATCCCGGACAACCCGCTCCGCTACGTCACGTCGTATGCCTTCGGCGCCGTGGACGGCCTGGTGCTGATCGACGTGGGCTGGGGCAGCGAGGAAGCCTGGCGGGCGCTGCTGGACGGGCTGCGGTCTATCGGCGCCAGCCCCGCGGACGTCCGAGGGGTCCTGGTCACTCACATGCACTTCGATCACATCGGGCTGGCCGGGCGGCTGCGTGAGGCCTCGGGCGCCTGGGTCGCGCTGCACCCGGCTGACCACGCGGTCGTGGCGCGCCCGGACTACCGCTCCGCTGACCTGGCCGTCGCCCGGGAGGCGGAGTTCTTGTGCGGCCTGGGGGCGTCGGCGGCAGAGGCGGCCGCGGTGGTCGGGCCTGCGCGGGAGTGGGCCAAGTACACCTCGATCGCGCTGCCCGACCGGAACCTGACCGACGGGGAGCTGGCCGATGTGCCCGGCTGGAAACTGCGGGCGGTGCACACGCCCGGCCACACCCCGGGTCACTTGTGTTTCGTCGACGAGCGTTCCCGCCGGCTTTTCTCCGGCGACCATGTCCTGCCGCGGATCACGCCCAACATCTCGGTCCAGCGCGCCGATCCCGTCGGCCCGCTCGAGGACTACCTGAGCTCGCTGGCCAAGGTACGGGACCTCGACGTCGAGGAGGTCCTGCCCGCGCACGAGTGGCGCTTCACCGGACTGCCCGAGCGCGTCGACGCCATCGCGGCCCACCACGAACGGCGGCTGGCCGAGCTCCTGGCCGTGATCCGCGAGCGACCCGGCTGCGCCCCCTGGGAGCTGGCCGGGCACCTGACCTGGTCCAGGCCCTGGAGCTCCTACGACGGCCAGATGCGGATCTTCGCGGTCACCGAGACCGCCGCGCACGTCCACCAACTCGAGCGCCGCGGCCTGGTGACCAGCCACGGGACCCGGACGCCCACCTACGTCGCCAGCGGTTGCCAGTACACCAGCCGGACATTACTGTTATTTTAATCTGGATTAATCTATGACGCTAACGCGCCAAGGTGGGTCGGTGAGGTGACAGGCAGCACGGCAGACGAGGCGGGCCAGGCGTGCCCGCGCGAACCGGCCACGGTCGAGTTCTCCGTCGACGGCGGCCTCGGCGTCATCGCGCTGAACCGGCCCTCCGCCCGCAATGCCATCGACCGGGCCATCGTGGACGGCTTGCACGAGGCGGTTCAGCGTTGCGCCGCCGACACGGCCGTGCGGGCCCTGCTGATCGAGGCGAACGGGCCGGCCTTCACCGTCGGCGGCGACGTCGCGATGCTTGCCCGGACCGGACCTGACGCGCTGCCAGCCGAGCTGCGCCGGATGACGACCAGCTACCACGCCACCCTGCAGATCCTGGATCGTCTGGCGGTGCCGGTGGTGGCGGCCGTGCACGGGGCGGTGGCGGGCGGCGGCCTCGGCCTGACCTATGTCGCCGACATCGTGATCGCCGCCGAGGGCACCCGGTTCGCCACCGGGTTCAGCGGGCTCGGCCTG
>JBEKKH010000826.1:0-3230 GCA_050010815.1 Streptosporangiaceae bacterium | reverse complement strand
TGCGGGCCGTCGCCGCGGTGCAGGCCAGCCACCCCGGCCTGCTGATCCGGGAGGCCGGTGACGCGAGCGAAAACCGGGCACTCAGCTCGGTGCTGGGCGGCGGCTTCCGCAAGGCCGAAGCGACCTCAATACCGATCACGCTGGTCCTGCTGCTGCTCGTGTTTGGCGCGCTGATCGCCGCGGGCATCCCGCTGCTGCTCGCCATCACCTCGGTGGTGACCGCGCTGTCCCTGCTGACCGTCGTCAGCCGGTGGCTGCCGGTCAGCGCGAGCACCTCCGAGGTGGTGCTGATCATCGGGATGGCGGTCGGCGTCGACTACTCGCTGTTCTACCTGCGGCGCGAGCGCGAGGAACGGGCCAAGGGCGCCGCACCGGGCGAGGCACTGCACATCGCCGCGGCCACCTCAGGCCGCGCGATCCTGGTATCCGGGCTGACCGTCATGGCCGCGATGGCCGGGCTGTTCCTGACCGGCTACGACGCGTTTAGCGGCATCGCATTCGGCACGATCGCCGTGGTCGGCGTCGCCGTGGCCGGCTCGCTGACCGTACTGCCGGCGCTGCTGTCCTGGCTAGGACCGCGATCCGACCGGGGCCTGATCCCGTTCCTGGGCCGCCGACGGACCGCCGCCCGCCCGTCGCGGGTCTGGGCCGCCCTGGCCCGCCGGGTGGTACGCCGCCCGCTGCTGTGGGGCGGCGCGGCCGCGATCGCGCTGCTCGTGCTGGCCACGCCCGCCCTCGGTATGCGGCTCGGCAGCCCGGCCATCGACCTGCCGGCCGGCTCCCCGGTGCTGCAGACCATGAACGAGATCCAGCAGGCCTTCCCGCAGACCCCGTCCCCAGCCCAGGTGGTGGTGACAGGCACGGACCTCACCGGCCCGGCGATGCGCGACGCGATCGCCGCGCTGAACGCACGGGCATCCACGACCACCCCGATCCGTGAGCCGATCACCGCCACCCCGCTGGCAGGCGGCCGCGCACTGCTTGTCGACGTCCCGCTAGCGGGGACCGGGAGCGGCTCCGTCTCCAACGACGCCCTGCTCAGCCTGCGCAACCAGATCCTGCCCGCCACGCTGGGCAAAGTGAGCGGCGTCAGTTACGCCGTCGCTGGCACCACTGCGGGAAATTACGACGACACCGCGGCCGTTGACGCCAGCGCCCCGACTGTCTTCGCCTTCGTCGCCGTGCTGGCGTTCCTACTGCTGATGGCGGCGTTCCGCTCGGTAACCATCCCGCTGGTCTCGATCGTGCTCAACCTGCTATCGGTCGGAGCCGGCTACGGACTGATCACGCTGATCTTCCAGGACGGCCGGCTCCAGGGGCTGCTCGGCTACACGTCCTTCGGCGGGATCATCCCGTGGATACCGCTGTTCATGTTCGTGCTCCTATTCGGGCTGAGCATGGACTACCACGTGTTCATCCTGTCCCGGATCCGGGAACTGCACATGCGGGGGGCCAGCACCAAAGACGCGGTCACCGGCGGCATCTCCAGCAGCGCCGGTGTGGTGACCAGCGCCGCTGTCATCATGGTCGCCGTGTTCTCCACACTGGCCACGCTGCCGATTGTCGATACCAAGATACTCGGCGTCGGCCTGGCCACCGCCGTGCTGATGGACGCTACTGTGGTCCGCGGTATCCTGCTGCCCGCCGCCATGTCCCTGCTCGGCGGCCGCTGCTGGTACTTGCCGCACTGGATGTCCTGGCTGCCCGGCGGCCCCGGCCACTACGGGATGAAGCCGCGGCACGGCCATCATGACGCGGTCCGTGCGTACCCGCCGCAGCCGCCGTCCCGTTTAGCCACGCACCACACAGCCGAAAGCTCCGGCCCTCCGCCGCCAGGCGCGGAACACCGAGCGTGAAGCGCCTAGTGCTGGCCAACTGCCGAAGGAAGTCGTCGATCGCCACGCCAGCACTCTGCCACGTGGCCCCACCGCCGCACGACGGGTTAACCGGTCCCAGGACGCGGGCTGCGCGGCCCAGGTCACCGTCCAACCGCCGCGGCGCCGCCGACCCCACCGCGTCGCAATGCTGGCCACAAGGGCGTCGCCGGCGCCTCCACCGATGACATCTACGCGGCGATGGACTGGCTGGCCGGCCAGCAGGACAGCATCGAGGCCGGGCTGGCGGCCCGGCACCTGAACCCGCAGGCCAACCCGTCACGGCAGGCGCTGTTCGACCTGTCCAGCTCCTGGATGGAAGGACGGCACTGCCCGCTGGCCGCCCGCGGCTACTCCCGGGACGGCAAGAAAGGGAAACTGCAGATCGAGTACGGCCTGCTGACCGACCCGTCAGGGCGCCCGGTCGCGATCCGGGTGTTCCCCGGCAACACCGGCGATCCCGGCGCGTTCACCGCCATCGTCAAGGTGGTGCGGGACAAGTTCGGGCTGGCCCAGATGGTCATGGTCGGGGACCGCGGCATGATCACCTCCGCCCGGATCCAGGCCATGAACCAGCTGGAGGACGGGACCCGGCGGCCGGACGCGGACACCTACGAGTGGATCACCGCGCTGCGCGCCCCGGCGATCCGCAAGCTGATGGCCGACGACGGCCCGCTCCAGCTGTCCCTGTCCGGTCAGCAGGACCTCGCCGAGATCACCTCCGGAGACTTCCCAGGCGAGCGGCTGATCGCCTGCCGCAACCCGGTCCTGGCCGCTGACCGGGCCCGCACCCGCGAGGAACTCCTCGCTGCCACCGAGAAGCTGCTCGGCCCCCTCATCACCCGCGTCCGGGCCGGCCGCCTGCAGGGCGCCGGCGAGATCGGGGTCGAGGTGGGCAAGGTGATCAGCACGTACAAGACCGCTAAGCACTTCGCCGTCACCATCACCGATCACAGCCTGACCGTGGCCCGTAAGCAGGACCAGATCGACGCCGAAGCCATGCTCGACGGGTTCTACGTGCTGCGCACCCCGATCCCCGCCAGCGAGCTCGACGCGGCCGCGGTAGTGACCGCCTACAAGAACCTCAAATACGTGGAACGGGACTTCCGGCACATCAAATCCGATGACCTGGACCTGCGGCCCGTCTTCCACCGGCTCGAGGAACGCGTCAGGGCCCACGTGCTGATCTGCATGCTCGCCTGCTACCTGACCAGGCACCTGCGCCGCGTGTGGGCGCCGCTGACCTTCACCGACGAGAACCCGCCAGGGCAGGACAACCCGGTCACCCCGGCCCGCCGCTCCGCGACGGCGCAGGCCAAGGCCTCCGGCCAGTACGACCCGGCCGGGCAGCCCTAC
>JBEKKH010000825.1:0-3235 GCA_050010815.1 Streptosporangiaceae bacterium | reverse complement strand
GTCCTCTTGGATGTCGAGGTCGATGCCATCCACCGCTGTGGTAGCGCCGAACCGCTTGGTCAGGCCGCGGGCGATGATCGCGTTCGCCGTGCCTGTTGTCGCGGCTGCTGTCATGCCAGTCACCCTGCCGCCGCGCGCTGACACGGCGCCGGCGGCGGGCTGACGGGGGTTTACGGCGGCTGACACGCCGCTGACACGGAGACGCCCGGGGTCAGTGCGGGGTGGTGGCGAGGACTGAGCGGATGATCTCGTCGGCTACCCGCCGTGGTGTGGGTGCCCCGACGGGTGCGAGGGCGCGCCCGATGCCGCCGGCGCCGCCGGTTACCACCGCGACGCGCCCGGCGAAGCTCCCCATTGCTGTTCCTATCACGGGATTCCCTGTACGGGGCGGTTACCAGGCTTCGTCGTAGACCCGGGCGGCTTTCAGCAGGCCGTTCTCGGCCTTTGTCGGCAACGGGGACACGGTCACCATCGACCTTGACAAGCGGGTGCTTGCCCCTGTGGCCCCGGCCGGCGAACTGGAGCGCCGCCGTGCGGCGTCCACGGCGCCCGCGGCCTCAGGCGAGAAAGGGTGGCTGAGCAGCTACCAGCGCACGGTCGGCCGGCTGCCGGAGGGCGCCACCCTGCACGGGCAATAGAGGTCTTGCGGGGACCACGGGCTGTTCTGGATGATGATATTGCAATGGTCATCTGCACGTTACTTTGCAAATGTTTCACGCACTTTACATTTGCCTGAGTACAGCTGCACAGTGCAGTTGCACTGTGCAGGCGGACCGGTAGTCTGGGTTGTGCCGATATCCGGCAGGTGTTTTTACCGTCATCTAGGGAGAAGAAGTCAGATGTCCGTCGAAAACGGAGTTCCCGCAGGTCAGCTGGGGGTGGCCTGGCGGAAGAGCAGGGCAAGCAACCCGAGCGGCTCCTGCGTCGAGATCGCAGGGTTGCCGGACGGCGAGATCGCCGTCCGCAATTCCCGCTACCCGTCCGGGCCTGCGCTGATATACACCCGCGCCGAGATCGCCGCATTCCTGGCGGGGGCGAAGGCCGGAGAGTTCGAGGATCTGGCGTAGTACCGAATTGGCAACATGACGCCAGCCGATCCGGTATGAATGGGCACGCAGTGCCCAGATGCGTAAGATACAGGACAGGGGCCGCGGCACGATGCAGTGGCTGCCTGACCCGCTGGGAAGCTCGCGGAGCACAGGCCTATCGGCATCGGAGCAGTGATGAATACTGAGGTGCCGGGCGGCGAGCAGCCAGATCCTGGCATGGATGACCCGTCGGCCGGCGGGGTCATCCTGCGGATGCTGCTCGGCGCCAGGTTGCGCCGCCTCCGCGAGGCCGCCGACGTCACGCCTGAGCAGGCTGGCTACGAGATCCGGGCATCCCGGTCCAAGATCAGCCGGATGGAGACCGGCCAGGTCGGACTCAAGGCGCGCGATATCACGGATCTGCTCGCCTTGTACGGCGTGACCGATGAGCAAGTGGAGTCCAGGTTCCTCCACCTGGCCCACCAGTCCAGCCGGCCGGACTGGTGGGCCAGGTACGGCGACATATTGCCAGGCTGGTTCGAGAACTACCTCGGGCTGGAGTCCGTCTCCTCCACCATCCGGACCTTGGAGATCCAGTTCGTGCACGGCCTGTTCCAGACCGAGGACTACGCCCGGGCCGTCACCCGGCTGGGCCATCAGACCGCGCCCGCGGCGGAGATCGAGCGCCGGGTCGGGCTGCGCGTCAAGCGTCAGGACCTGCTGGCCAGGGCGGATCCGCCCAGGATGTGGTCGGTCATGGATGAGGCGGTGCTGCGGCGGCCGGTCGGCGGCCCCGCGGTGATGCGTGCCCAGCTCCGCCGCCTCATCGAGGCAGCCGGCCTGCCGCAGGTGACCGTCCAGGTCGTCCCGTTCGCCCGCGGCGGTCACGCCGGCGCGAGCGGGTCGTTTACTATCCTGCGCTTCGAGGAGCAGGACCTGCCGGATGTGGTCTACATCGAGCAGCTCACTGGTGCCGTCTACCTGGAGCAGCGCTCGGATGTCGAGCACTACCTGGAAGTCATGGACCAGCTCAGCGGCGAGGCACTGACGCCGGCCGCCACGACTCGCTTTATCGAGCAGGTCGCCAAAGAGACATGAAAGGCATAGGGGAATGACCAGCGACGAGGCAGCGGCACCAGGCAGCGGCACCGCCGGCAAGACGGGCCCGCTGCCGTTCGACACCAGCAAAGCGCACCAGGCCCGGATCTACGACTACCTGCTCGGCGGCAAGGACAACTACGCCGCCGACCGGGCGGTCGCCGAGGCGGTGCTCAACGCCTACCCGGCGATGGCCTTTGCCGCGCGGGCGAACCGGGCGTTCCTCGGGCGCGTGATCCGCTACCTCGCCGGGGAGGCCGGGATCCGGCAGTTCCTGGACATCGGCACCGGCATCCCGACCGCCGGCAACACCCACCAGGTCGCCCAGGCCGTCGCACCCGAATCCCGGGTCGTCTACGTGGACTACGACCCCATCGTGCTCGCCCACGCCCGCGCGCTGCTGACCAGCAGCGAGGCAGGTGCCACCGAGTACATCGACGCCGACCTGCGCGACACCGGCACTATTCTCTCCCAGGCCAGGCAACTGCTGGACTTCACGAAGCCGGTGGCGGTCGTGCTGCTCGCCATCCTGCATGTGATACCGGACTCAGACGACCCGCAGGCGATCGTGGCCACGCTGATGGACGCCGTGCCGTCCGGCAGCTACCTCGCCATCTCCCACGGAGGCTCGGATCTCCTTGACCGGGAAGCGCGGCAGGGCATTCTGGACGCCATGCAAACGAGCCAGCAGCAGTACTCATACCGCACCCACGCGCAGGTGGCCCGGTTCTTCGCGGGCACGGACCTGGTGGAACCTGGGCTGGTGCCGGTCGAGGAATGGCGCCCAGACCCCGGCAACCCCTCGGGCCACTCGCCTGGGTGGGGCGCGGTGGGCCGCAAGCGCTGATGCGCGGCTGAGGCGCCCAAGCCCTCGGTCGGCGGCTCAAGAGATCGGCAGGAAGCGAGAAAGGCATCTAGATGACCAGCGACGAGGCAACGGCGCCGGGCGGCGGCACCGCCGACAAGACTGGTCCGCCCGGTAGCGTCCCTGCTGCACCCGCTCGTGCAGGTCCCGGAGGTTCGCCACCAGGTCCTGCCCGCAGGCCTCCCACGTCACCCCGTCTGCCCCCGGCGCGGCCTTCGGGCTCAGGTCCCAGTAGGCCATCACC